>JANNSX010000037.1:0-4548 GCA_031403155.1 Hyphomicrobiaceae bacterium
GTGCCGTCAGGCGGGAGAGGGGGTAAGGCGGCGAAGCAAGAAGAAGGTCTGCCCACTGGGTCGTGCGTTCGGACCTTTTTCCTTGAGAGAGAGCGTACCCCCTCATCCGGCCCGTTGGGCCACCTTCTCCCCATGGGAGAAGGCAAAAACACCGCTGGCGCGGAGGGTTGAGACGTTTTGCACGCCGGTCTCTGAGAGGTCATGCCCCACGGCTCCACTCGTTCCGGGCGAGCCGCGATTCGCCCCGGCCACCACCGACCGCGCCGTTAGGCCGTCATCGTGTCAAGAGGGAGGCGGGGGGTTCGAGGGTCGGCCGACCTAATTCGCATCGGCCGAGTTTTCACGGCTCCGGGGGCCATCGGGACGCTCGTAGTCGGCGCCGAGCGGCAAAACGCAATCGGGGGCACGCGGCAACGAAAGCTCGAACACGATGCTGCCGATCTGGTCTTCTTGCTGTTGGATGAATAGCACCGTGCTCGCCTCGAGCCGCTGCGCCGCCTCGGGGGATGAATCGTCCAGCTCGACGGGGATCGTCCCGAGGTCGAGTTGCAGGCGGAAATAATTTCCCCGCCCTTCCAGATCTCGGCTGACCAGCTCATCGATGCCTGGGTCGGAGAAGGCGATGTCGAGAAGTGGGTTCATCCAACCCAGAACGCCCCAGCCCCACGCCGCCTCGAACGAATTCTTTCGCGCCAGTCTACCGGTCCCCAAGGATATGAGAAGCACGCTTTGGTCGCCTTGCTGACGCAGCTGGCGGCCGAACAACAGGGCATCCTGTGACGGATTGTTGGCAAACAGCGCGCCGTCGACAAGGGCGACATGACCCTTCGCCGACACACGCCTTGGCACCGAAAATCGTACCGGCGGGAAGAATGTCGGCGCCGCCGTTGCCCCGCGCACCAGGTCGGCCATCAGCACATCGCCGTGGGCTGAGGAAATGCTGCGGAACCAAAGACGCCGGTTTTCCTCGATGTCGTAGGCGGGAACCGCCACATTGGTCAGCGCCTCGATCAACCGGACATCCTCGAAATTCGCGGCAAAGATGTCCTCGACGTCGCCTGGACTGAATTTTGGACGAAACACGCGCCGCAAGTTTCGCAGCAGTGCGAACGAGCGCGGAAAAATGCGCGCCGATTGCTCACGGTACAGTCGAACAAGGTCTGGCGCCGAGAAGGCGGCTCGCCGCGCGTCGGCATTGCTCGGCCGAGTCAACCCGAGGGCCAGAATGGCGCCCGTCGAGGCGCCGGCGATCAGATCGAACTGCTGGAAGAGGGGACGGCCCGTCCGGCGCTCGATCTCGGCGAGGATCAAGGCGGGCACCAGCCCGCGCACGCCGCCGCCGTCGATGGATAGAATGCGGGTGCAGTTTCCGAACACCTTGTTGCCAACACCGGGCACCCAGGTGACCCCACTTTCCGTCTCCGACGATTGATCTTCATCCGCCTGGCCAGGCGGCAAAGGGGGGGCCTGCCCAAGCGACATCAGCCACAACGCCACGCTGATGCTACAGACAACCATCAGCGCCGCCAGCCGCCAGAGGACGACCCTCAGAACAATCGAAACCTGCCTGCCAAACTTGCTCGACATGGCACCCGCACGTGTGGTTCCCGGCCTCGACCTTATCGCCTTCGGGCTCAAACGTCGCCGGCGAACAGTGCCGCCGGCTGGAACCGTCGATCGGTTCCCTGTCAATGTCGTCTCGCCAAATGTTCAGGCGACGAAGAATCCGACCACAAAGTACAATGGAACAGCAATACCGCAAAGCGCGAATGCGAACGAAAGGCGACGATTGGCCAGGGCCAACACAAACGCAGGAACGATGCAAATGATGTAAGGGAGGATGGCGATACCTAGAAACTGCTGGGCAATCGATCTGGCCATGGAGGGAATTGACGAAAACAGGTCCTTCGACGTCGAGATCGTGAGCCAAAGCAAAGCCGCCGTATACGTTGCGACAATAATGAATACGAACAGGCGAAGTTTCCGGTTCGACACGGAACGAATGTTCAAAGCACTCACTCCAATGCCGGCCTCTACTTCCATTCCCCAGCAGGTTGCGCAGCCCTGCGCTGCACCCGTTCACAGGATCGGTTGCTCGGCCTCCGACACTCCGACCGCTCGGGGGCAGGTGCCGCCTCACCCCGCGTGTGCGAGACGACCGGGTGACGTCGAGGGGCGGAGCTCATGGATTGGCCCCAAGAGCGCAGATGACGTCCACGTCCGCGACTTCCGAAAGTGTATGCGCTCGACCGGCGCGATGATCCACTACCCCGCCATCGCCACCTGCTTGCCCGCCACCAGCCGCCCCTCCCACGCCAACGCATGGGCGACGATCTCGTCCAAATTGGCGTGCTCCGGCACCCAGCCCAACACCTCGCGGATGCGATCCGCACCCGCCACCAGCGCCGCCGGATCACCCGCACGGCGCGGGGCCAGATGCACCGGAAAGTCGACACCCGAGGCGCGCTTGACCGTCTCGATGACCTCCAGCACGGAAGCGCCACGGCCATAGCCGCAGTTGAACACGTCCGACTTACCGCCGTCGTAGAGATACTCGAGCGCCGCAACATGCGCGCGGACGAGGTCGGTGACGTGGATGTAGTCGCGGACACAGGTGCCGTCGGGCGTCGGATAGTCGGTGCCGAAGACGTCGAGATGCGGCCGGTCGCCCAGCGCCGCCTGGCACGCTGCCTTGATGAGATGCGTCGCGCGCGGCGTCGACTGGCCGGTGCGGCCTTGTGGGTCGGCGCCGGCGACGTTGAAATAGCGCAGCGCCACATATCTCAGATCATGCGCGCGCGCCGTATCCGCCAGCATGAACTCTGTCATCAGCTTGGAGGCGCCATAGGGCGAGATCGGCTTGAGCGAGGCGCTCTCGGGCACCGGCGACACCTCGGGTGTGCCGTAGACGGCGGCGGTGGAAGAGAAGATGAAGTGCTCGACGCCGGACGAGACGGCGGCCTCGATGAGCGCGCGCGACTTGACCGTGTTGTTGTTGTAATAGCCGAGTGGATCGACCATCGAGTCAGGCACGACGATGGAGCCCGCGAAATGAATGATGGCGCGGATGTCGTGCTTGCGGATGAGGGTCTGGACGAGGGCCTGGTCGCCAACATCGCCGACGACGAGGCGCGCGCCGGGTGCGACGCCTGAGCGGAAGCCGGTCGAGAGGTTGTCGAGCACGGTCACCGCCTCGCCGCGGTCGATCAGCTCATGCACCATGTGGCTGCCGATGTAGCCGGCGCCGCCTGTCACCAATACGCTCAACGCTATGCTCCCGTCCGATGGTTTTTCGTTCCGCTCGCGGTTCTGCTCGCGCCTGCATGATCCATGCCGGGTGATTTTCAGGTGAAAGCGCGGCGATGACCTCGCAAGCTGGTTAAGAAGGGTTAACTCCGTCATGCGAAAGTGAGACGGCGAACTCGGAATGCGTCACGGCCAGGATGCCGGCGACCCATTTTCATACGGCCCGCGCGGGCCGGAATGCCGGTTGCATTCGCGTGTCCCGATCGCGAAGCTCGTCAGAATGTGCAGCAACCGCTTACAAGCTTCGCGATCGATAAGGACACGAGACGAGTCGATAGCTTAGTGTGGCAACATGTTCGGAAGTTCGCTTACGGAGCCTGCCCGACAATTGAGCGAACTTCCGAACCGCCACACGCGAACAAACAGCCGATTGATGGCGCCACATTCTCCAGGCGCCGTGAGCAGTGAGAGACCCATGAGCAATCCCCGCATCCGCAAGGCCGTATTCCCGGTCGCCGGTCTCGGCACGCGCTTTCTGCCCGCTACCAAGGCGATCCCCAAGGAGATGCTGACGGTGGTCGACAAGCCGGTGATCCAGCATGTCGTCGAGGAGGCGCGCGACGCCGGCATCGAGCACTTCATTTTCGTCACAGGGCGCAACAAAGCGGTGATCGAGGATCATTTCGACAAGCAGATCGAGCTCGAGGCGACGCTGCGTGCGCGCGGCAAAAAAGAGGAGCTCGACATGCTGGACGAGCTGCTGCCGCTGCCCGGCTCGCTGAGCTTCACGCGCCAGCAGGAGCCGCTGGGGCTCGGCCACGCCGTCTGGTGCGCGCGCGACATCGTCGGCGAGGAGCCGTTCGCGCTGCTGCTGCCGGACATGCTGCATCATGGCGAGAAGCCGTGCCTCGCGGAGATGATCGAGGCTTACGAACGCACCGGGGGCAACCACATCGCGGTGGCGCCGGTGCCGGAGGAGGAGGCGCACAAGTACGGCATCGTCGGCGTCGAGGATCGGAGCGCGAAGGTCTCGCGCATCACCCAGATGGTCGAGAAGCCGGACAAGGGAACCGCGCCGTCCAACCTGCACATCACCGGCCGCTACATCCTGCAACCGGGAATTTTCGATTTGCTCGGCAACCAGGAGCGCGGCGCGGGCGGCGAGATACAACTCACCGACGCGATGATCCGCCTATCCGCCACCGAGCCGTTTCACGCCGTCCGCTTCGATGGCCAGATCTACGACAGCGGCTCCAAGCTCGGCTTCCTCATTGCCAATGTCGCCTACGCGCTGGAGCGCGC
>JANNSX010000038.1:0-4775 GCA_031403155.1 Hyphomicrobiaceae bacterium
GGTCAGATCGACCGCGCGGCCCCAGCCGATCAGGCGCGGCAGTGCCCAGGTCATGCCGCTCGTCGGCGACAGGCCGATCGCTGTATCCGGCAGGCCGAACCGCGTCCCCTCGGCGGCGATGCGGACATCCGCCATGACAGCCAGCTCGAAGCCGCCCGCCATCGCATAGCCGTGCACCGCGGCAATGACGGGCTTGGTGGCGCCATGAATTGCGAGTGCCAGGGTCATGAAGCGCGCAACAAGCGCGCGGAAGCTCTCGGGCTCCATGCTTTCCAGCTGGCCCAGATCGGCCCCGGACGAGAAGGCGCGGCCCTCGCCCGAGAGCACGACGGCGCGGATTTGCGTGTCGCTCTCCGCCTCGGCGATGCCGGCGATGAGCCCATCCAGCATGCCGGCGGTGATGGCGTTGAGCTTCTGCGGGCGATTGAGCTTGAGGTGGAGAGTGTGCGGGCTGGGGCGGGTGCAGAGGAGGGTATCGGGCATGGCGGGCTCCGGGGCGGGCGTGCCTCGCTAGTCTACGGACTTCAGAAGGCGTGACCAGCGAATGTTGTCCGGCGACACGTCGGCTTGGCCATTGGCGAAGGACATGTAGACGATGGCCGCGCGGCCGATGATGTTTTCGGCCGGTACCATGCCCATGTCGTTCCCACCTTGGAAGCGCGAATCCGAAGAGTTGTCTCGATTGTCGCCGAGCATGAAGTAGTGGCCGGCCGGCACGGTGAACTCGCGTGTGTCGTCACCCGAACTGTCAGGCCGCCGATCCAGGATGAGTACTGATCCCCCTTCGGGAAGCGTCTCGACAAACTGCGGGATTTGCCGTGGATTGCCGTAGGCGTCCATCTTGAGGAAATCCGGCGCGGCTTTGTACGAAAGCTCGATGCCGTTCAACACCACATGCCCGTTTCGCAATTGAATCCTGTCGCCGGGTATGCCGATGATGCGCTTGACCCAATCCTCGCCGGACTTGTTGGGGTGATGGAAGGCGACGACGTCGCCGCGCTGCGGCGGCGACCACCAATAGGCCCAGGTCGAGGCGAACCAGTAGTCGCCGACGAGCAGCGCTGGTTCCATCGATCCGGATGGTTGGTTGTAGGGTTTGTAGCAGCAGACGCGCCAGACGATCGGGTTGAAGACGACTGCGCAGACGGCAATCGTCAGGCCGAGGGCGATGGCCTTGAGCACGGATTTTCGTCTGGCTGGCTGTTCCAACCCCCGCTCCTCACTTCATCCAATCGACGCCGTCGCCCTTTCGAGCCAGCGGCGGTCCTCATCCTCGAGCAGCGGGCCGATCTCCGCCCGCACCCAGGCGTGGTACGCATTCAGCCAGGCCCGCGCGGGCGCGGACAGTTGCTCCACCAGGATGAGCCGCGTATCGATCGGCGCCAGCGTCAGCGTCTCGAAACCGTGCATCGGCCGCTCGCCGCCGTCGGGCACGGTTGCCTCGGTCACGACCAGCAGGTTCTCGATGCGGATGCCGTAGTGGCCTTCCTTGTAGTAGCCGGGCTCGTTGGAGAGGATCATGCCGGGCTCGAGCACGGCGGTGGCGAGCCGCGAGATGCGCTGCGGGCCCTCGTGCACGGAAAGATAGCTGCCGACGCCGTGGCCGGTGCCGTGGTCGAAGTCGAGCCCGGCCTGCCACAATGCGTGCCGCGCGTAAGGGTCGAGGTCGCAGCCGCGCGAGCCTTTCGGAAAGCGCGCCGTCGAAACGGCGATCATGCCCTCGAGCACCAGCGTGTTGCGGAGCTTCGCTTCCTCGGAAACCTCGCCAACGGCGATCGTCCGCGTGATGTCGGTGGTGCCGTCCTGATACTGGGCGCCCGAGTCGATGAGGAAGATCGAGTTGGGTGCAATCTGGATGTTGGACGCCCGGCTCACGCGATAGTGCGGCATCGCCGCGTGCGGGCCAGCTCCGGCAATGGTGTCGAAGGAGGTGTCGAGCAGCTTGCCGGTCTCGCGGCGGAAACGCTCCAAGGCTTCCACCGCGGCGATCTCGTCGAGCTTGCCAGACGGCGCCTCGCGATCGAACCAGGCGAGGAAGCGCGCGACCGCCACCGCATCGCGCCTGTGGGCGGCCCGTGCGCCCTCGATCTCGGCCGGCGTTTTTCGCGCCTTCGGCAGCAGGCAGGGATCGGTGCCCTTGACGACCTCGGCGCCGGCCGCCTCGAGCGCCGACTTGAACCAGATGGCCGAGCCCTCGAAATCAAGCCGGACTTTCGACTTGGATGCACCGAGCGCGGCCAGAGCCGGGGCCAACGCTTCCGGGGTCTCGACGACGGCTTCGTTCCTCAGCGCGCCCCCTGCATTGCCGCCGATCTTGGCCGGATCGATATAGAGCATCGGCTTGCCAGTCTTCGGCACAATGGCAAAGGAGAGCGGGAAGGGTGTGTGCGGGAGATCGCCGCCCCGGATATTCAAAAGCCAGGCGATGCTATCGGGCGCGGTGATGACCGCCGCATCTTGTCCGGACTTGGCGAGATCGGCCTGGATGGTAGAGAGCTTCTCCGAGGGCGCTGCGCCCGCGAGTTCCACCGGCTGCAGCACGACAGGGGCTTGCGGCGGCGCGGGCCGGTC
The DNA here is from genome assembly GCA_031403155.1 of Hyphomicrobiaceae bacterium. Lineage (GTDB taxonomy): Bacteria > Pseudomonadota > Alphaproteobacteria > Rhizobiales > Hyphomicrobiaceae > JANNSX01. The sequence continues at coordinate 2,572 of JANNSX010000038.1, forward strand.
CTGCCAGATGGCATCGACCGGATTGCCGTCCGTCTCGACGAGCACGATGCCCTTGGGGGAGAGTGCCTTCGTGAAGCGCTCGATCTCGTCGACCGTCATGAGCTTTGGGTCAAAGCCGATGCGCGCGCCGATACCGGCATGGCTGGCGATCCATTCGGTGACTTTGGCTTCCGGCACCTTCATCTGCTCGAAGACAGCGTCGTCGGTCTCCTCGCGCGCCTGCACGGTGTAGCGGCCATCGACGAAGATGGCGGCCTTGTCCGTGAGGACGACGACCGTGCCGGCCGAGCCCGAAAAGCCCGAGATCCATTTGAGCCGCGCCGCGCAGTCCGGCACATACTCGCCCTGATGCTCGTCCGCGCGCGGCACGATGAAACCGGAAAGGCCCAGCCGCTCCAGCTCAGCGCGGAGAAGCCGGACCCGTGGCGCCCCAACAGATGGTTCGGGCGCATTGTCGAAGGTTTGGAACATCGAGGGTATTGTGAGGGGCGGCGCGCAACCGCGCAACAGCATGCCGCACGCACCGGGTTTGCAAAAAAAATCCCGGCGCCCATGTGGGCACCGGGATCGTCAGCTCGAGCCTAGCCGAAAAAGCCCAGATCAGGTCTTCGGACGGCGGAACTTCTCGTGGCAGACGCCGCAGGCTTCGCCCATGGCGGGGACGGCGGCCTTGAAGGCGGCCTCGTCGGCGGCGTTGCGGACGGCCTGATAGGCCTCCCAGAACTTGCCGCCGGCGGCCTTGAAGCCTTCGGCGTCGGTCCAGACCTCTTCCTTGGCGAAGGTCTCGACCATCTCACCCTTCTTGGTGTCATCGCCCCACGACTTGTCCCAATCGGCGCAGGCCACGTCGGCGGCGTCGTAGGCGGCCTTGAGGACAGCCGCGTCATAGGGCTTCTCGCCCTTCATGATCGGGCTGATGGCACCAAACTCTCCGCCATGCGCCTTCATGCAGCCCTGGCGGGCCTTGATGGCGTCGTCGGCGGCCGCGAAGGCCAGCGTTGCGCCAACGCTCAGCACGGCGGCGCCGACCGTGAATGCAGTCAGAATTTTACGACTAATCATGCAGCTTTTCCTCCTCGGGGCAGGCAGTATTTTCCGCGACCACCGGCCGTAATTCATACAGTGCCCGCCGATTGCGTCAATCACTTGTCGTTGCATATATATGTCACGCGGCGATCACGGAAAGTTGAGCAAGGCCCGCTCACCGCTCGAGCGTCACTGCTGTCGCCTCACCACCACCGATGCAGATGCCGGCGATGCCGCGACGCATTTCGCGCAGGCGCATGGCGTTGAGGAGGGTCACGACGATTCTCGCACCCGAGGCACCGATCGGATGGCCGAGCGCGCAGGCCCCGCCGTTCACGTTCAGCCGGTCGTGGGCGATGTCGAGGTCGCGCATGGCGGCCATGGCGACGACGGCAAAGGCCTCGTTGACCTCGAAAAGATCGACGTCCTCGGCGCTCCAACCGGCCCGGTCGAGCGCTTTTCGCATGGCGGGCGCTGGCGCGGTCGTGAACCAGGCCGGCTCCTGGGCATGCCCCCCTTGGCTGACAAGGGTCGCCAGGATCGGCAGGCCCTCCCTTTCGGCGATGTCGCGGCGGGCGATGACGAGTGCGGCGGCGCCGTCCGAGATCGAGGAGGAGGAGGCCGCCGTCACCGTGCCGTCGGGGCGGAAGGCCGGGCGGAGCTTGGGGATTTGCTCAGGTCTGGACTTGCGCGGCTGCTCGTCGGAGACGACGGTCTCGCTGCCGCCTTTGACGGGCACCTCGACGGCGACGATCTCGTCCGCGAAGGTGCCGCTTTCGGAGGCGGCCTTGGCCCGGCGCACGCTCTCGATGGCGTAGGCGTCCTGCATGGCGCGGGTAAGCTGGTACTGACTCGCCGTGTCCTCGGCATAAGTGCCCATGGAGCGGCCGGGCTCGTAGGCATCTTCCAGGCCATCGAGCGCCATGTGGTCGTAGGTTGTGACGTGGCCGTACTTGTTGCCGGTGCGGAGCTTCGGCATCAGGTAGGGCGCATTGCTCATGCTCTCCATGCCGCCCGCGACGACGATGCCAGCCGAACCCGCACGGATGGCGTCGGCGCCTTGCATGATCGCCTGCATACCCGAGCCGCACATCTTGTTGATGGTGATGGCGCCGACGGAGTCCGGAATGCCGGCCTTGCGGCTCGCCTGCCTTGCCGGCGCTTGGCCTTGGCCCGCC
>JANNSX010000039.1:0-15065 GCA_031403155.1 Hyphomicrobiaceae bacterium
GGGGTTCTGGGAGAAGATCAAGGCCGAGGAGAAGGCGGCGAAAGCCGTCGCCGGGCGGCCGGCCTCGCTGCTCGACGATGTGCCGGTCGGCCTCCCTGCCCTCACGCGAGCCCATAAGTTGCAGAGCAAAGCCGCCAAGGTCGGCTTCGACTGGCCGTCCCTTGGTCCGGTCTTCGACAAGCTCAGGGAGGAGATGGCCGAGCTGGAGGCCGTCGCCCTCCCCGCCGATCCGCGCGGTGCCAACCCCACTGGGGCGTTGGAGAGCCTCGAGAAGATCGCCGAGGAGCTGGGTGACCTCCTCTTCGTCATCGCCAACATCGCCCGCCATCTCGAGATCGACCCCGAGGCGAGCCTGCGCTCCGCCAACGATAAATTCCGCCGCCGATTCGCTCATATCGAGCGGCGGTTGGCGAAGGATGGCCGCGCGCCGGATCAATCCGATCTTGCCGAGATGGACGTGCTTTGGGATGAGGCAAAGGCGAAGGAGCGTGGTGGTTGAGCGCGGCTGGCGTCAGGCGGACATTCGGCATTGGGACGGCCGCCCGTGAAACGCGGTTGTTACGATAATCCGCCTCGTCTCATCAATTGTGATGATGCCAACGACCCGGCCAGGAGCCTATCTTCTCGAACGACAGGCATTGGATCGCCCGCCCCGCTGCGGTTCGGGCTCCCCCAGAGTGCTTCCGGAAAAAGCTTGTCCCGGCGAAGGCCGGGATGCGAAGCGGTTTTCCGAAAAGAAGCACGACAAACCAAGGAATTAGGGTGTTGAAGTGATGCAACGGAAAACGGAAACACCCTAACGCAGCCATTTGCCCTGGACCGGTGAATGGGTGCGGGAGGCCGGCCGGAGACGCTCGCCATCGTCCCTTCGAGTTATTCGGCCGGCCTCCACTCCAACGCCCTCAAACGAACCGGGCCTGGCCGGGTCCGGCTTCCGCGAGCTTGGCTTTGAGGCGGGCGAGCGTTCCCGTATCGATGTTTACAGAGAGTCTCAACTCGCCCTCACCGGTCGCTTCCTGCCCGGTGACCTCGGCATGCTCGTGCAGCCAGTGAATGAGGCCACCCAGCGCCGGCGACAGCTCCACCGTGACGCTCTCATGCGCGGTCTTGAGGCGGCTATCGACGACGGCAAGCAGCCTGTCGAGCCCTTCCGCCGTGACAGCGGAGACCGGCATGGCCGCCGGGTCGGCGCGATAGGCCTTGTTGATGGCGACCTCGCGCGCTTCCGGCGCCAACAGATCGATCGTGTTCCAGACCTCGAGGATGTTGGAGGCCGCCTCGCCCGTCGTCAGGCCCAGGTCCTTCAGCACGCCGTCGACATCCCGGCGCTGGGCCTCGCTGTCCGCATGCGCGATGTCGCGCACGTGCAAAATGAGATCGGCACCGGTCACTTCCTCGAGAGTTGCCCGGAAAGCGGCGATGAGCGTCGTCGGCAGCTCCGAAATGAAGCCGACCGTATCAGAGAGGATGACCTTGCGGCCCGACGGCAGCGCGATTTCGCGCATCGTCGGATCAAGCGTCGCGAACAACATGTCCTTGGCGAGCACCTCGGCGCCGGTGAGCCGATTGAACAGTGTCGACTTGCCCGCATTGGTGTAGCCGACGAGCGCGACGACCGGATAGGGCACGCGCTTGCGGCCTTTGCGATGCAGCTCGCGTGTACGCTTCACCTGTTCGAGATCGGCGGTGATGGATTCGATCCGCTCCTGCAACAACCGCCGGTCGACCTCCATCTGCGTTTCGCCCGGACCGCCGAGGAAGCCCGCACCACCGCGTTGACGCTCCAAATGCGTCCAGGAGCGCACGAGGCGGCTCTTCTGGTAGGAGAGATGGGCGAGTTCGACCTGCAGGCGGCCTTCCTTGGTCGCCGCGCGCTCACCGAAGATTTCCAGGATCAGCCCGGTGCGGTCGAGCACCTTGGCCGTGAACGCCTTCTCGAGATTGCGCTGCTGGCCGGGGGTGAGAGCCGCGTCGATGATGACGAGCTCGATCTCGTGCTCCTTCACCTCGGCGGCAATCGTCTCGACCTTGCCCGAACCGATGAGGGTCGCCGGCGTGCGGCGCGCGAGCGGGATGACGCCTTGGGCGACCACATCGAGCGCGATCGCCTCGGCGAGGCCGACGGCCTCCGCGAGCCGGTCGGCGGGTGTGCGAACGACTGTGCTGCTCTTCGCCGAGCGTGTTGCATAGGGCGCATAGACGGCCGTACGCGTCGGCGCGCGCCGCACGTTTTTCGGCCCGCGTTCCCTGGGCTTGTGAGTTTCTTCGGTCAACTAGGCTGCCGGCCCCTCGGCCGTCTCGCCGTCGAAGAGATTGACCGGCTGTCCGGGCATGATGGTCGAGATGGCGTGCTTGTAGACGAGCTGGGAATGCCCGTCGCGCCGGAGCAGGACGCAGAAATTGTCGAACCAGGTGACTACGCCCTGAAGCTTCACACCATTGACGAGAAAGATGGTGAGTGGGGCCTTTTGTTTGCGAACGTGATTGAGGAACGTATCTTGGAGGCTTTGGGGTTTCTCGGCGGCCATGTTCTTATCCGTTGATGTTCTTGGCTCTTGTTTGTTCCAAGTCCAGCTTAGCACAGCCTGTGGCGTTGTTCACCTGATCTTCTAGAGTGCTTCCGGAAAAGTGCGAAGCGGTTTTCCGAAAAGAAGCACGACAAACCAAGGAATTAGGGTGTTGAAGTGATAAAACGAAAAACGGCAACACCCTAAAGGTCACCGGCTCTGCTCGGAAGCAGTCAGAAAGGCGCCTCTGAGTTGTAGCGTAAATCGCCCTGGCTTGCCGTCGCCGACGGGTTTTGCATCGATGCGGGTCACCGGCATGACGAGATTACTGGCGCTCGTCAGGAAGGCTTCGGCGGCATCACGGGCTTCCTCGACGCTGAATGTCCGCTCCTCCAACCGAAGTCCAAGGCGCTGGGCCAGATCGAAGACCACACTGCGTGTCACTCCCGGCAGGATCTGCCCGTCGAGCGCGCGAGTAACGAGCCGCCCGTCGGCCGTGACGATCCAAGCGTTGCTCGATGCCCCCTCGGTCACCTGGCCAGACCTGTCGACGAGCCAGGCTTCTTTCGCCCCCTTGGCCTTGGCCGCCTCCTTGGCGAGAGCCGGGGCCAGCAGCTGCGTCGTCTTGATGTCGACATGCGCCCAGCGCTCGTCGGGAACCGTGATGACCGCGAGACCGGTCTCGGCATTCTTGGCGAGTTTCGCCGGATCACTATGGCGTGCGAGACAGACGACCGTCAGCGGCGTGTCGGCCGGCGGAAACAGGAAATCGCGCGGAGCAACGCCCCGGCTCACCTGCAGATAGACGAAGCCTTCGCTCACCCGGTTTCGCCGGATGACCTCGCGGATGACTCTCCTGAGAGCCGCGGCGGACGCCGGCATCGCCATCTTGAGCTTAGCCAGCGAGCGCTCGAGGCGCGCCAGATGCCGCGTCTCGTCGAGGATGCGCCCGGCTTGGACAGCAAAGACTTCGTAGACGGAATCGGCCAGTTGGAAGCCGCGGTCCTCGACATGGATTGCTGCTTGCGCGTACGGGCGGTAGCGGCCGTTGATATAGACGATGCGGGTCATCGGCTACCTCGCATCGCCGCCCCGGTCGGACGAGTTGACGCCCAAGGTTCTGAGCTTGCGATGAAGCGCCGAGCGCTCCATGCCGACGAACTCGGCGGTCTTGGAGATGTTGCCGCCGAAGCGCGAGATCTGGGCGACGAGATACTCCCGCTCGAAGATCTCGCGCGCTTCCCGGAGCGGCATCGACATCAGATGCTCGCTGCCGCCCGAGGAGAAGGGCATGTTCGAGCCGATCTCCTCCGGCAGCATGTCGGCGGTGATGACGGAGCCGGGCTCTCCCCCCGACAGGATCAGCAATCGCTCGACGTTGTTGCGGAGCTGGCGGACATTGCCCGGCCAGTCGTGCGCCTGCAGCACGGCCACCGCGTCGTCTCCGATCGGGCGCGGCGGCAGGCCGGAGGAGGCCGCGATCTGGCGCACGAAGTATTCGACGAGGAGCGGAATGTCGTCGCGCCGCTCGACGAGCGCCGGCACTTTGATCGGCACCACCGCGAGCCGGTGGAACAGCTCCTCGCGGAAGCGCCCCTCGGCCATCTCGCGCTCGAGTTCCTTGGAGGTCGAGGAGATGATGCGGACATCGACCTCGACCTTATGATTGCCACCGACCCGCTGGAACTTTTGCTCGACGAGCACCCGGAGCACCTTGCTCTGGGTCTGCATCGGCATGTCTGCGACCTCGTCGATGAAGAGCGTTCCGCTGTGGGCGCTCTCGAGTGCACCGACCTTGCGCGGTCCGCCGAGGCGATCCTCGGTGCCGAACATCTCGACCTCGACGCTGTCGGGGGTCATCACGGCTGCGTTGAGGACGACGAAGGGGCCGTTGACCCGCAGCGACTTCTGGTGCAGCACGCGGGCCGCGAGCTCCTTGCCCGTGCCCGGAGCGCCGCGGATCATGACCCGGCTGTTGGTCGGCGCGACCCGATCGATGGCGGCGCGCAGCTGGTTGAGGGCCGCCGACTTGCCGATCATCTCGCTGGAGATCGTCGAGCGCTCGCGCAGCTCCCGGTTCTCGCGCTTCAACTGGGTCGTCTCCAACGCGCGCTGGGCGACGAGTAACAGGCGGTCCGATTTGAACGGCTTCTCGATGTAGTCGTAGGCGCCGCGCTGGATGGCGGTCACCGCGGTCTCGATGGTGCCGTGTCCGGAGATGATGACAACCGGCAGGTCCGGATGCTGGCGCTTGATGAGGCCCAATACCTCCAGACCGTCGAGCCGGCTCCCCTGCAGCCAGATGTCGAGGACGATGAGCGAGGGTCGCCGCTGCTCGATCGCCTGGAAGGCCTCTTCGCTGTCGCGCGCCTGCCGGGTCGAGTAGCCCTCGTCCTGGAGAATACCGGACACCAACTCGCGAATGTCGGCCTCGTCGTCGACAATCAGGATATCAGCCGTCATCGGTCACCTCTCGTCCACTGCTACAGTCATCTGATCAAGCAAATTCACGATGCGAGGCCGGCGGGCGTCGCTGCCGTACTATCCTTGGCGCGGCGCTCGGCCGGGGTTGGGTCGTTCAGGGGCTGGTATGGCAGCACCATCTTGACGCAAGCGCCGTGGCTCTGCCCGTTCCGGGCCGGCGCGTCCTCGAGCTTGAGCTGCCCGCCGTGCTGCTCCGTCACCTTCTGGACGACGGCGAGACCGATGCCTGTGCCCTTGGCACGTGTCGTCACGTAAGGTTCGACGAGGCGGCTGCGATCCTTCTTGGGCAGGCCGCCTCCGTTGTCGGTGATGGCGATGACGACCTTGTCGTCGGCGATCGTCAATCCGGCGGCGATGCGCCCTTTAAAGTCAACCTCCCGCTCCGCCAGTTCGGCATAGGCGCCGATGGCCTCCGTGGCGTTCTTGACGAGGTTCGTGAGCGCCTGGCTGAGCAGACGCCGGTCGACTGCCATGCGGAGCGGCTCTTCGGGGACCTCGATCTCGAAATCAATCCCGGGATTGGAAACCTGGAAGAGGAAGACAGCCTCTTTCACCAGTTCCCGCAGATCCTGCGGCTCCATGACGGGCTTGGGCATGCGGGCAAAAGATGAGAACTCGTCGACCATGCGTCCGAGGTCTCCGACCTGACGGATGATGGTGTCGATACAGCGATCGAAGATCTCGCGATCCTCGGTGATCCCGGGACCATACTTGCGTTTCAGCCGCTCGGCCGAGAGTTGTATGGGCGTCAACGGGTTCTTGATCTCGTGAGCGATGCGGCGCGCGACATCCGACCAGGCCGACGAGCGCTGGGCGTTCACCAGCTCGGTGATGTCGTCGAAGGTGACGACGAAACCGTAGTCGCTGTCCTTGCCCGTCTCCCGCGTCACTTGCACGGCGAAATTGCGCTCGGCGCCGGAAACCGTCAGGTCCACCTGATCGACGAAGCGCTCGCGTTTCGACTGGGCCATGGCCGCAGCCAGACGGTCGCCGAACTCAGGCACCGCCTTGGCCAGCGGATGACCGTTCAATTGATCCTGCGTCATGCCGAGCAGTTTCAGCGCCGAGGGGTTGGCGATGGTGACGAGCCCATCCTTGTTGAGGCCGAGCACGCCGGCGGTTACGCCCGAAAGCACGGCTTCCGTGAAGCGGCGGCGCTGGTCGATATTCTGGTTGGCGTTGATGAGGTCGGCGCGCTGTTTGCGAAGCTCGCCCGTCATGCGGTTGAAGATGTTGGATAAATGCCCGAGATCGCCTTCATCGAGACGGACCGGCACCTGGACATCGAGATTGCCGCGCGAAACATCTTGCGCCGCCGTGATGAGGCGCCGGATCGGCGAGACGAGCTGGTTGGCGAGCCACATGCCGGCCCAGATCGAGGAGAGTAGCAAGGTCAGAGCGATGGTCGTGTACATGAGACCGAGGGACAGCTCGGTTCCCTCTCGTCGCTTGTCCAACTCACGATAATCGCGGACGCTTTCCTCGGTTGCCCGCAGCTGGCCGAGCACCGTGCCGTTCACGGTCCGAGCGACATACAAATAGGCATCGGGGATGCCTGCGAGTTTTTTCAAGGCGCCGACTTGGTCGGTCTTGCCCGGCGGAACAATGACGACATCGCCAGCGTCCGCCTCGGCGATCTTCTTCACCACCCCCTTGTTGAAGGGGAGGCTGGTGTTCAGCACTGCGGTGACGAGCGGCTTGCCGCGCTTGTCCAGAATGTAGGCAATGGGAAGATTGCGCAGGCGCGCCTGGCCAAAGAGCTGGGCTTGGAAGGTGATCTGGTCGGAGCCGTAGATCGACGCGAAGCCTTCGATGTCGGTCGACATGGCGACGATGTCGGATCGGATGACCTGCCCGTGCTCCTGGAGATAGGCCTTGGCGACCGATAGCGAGCTCTCGATGATCTGCTCGGTGCCATCGGAGAAGAGCCGGTCGAGCGCTCGGTTGAGCGAGGAGGCGGCGAAGACGGCGAGGATGATGGCCGGCAGCACCGCAATGAGCGAGAACAACGCCACGATGCGGAAATGCAGCCGCGCGCCGGCGGTTTGACGGCGACGGGCCCGGAAGAGCTGGAAGAGCTGGTAGCCGACGACGCAGAGCAAGGCGGCCAGCAGCACGATGTTAGCCGCAATGACGCGTACCACGACCGCATGGGTCGGGATGATCGGCGTCAGTCCGGTCAGGATCAGATAGGTCGCAAAACTCGAAACCAGCGCGAGCAACACCGCCGCGAGGCCGATGTAGAAGCCGAGGCCACCGGCTTGCGCCAGCGCGTCGCCATCCCCCAACGGCGTCCGGCGGCCCGGCACGTCGAGGACACGGGTCCGGAGCCGCTCGGCAGCGGCCGAGGCCTGTATGAACCATCGTTTGAGTTGTGCAGCCACCAAGGTGCGTCCGTGTCGCGTGTCACAGGCGTGTGTTGCGGGATCGCTTCAGACACTGCCTGACTGTGTCGAAACTGTGGCAAAATTCTCAAGCTGCCCAACTCACACGTGGTCGGGCTGCCGCACTTGGAATAGCGCCTGTTGCGGTCTGGATACAAGACAGCTGTGTTACCCGATGAGCTTCATGAAGTTTCTGCGGCGCCTGTGCCGCTCCTTGAATCCGGCGATGTACGCCTGTTGCTCAGCCGGACCCTGCAAGCTGCTCATGACACGAACGAGCTTGGCCGACTCCTCATACTCTCGATTTCCGCCCCAGCTGACCATCGCCTCGACACGGCTCTTGTAGACCGCGAGGGCGCGATCCGGGAACGCCGCGCGACTGGCATCGGCAAGCGCCTCCTGAAGGAGATCGTCGGCGCGATGGGCGTCGACAGCTGCCCAGGCTTCGGCATAGCGGCGCTCCTGCATGTGGATGCGGATGAGCGTACCGGCGAGGCCGGGCCGGGGCTTCTGCGCCGATTGGGCCTCGAGAAATGCGACGCACCCGCCGGCGCCCCCCAGCGCCCTGAGCTTGTTGTAAGTCTCGAGATGGGGATCCTTGCGGAACACGCGATCGAGCAACTGAACGGCATCGGCCTTCCGGCCAGCTTTTTTCATCAGGCCGACGGTGAGATCGACGAGCCGCGTGTCGGGCCGCTCGTCCTCGAAGGTCCAAACCCCCTCCTCGGCCCAGGAGAGAGCCTCACTGGCCCGGCCGGCCCTCTGGCAGAAATCCGCGAGCTGGAAATAGTCCCATGCCGAGCCCAAGGTCTTGGCGCGAAGTGCGATCCTCAAGTCGTCGTCGGATTTCAACCCGGCCAGGGCATCGAGGATCGCGAAGAGCCGATCGTAGCTGGCTTCGGAGGTGTCATCGTATCGCCGCTTCGGTGCGCGACGGGGAAGCTTCTCCCACTTTGCCATGGCGAGGCGAAAGAGCTCGGACCGCCCGGCATCGCCCAGCACCTCGCTGTAGTCGACGACGGCATCATGGAAGACCCCGTTGGGGTCGGCGAGAATGCAGTCGAGCAGCTCCCTGGCGAAGGCCTTGGGCTCCGGCTTGATCGCCTTGCAGGCGGCAACATGAATATCCTGCGCGCTCTGTATCAGGGCTCCGCAGTGGCCATCGGAGTCGTCCATGCTGCCGGACGCGGCCTCGATCCGCGCAAGCGCGTGCAAAGCGAGCCGACGGGCAACCTCCGCGCTCTTGCCGGTGGCGAGCGGGGCCAAGGCGTCGAGCGCCGCCTCGACCTTGCGGGCCCAGCCCGGCGCCGCGCGATAGTCGATGAAGCGGCCCGCCGCCGTCGCCGCGTCGATGGCCTGCCGCAAACGCTTTTCGAGAGCCTTCGCGTCACCGCCGACGGCGAGTGACGCCAGTTCCAGCCGCTGCATCAGGCTATCGTCGTTCTCCGCCAACTCCACGATCAAGGCGACGAGATCGGCGGATTTCTGCTGGGTGAGATGGCGGCGAATGCGCCCGAGACTATCCTCGTTGGCCACCGGCGCCTTGGCGTTGACGGCGAGCGCCACGGCCACCATGTGCTTGCAGAAACCCCAATCCTCAAAAGCCGGGCACGAGCATTCCCCGTCGATGTCCCGACCGCTGCCACTGAGCTCCGTCTGGTAGTTTTCGGTGCCCGCGACAATGGCGCGTACTTCCTCGTCGCTCTGCCGGCGGATCGTGACCGCGCCATCGCGGAAGTAGGCCTCGCCGCGCGCGAAGACCTTTTCGCCCGCGAATTCTTGCAGCGCCTCGACGTCAAATCTCGTTGCGAGCTTGGCCATTAGCACAACGGGTGGAGCATTGTGTTTTCTTCGATCGTGGCGAGCGCTTCTTCGAGCGTCAAGCTCGAGAACATCTGGAACCACTGACCCGTATGCCGATGCCACATGACGTGAAACCGCACCTCGCCATGGCTGTGCTCGTCGTGGTCGAGGCGCGCGAAGGGCGCGTCGAACTCCTCGCCCAGATTGTCCGGAAAGCCGGAACAAAGGCGTTGAATGAAGCGGTATTTGCCGCCGTGCCAGCGGCCGTGAATGCCGACGGGATAGTTGAATTCCGTCGGAACGATACGAGGCAAGAAGCGCGGCACGAGCTTTTCGGCAATGAAACGATCGCAGGCCGCACCGGCCGCCGCTTTCTCATGCGGCGCTAGCTTACGGACCCACATCCATTTCCGAGCGCTCTTGGTCATGCCACTCTGCTCCGGTCAGTGCGCCCTATTCCCACTCGATCGTTCCCGGCGGCTTGGAAGTGATGTCGTAGGCCACCCGGTTTATGCCCTTGACCTCGTTGATGATGCGCGTGGCGATCCGGCCGAGCACCTCGTGGGGCATGGGAAAGAAATCGGCCGTCATACCGTCGGTGGATGTGACGGCACGAAGTGCGAGCGCCCGGTCATAGGTGCGGCCGTCGCCCATGACGCCGACGGTGCGGACAGGGAGCAGCACGGCAAAGGCCTGCCAGATCTCATCGTACAGCCCGGCCTTGCGGATCTCATCGAGATAGACGGCATCGGCCTTGCGGAGAATGTCGAGCTTCTCATGAGTAATGGCGCCGGGGATGCGGATGGCGAGGCCCGGCCCCGGAAACGGATGCCGGCCGACGAAGGCTTGCGGCAAGCCCAGCTCGCGGCCCAGCGCTCTCACCTCGTCCTTGAACAGCTCGCGCAGTGGCTCGACGAGCTTCAAGTTCATGCGCTCGGGCAAGCCACCCACGTTGTGGTGGGACTTGATCGTGACCGATGGGCCGCCAGTGAAGGACACGCTCTCGATCACATCGGGATAGAGCGTGCCTTGCGCGAGGAACTGCGCCCCGCCGACCTTCTTCGCCTCCGCCTCGAACACCTCGATGAAGAGACCGCCGATGGTCTTGCGCTTCTTCTCGGGATCATCGATCCCGTCCAGCGCCGTCAAGAATTTCGTGGAGGCATCGACGTGCACGAGGGGGATGTTGTAGTGGCCGCGGAAGAGCTTCACGACCTCGTCCGCCTCGTTCAAGCGCATGAGGCCGTGATCGACAAAGATGCAGGTGAGCTGGTCGCCGATCGCCTCGTGGATGAGGACGGCTGCGACCGCACTGTCGACGCCGCCCGAGAGGCCACAGATCACCTTGCCCTTGCCGACCTGCTTGCGAATGCGCGCCACCTCCTCGGTGCGGAAATGCGCCATCGTCCAGTCGCTCTTCAAGCCGGCGATGCGTTGCAGGAAGTTGGCGATGAGCCTGGCGCCGTCCGGCGTGTGGACGACTTCCGGGTGGAACATGGTCGTGTAGATGCGGCGCTTCTCGTCGGCCGCGACCGCGAAGGGGGCATTCTCCGAGACGCCCAGCACCTCGAAGCCATCGGGAAGCCTCGTCACCCGATCGCCGTGGCTCATCCAGACCGGATAGCGATGACCCGGTTGCCAGACGCCCTCGAACAGCGGGCTTGGCCGAAGCACCTCGACATCGGCGCGGCCGAACTCGGCGGCATGCCCGCCTTCGACGATGCCGCCGAGCTGAACGGCGGTCGTCTGCTGGCCGTAGCAAATGGCGAGGATCGGCAGCCCTCTGGCGAAAATCGATTGCGGCGCGCGAGGGCTGCCCTCGTCAATGACAGAGGCTGGCCCGCCGGAGAGAATGACCGCTTTCGGATCGAGGCGTTCGAAGCCGGCGTCCGCCTTCGAGAACGGCACGATCTCACAATAGACGCCAGCCTCGCGCACGCGCCGGGCGATGAGCTGCGTCACCTGGCTGCCGAAATCGACGATGAGGACGTTCTGTGCCATGAGGTCTCCGGGTCGCGTTTCGCCTGAGACCCCAGGCGGTAGACCACCCGCAGCGGGGAGCGTCAAGCCGACGCTTTGCCCCGCTCACAACCGCTTTTCGTAGATGATCTTTCCATCGCCCTCCCGGTAGAAGTCCGGGATGTTGGCGACCTCGCGGAAGCCGTTCTTGAGATAGAAAGCCCGCGTCGGCGCATAGCGCCCAGTCGAGGAGGTATCGGCGTAGTAGCGGGTCGCCCCCAGCGTACGGAGCGCCGTCTCGGTTTCGGCGAGCAAGAGCGTGCCGAGCCCTTGTGCCTGCCGGTGGGGATCAACCACGATCCAGTAGAGGTCAAAGGCCCGCTCAGCCCCGCCGATCGGGCCGTAGCAGGTATAGGCTGCGAGAGCCCCGCCGATGTTGGCGAGGATGAAGTGGTAGCCCGAGGCCTCGCCATTCATAAGTCGCAACTCGGCGAGTTCGGCCGCAATGGCCACTTCCTCGTCCGTAAAGAACGCCGTTCGCTCGACGAGGGCGCGGATCAGGGCGACGTCGGCCGGCGTGACGGCCGAGCGCAGGATCGGTGAGGCAGGGTCACTGGCGACTTGCGGGATCATGGGGGGCCGTCGCGCCTCAAGCCCGCTGCAGCGGACGCGATGCGGGCAGTGGCAGCGACTCGGGTTGTATGTCGCCGACGGCGATCGGGAGCGGCCCGCGCCGCGGCCGGGCGACTGCCGCCGCGACAATCCGGGCGACGAGCCCGTCATAGGCAATGCCCGCCTTCGCACCGGCGGCGGCAAAGCCGGCATCGGGCGTAATGCACGGGTTGGTGTTGATGTCGATCACTTGGGGCACGCCATCCTCGCCGACACGCAGATCGACACGCGCATAGCCGCCCAGACCGAACACACGCCAGACCGCGCGGCAAGCTACGGCAAGCTCGGCTGCGAGCGCTGGGGCGTCCGCCTCGATGCCGAACTTGCGTGGCGTGTTGTTGTAGGCGTGGCTCTCCTCGATCCATTTCGCATCATAGTCGACAATCAGCGGGTGACCGGCAGCGAAGCCATTGAATTCGATTTCGGGCATTGGCAGCACGACGGGGCCTTGGGGGCCCTCCAGGAGCGAGATGTTGAATTCGCGGCCCTCGATATAGCTTTCCGCGAAGAAACGGCCGCCGTAGGCTGTCTCACGTCTCAGAATTTCGCCCCGCGCCGCCCGCCCGGGCACCACCGAAAAAGCATCGATGCCGACGGAGGCATGCTCATCGACCGACTTGATGAGGACAGGGGCCTCGGGGTCGAGCCCTTCGCCGCGCTCGGACCAGGCGGGCGAGGCAATGCCGGCCTCTTTCAGAAGCTGCTTCACCCTGAGTTTCGAAACGGTTGCGGCGAGTGCATCAAAGCTCGCGCCGGTGAAGGCGAGCCCCATCCGCTCGAGCACGGCCGGGACGACGCTGGCCATGCGGACGTCGGCGGTCAACGCCTCCACGAGATTGAAAATCGCATAGGGTTCCTTGGCGGCAAGGCGCGAGAGCGGGCGCAGGTCGAGACCGAGCCGGACGATCTCGGTCTTGAAACCGAGCCGCCTCAAAGCGCCCGCCACGGATTTCGCCGCCATCAAGGTGTCGATCTCGTCCGGCCGCTCAGCGGTCGCGCCATGGACGATCGGGACAAAATGTTTCTCGGCCATGGCTCAGGCTTTCTCGCCGCGCGCGCGCAGTGCCCCGGCGCCGAAGTGATAGCGAGCCGCCGCCGCATCGACGATACCGCCGAGCAACTCCGCGTAGCACATGCCGTTCATCTGGGCCAGCATCGGAAGATCGGAATGCGTCGGGTGCAGGCCCGCGATTGGATTGGCCTCGATGAAGTGCGGCTCACCCTTCGCATCCGAGCGGAAATCAATCCGGCAGGTGTCGAGGCATCCGAGCGCCTTGTAGGCAAGCAGCGCCTGCTCGGCGGCGCGCCAGGCTTGCGCGTCGTCCGCCTTGGTGTAAGTCACGAGCCGCTCGCACTCTTCCTTGTTGCGCATGGAGTAGACGCCCTGATCGGCTTCTGGCTTAAGCGTGATTTCCATGACGCCGATGACCCGCGCCGCATTACCATTACCTAGAATACCAACGGTGAACTCGCGGCCGGGCAGAAACGCCTCGACGAGCGCCGGCTGGTGGAAGCGGTGGATGAGCGCGCGCGCCGCATTGAGCAGCGCCGCCTTGCTCTCAACCTTGGAGGCGAGCTCGCAGCCCTTCCCGGTGCCCTCGGCAATCGGCTTCACGAAGGCCGGATAGTGCCGCCAGCCGGAGAGATCTTCTTCGCCCGTCTCGAGGACGAGGAAGGGCGCCGTCAGAACACCCGCGTCCCGAACAAGGCGCTTCGCCACGGCCTTGTCGAGGGCGACCGCCATGGTGAGTGCGTCGGAGAACACGTAGGGTTGATCAAACAGGTCGCAGAGGGCCGGCACCTGGGCTTCCCGCGAGCGGCCCTTCACACCTTCAGCCATTGCAAACACGAGGTCGAAGCGCTGGCCGGCGGAGAGGCGCTGGGCGAGTTTTCGACCATTGCCGACCCGCTCCACGTCATAGCCGATGCTTTCGAGCCCTTGGGCGATCGCGTCGATGGTGGCGGGCGTGTCGAACTCGACCACCTGCTCTTCCGTGAAGCCCAGCGCCAGGTATTCGTCGCGAAGGTCATAGACGAAGCCGAGCCGCATCAGCCCACCTTGCCACCCAGGCCGTCTGGCCGGGATGCCTGCCGTGCGTCGATCGATGTCGGGTTGTGTATGAATTGAGTGTCCTGCCGCAGCAGGCGACTCGAAGGCTCGGCGCACTTGCCAGCGCACTCGGTCATGGGACGCCGTGATCTCCCTCATCGGCTTCTCCGGCGCCATCACCGGATGCGGATAGCCGCAACGGCTACATGTTCCAAGCGCGCGCCGAATTCAAGGTGATGCCGCACTCGTCGACAACAAAATTCGTTGCGACGCATGAAAGGCGGCTCACGAGTTCACCGTGACGATGCCGGCATTGAGCGACAGCGCGTAGGAGACCCAGAGGAGATAGGGCAGAAACAGGAGGGAGGCGACCCAGGCGCGCCGGCGAGCGGCGATGATGAAGAGCAGGATCGCGATCCACAGCAGGGAGATGATGATGAGCGCGGCCATCGGCTGCTCGGCGCCGAAGAAGACCGGCGACCAGATCCCATTGAGCACAAGGGCGATGCCCCACAGCAGCAGCGACCACCCGCCGGCCCGCTGCCGCCAGGCGATGAAGCCGGCCGCCGCGATCATGATGTAGAGGAGGCCCCAAACCGGTCCAAACACCCAGTTGGGTGGCGTCCAGGAGGGCTTTGCCAGGCTCTCGTACCATTCGCCCGGCATGAACTGGCTACCCATGAAGGCCGCGGCCATCGTCAGCCCGAGAAAGACCGTCGCGCCGAGGGCCATGCTCGGGCCGCCAAATGGCCGGGCGGTGTCGGTGGTCATGATCGGTCTCCTCTCGGCGTGCACGGGAGTGATACGCGGCAGGGGGCCAAAGGGTTCATGCGGCCCCCTCCTCCCGGCTCTTACTTCGCAAGCCTCAGCCCTGCAACGAAAAACCCGTCGGTACCGTCGCGGTGGGGGCTGAGTTGGAGGCGGCCGCCGGCGAGACCCTCGGGCTTTGGCGCCGGCGATATCTCAGGCCAGAGTGCGCCCAGATCGATAGGCGAAAGCGCTGGGAACCGCGCCATGAGAGCGTCGATTTGATCGCCGTTCTCCTCGGGCAGCACCGAACAGGTGACATAGACGAGCGCGGCTCCGGGCTTGAGGTAGCTTAACCCCTCGTCGAGGATCGCTGTCTGCTCGGCGATGCGCCGCGCCAGCGCCTCTGGCGACAGCCGCCACTTAGAATCAGGCCTGCGCCGCCAGGTGCCGGTGCCC
>JANNSX010000040.1:0-2495 GCA_031403155.1 Hyphomicrobiaceae bacterium
TGCCGGTCGCGTACGACTGTTCGCGCCGCGAGAGAATCCCCCGAGTCGATCCGTCGCACGCTCACGGATCACGATTCACTTATCGTTGAAGGTGCCCTTAGCCCAGGCAACCGCCAGCGCCAACGCCCTCCGCGCGATGCCGATCGCCATAGCGGCGACCTCGACGCGGCCATTGTCGAGCACACGCATGGCGGTGCGGAAACCCGAACCCTCCTCGCCGAGCCGGCAATCGGACGGGATTGTCATGTCGAAGCCCAGCGGAAACACATGGGCGCCCTTGAGGCCCATGGTTTTCTCAGGCGCCCCGATCTCGAGGCCCGGCATGCCGCGCGGCACGGCGAAGGCCGAGATGCCGCGTGCACCTGCGTCGGGATCAGTCTTGACGAAGATGACGATGGTCCCGGCATGCGCCGCGTTCGAAATGAATTGCTTGGCGCCACGGAGCCGGTAGCCGTCACCCGTTCGCTCGGCGCGCGAGGTCATGTCGGCGGGATTAGAGCCAGCACCCGGCTCAGTCAAAGCAAAGGCCCCCAGCGCTCCGGCGGCCATCGATGGGAGCAAGCGCTGTTGCTGCTCCGGCGTGCCGCCGAGAAATATCGAATCCGTCGCGAGATAATGCGCCGTCAGCACGGAGGCCGTCGCCGGACACGCCCCGGCGATCGCCGCGACGATTTCCAACAGCGCCTCGGCACCCACATCCGCGCCGCCAACCTCGCTCGGAAGATTGGCGCCCATCAGCCCGAGACCGGCGAGCGCCGGCAGGTGATCCTCCACCCAGCGGCTTTCTTCGTCGTGGCGCGCCGCCACCGGCCACAGCTCACGCTCGGCGAAGCGCCGCACCTCGGCGATGATCGGATCGGGCTCTGTCATCGGGGGCGCTCTCGATTGTTGGCTTGGCGCATTTTCTTGACGCGAACCGGCATCCACTTCGCTTGAAAATGCGCTACTGCACCTCGTAGCGCTCTTTCAGCTCCTTGATGCGCGTCTCGGTTTTCTGAATCATGCATCCAAGGCTGGCCGAGGTCGAACCCGTGCCGCCATACCACTCGTAGCCGATGAGTTCGCCGCAATCCTTTTCCTTGAAGGCGACCCAGGCCCGCTGGGCGGCCTTCAGCGCGTCCTTCCAAGCCTTCATACGCTCCGCCTCGACATCGTCGTGGGTGTCGATACCGGCGAGGACCTGCTGATAGACCCGGTTCAGCTCGGCATCGACCTTGTTGTACTCCTGCTCGCTGCAATAGTTCATCTCGACGGTCGAGGAGGCGTTCGCGCAATCGATATCCTCGGTTGCCGAAGCAGCACTCGACGTCACCCCAAAGAATGCAACCGCTGCCCATATCCGAACAATCCGCATTTCGAGGCTCTCCCATGCTTGCCGGTCCCCTTGCGCCCGGCCGGCCATCGGCGGCACTCTACCCACCCAAACGCAATCCCGAAAGGAAGGGTAGACTGCATGAGCCGTCTCAAGGGCAAGACCATGTTCGTAACCGCGGCGGGCGCCGGCATCGGCCGGGCCTCCGTGGTTGCCTGTGCGGCTCAGGGCGCCAAGGTTTACGCCACGGACTTCGACAAGGGCCTCGTCGAGCAGCTTCAGAAGGACGTGCCGGGCGCGGTGTGCTGGGTTGCCGACGCCACCTCGACCGCCGATATCCAGGCGGCGGCCCAGAAATCTGGGCCCGTCGACGTGCTTTTCAATTGCGCCGGCTGGGTCCACAACGGCACCATCCTCGATTGCAAGGAGGCCGACTGGGACCACTCCTTCGACTTGAACGTGAAATCGATGTGGCGGACGCTGCACGCCTATCTGCCGGGCATGATCGCTAAAGGTAGCGGCTCGATCATCAACATTTCCTCGGCCGCCTCCTCCATCAAGGGCGCGCCGAACCGGTCCGTCTATAGCGCCACCAAAGCGGCCGTCATCGGCCTGACGAAATCGGTCGCAACCGACTTCGCCGACAAGAACATCCGCTGCAACGCCATCTGCCCGGGCACCGTCGATACGCCCTCATTGCGCGAGCGCATCAAGGCGCTGCCGGGCGACTATGACAAGAACTACCAGGCCTTCGTCGCCCGCCAGAAGCTTGGCCGCCTCGCCACCGCCGCGGAGATCGCCCACCTCGTCGTCTATCTCGCATCGGATGAAAGCGCCTTCGTCACCGGCACGACAGCGATGATCGACGGTGGTTGGTCGGTTTGATTTGAGAGATTGTGAGTTGTGAGGTTGTGAGTTGTGAATAGTGAGTAGGGCCACGCGGCACTCACCCCTCAGGCTTGCCTCTCACAACTCACAATCTCACCACTCACATTCTTCGGAGCCCCAAATGTCCAAGCTCGGTTTCGTCGGCGTCGGCCTGATGGGCCACGGCATGGCCTCGCATCTCCTGAAGCAGGGGCACGAGGTCACGATCATCGCCAATCGCAATCGCGTGCCGGTCGATGATCTCGTGTCGAAGGGCGCCAAGGAGGCTAAGAACCTCGCCGAGCTCGCGAAGGGT
>JANNSX010000041.1:0-8494 GCA_031403155.1 Hyphomicrobiaceae bacterium
CCAGTGCCGTCCGGTGCTGGCCTGGATCTCGGCTATCGGTAGCGAGGCGGAGCTGCCGGCCCGGCTCGACGACGTGACGGTCGAGCACATCCTGCCGCAGACGGCCGCCGAGGTCGCCTACTGGCGCAGCGCCTTTCCCGACACCCGCATTCGCGAGGCCGCCACCCGCAGCCTCGGTAATCTCGCGCTCATCACGAGGCGGCAGAACGATCGCTGCAAGAACGCGCCCTATCCGGAAAAGATCGCGGTCCTGTTCGAGGGCGACAACGCGAGCCGGTTCGAGATCACGCGCATGCTGAAAGACTTCGCCGACTGGACGCCTGAGGCCGTGCTCCAGCGCGAGACGATGCTGTTCGAGCGCGTGGCCAAGGCCTGGGGGCTGAAGTCGACGGGCCGCTCGAAGCTCGCCCAACTCCTCAAGCCGTAAGCTCGCCCGCCAACCCCTTCGCGATGAGCGCCCTGGTTTCCGGCACGCCATACAGCTCGATAAACGAGCCGAAGCGCGGGCCCTGGCTCTGGCCGATCAGCACCTCGTAGATCGCCTTGAACCAGTCGCGCAAGCTTTCGGCGTAGCCGTGCGTCTTGCCGATCTCGTAGACGATGTCCTGCAGCTCCTTGCCCGACGCGTTGGCGGGGGCCGAAGCCAGCGCCGCGTCGAGCGCTTCCATCGCCACGCGCTCTTCCGGGGTGGCCAGGCGGAAGGTACGCTTTGGCTTGTCGAAATCGTTGAAGTAGCGAACCGCATAGCCCGCGAGCCGGTCGAGCGCCGGATCGTTTTCGGGCGAAGCTCCCGGCGCATGCCGCTTGATGAAGCCCCAGAGCGTTTCCTTGTCGCCGGCGTTCGACGCCGAGACGAGATTGAGCAGCAGCCCAAACGAGATCGGCACCTTCACTTCCGGCGGATGGCCCGCGTGGATGTGCCAGGCCGGGTTCTCGAGCTGCTGGGGAACGGCTTCCTTGGGAACCTTCTCCAGATAGGTCAGATACTCGTCCACCGCCTTCGGGATGACGTCGAAGTAGAGACGCTTGGCGGCCCTGGGCTTCTGGAACATGAAGAGCGCGAGGCTCTCGGGCGTCGCATAGGTCAGCCACTCGTCGATGGAGATGCCGTTGCCCTTGGACTTGGAAATCTTCTGGCCCTTGTCGTCGAGGAAGAGCTCGTAGACGTAGTGCTCGGGGGGCCTGGCGCCGAGCACCTCGCAAATCTTGTCGTAGACCGGGGCGTTGGTCTGGTGGTCCTTGCCGAACATCTCGAAGTCGACGCCGAGCGCCGCCCAGCGCATGCCGAAATCGGGCTTCCACTGCAGCTTCGTGCGCCCGCCCGTCACCGGCATGGTGACGTCGGTGCCGTCCTCGTCCGTGAACGTTATCGTGCCCTTGCCAGCATCGATGGCCTTCATGGGCACGTAGAGCACGCGGCCCGAAGACGGCGAGATCGGCAGGAAGGGGCTATAGGTCTGCTGGCGCTCCTCGCCGAGTGTCGGCAGCATCACCGTCATGATCTCGTCGTAGCGGTGGAGCGCCTTGAGCAAGGTTTCGTCGAACCGGCCGGCCTTGTATTCTTCTGTCGCGCTCATGAACTCGTACTCGAAGCCGAAGCCATCGAGGAAGCGGCGGAGCATGGCGTTGTTGTGATGGCCGAAGCTCGCGAACTCGTCGCCGTAGGGATTGGGGACGGTGGTCAACGGCATCTGCAGATAGGGTTCGAGGGCGGCGCGATCCGGCACGTTCTCCGGGATCTTGCGCATGCCGTCCAGGTCGTCGGAAAAGCAGATGAGCCGCGTCGGCACCTGGTCCGCCGTCATCAGGCGGAAGGCGTTGCGGACCATGGTGGTGCGCGCCACCTCGCCGAAAGTGCCGATATGGGGCAGGCCCGAGGGGCCGTAGCCCGTCTCGAAGATCACCGTCTTGGGCGTCTTCGGCGCCTTGCCTATTGCCTCGATGCCGAGTCGGATGAGGAGCTTCCTCGCCTCCTCGAACGGCCAGGCTCTGGCGCCCCATGCCGCCTCGACGCGTTGGGGATCGATCGGCGGGCTGGCGTTGTGGGCGGCGATGGTCAAGGCGATGGCTCCTGGGCCGCAGGCAAATCGCCAACGAATGGATCGGGAATTCGCCGGGCGAACCTAGTGTGGCAGGATAGGTGCGTCAATTGCAGGGGAGCCGCACGCGCCACGCGATCCTCCCCGCATTTACGTGGTGACGGCCGGCAGCCATACTTTGCGGTAAGAACCGAAAGATCTCACTCGGCTGTTTGTCCGAGGCGAGGACGATCTGGTCGTTTCGAGCAAGGTCGCAACTGAGATTCCTCCCCCTCTTTATGGGCGAGGACCGCGCGCCTTGGACGTAGGTTGGGTCGAGCGCAGCGAAGACCCAACATTGGCTTGCGCCCGTGGCTGTTGGGTCTCGTTCCTCGACCCAACCTACAAGAGGCCGATTCCTCAGGCGCGCCAAGGTGGGGGTGTTGGTTCGGCGTAGCGAGACGTGGCAAGACAACGGTCGTTCGCTTAAGGGATTGGCAATATCGGCGAAGCCGCCAAGCAAGTCATGTTAGGGCGAAGTGGGTGTGCGCGAGTATTGGGCCTCGGATCGAAGCCGACGTCGAGCTTGCCGGACGAGCACCCCCACCTATGTTCGCCTAAGGGTTTAGCTTGCGCTAAACCCAAGGCGACGGTCCTTCCCCGTCGTGCCGGAGGCGCGCCTCCGGCGCGACGAAAGGGGGAGGAATGGATGCGGCTAACTCCGGAGCAGGAAATCCATAGTGACCTCAGCCTTCAAGCATCTGCTCTCGCCCCTCGACATCGGCCGCAAGACCGTGCGCAACCGCGTGCTCGTCACCGCGCATGTGCCGCAGCTCGCCAAAGACGGACGGCCTCAAGAAGAATACGTCGCCTATCACCGGGCGCGGGCCAAAGGCGGCGTCGGCATGCAGATCACCGGGGCGACGCCGGTACACGAGAGCAGCGCGCTGCATTCGAGGAGCGCCATCCACAATCTCGATGACAGCGTGATCCCCGGCTACCGGATGCTCGCCGATGCGGTGCATGCCGAAGGCGGCACCATGCTCGCCCAGCTGGCGCACTATGGCGCGACCATGGAGAGCGGCGGCGAAGCGGGGCAAACCATATGGGGCCCGTCCGAGAAAGCCTCCGAGGTCGTCCGCCAAGTTCCCCACCAGATGACGATCGCCGAAATCCGCCAGGTGGTGGACGCCTTCGGCGCCGCGGCTGGCCGCGTCAAAAGAGGCGGCATGGATGGCGTGGAAATCCTCGGCGCCTTCGGGTTGCTGATCGCCTCTTTCATGTCGCCCTACTCCAACAAGCGCACCGACAGATACGGCGGCTCTGTCGATAATCGCATCCGCCTTGCCATCGAGGTGAGCGAGGCGGTGCGCGCAGGCGCCGGGCGCGATCTCATCGTCGGCATGCGCGTGCCGGGCGATGAATATGTCGAGGGCGGCCTCGATAGCGCCGCCATGCAGGAGATCACGCGAAAGCTCGAGGCGACGGGCCTCCTCGACTATTTCAACGTCGCCGCCGGCACCAACATGGACCGCATCATGCGCGCCGCCCATTGGCCGCCGACGCCGGCCCCGCACGGGCTCTACGCGCATCTGGCCGCCGCCATCAAGCAGGCGGTGAAACTGCCGGTCTTTGCCGTCGGGCGCATTGTCGACCCCAAGCATGCCGAGCGGCTCCTCGCCGAGGGCCGGGCCGACATGATCGGCATGACGCGCGCGCACATCGCTGATCCCGAAATCGTCGCCAAGGTGAAAGCCGGGCATCCCGAGGCGATCCGCCCCTGCGTCGGCGCCAATGTCTGCATCGCCCGCGTGCAGGCGGGGAGCGCGGTCAGATGCATCCAGAACCCGGAAGCCGCGCGCGAGCATGCCTGGGGACCGGCAGAGCCTGCGAAGAAGGCCAAGCGAGTCGCCGTGATCGGTGCGGGCCCGGCGGGATTGGAAGCCGCGCGCGTGGCGGCCGAACGCGGCCATCGCGTAACGGTCTACGAGAAGGATCAGGTGGTCGGTGGCCAGTTCCTGCTGCGCGCCTCAATCCCTGTCTGGAAGGAATTCGACCAGGTCATTTCCTGGCGGCGGCGCGAGCTCGAGAAGTTGCAGGTCAGGATCGAGCTCGGCCGCGAGATCACGGCGGAGGATATCGCCAGGCTCGACGCCGATACGATCGTGCTGGCGACGGGGGCCGAGCCGCTCGTCGAGAAGGTCGCCGGCGCGGAGACGTCGGAGATCGAGGTGGCAACGCCCCACGAGGTCGTTCGCCAAGGCCGGCCCGATGCCCGCATCGTGGTGATCTGGGATGCGGCTGGCGGCACCGTCGGCACCGGCGTCGTCGAGGCGCTGATCGCGGCGGGGTCGACCGTCCACGTCGTGACACCCGCCTTCGCAGCCTACGAGGACATCGATCTGATCCAGCGCGTGCCGCTCTACCAGCGCGTGCTCTCGGCCGGGACAAAGCTCATCCCGACCTCCGAGGTCGTCGCCCTCGACGGCCGCGCCGTCATCGTCCGCAACGTCTATTCCGGCGAGACGCACCGCATCGAGCCGGTCGACCTGCTCGTGGCCTGGCGCGGCAACAAAGCCCTCGATGGCTTGCGTGACGCCATCGAAGCCGCCGGTATCGAGCTACAGATGGCGGGCGATTGCGTGTCGCCACGCACGGCCGACATCGCCATCGCCGAAGGGGCGCTCGCCGCGCGGACGGTGTGAACATGACATCGCCGAGGCCTGAGATCGTCACCAGCCTCGCCAACGAGAGCATCAAGCTCGCGCGCTCGTTGAGCGATCGGAAAATACGGCGCGAGACGGGCCTGTTCCTCGCCGTGGGCCGCGACATGCTGGAGCGTGCGCGGGCGGGCGGCTACAAACCGCACAGCCTGTTCGTCGACGTGCGCGCCGCCGGTGAACCCTGGGCGAACAGCCTTCAGGCTTGGGAGCAAGGCGGGAAGGTGGGAGTCTCGCACGTGACCGAGGCGGTCATGGCCAAGCTGTCCGGCATGAGCAATCCGCCGGCGGTCGCCGCGCTGCTGAAGCAAAGGCACGCGATGCTTCCAATGGCCACGGGATTGTCAGAGCAAGACACCTGGCTCGTGCTGGAGGACATCCGCGACCCCGGCAATCTCGGCACAATCCTGCGCACCGCCGATGCGGCGGGCGCGAAGGGCGTCATTCTCGTTGGCGACTGCGCGGATGTCTTTTCGCCCGAGGCCGTGCGCGCCTCGACGGGCTCGATCTTCGCCGTGCCGGTGGTGACGGCCACCACCGAGCAATTCGCCGAATGGGCGAAGGCTTGGCCCGGCCTCATCCTCGGCTCGGCGGCTTCAGGCGCGGTCGACTATCGCGAAGCGACTGATCGCCATCCCGTGCTGCTCCTCATCGGCAGCGAGTCGAATGGGCTCACAACGCGCTTGACCGCGCTCTGCCACACGCTCGCGCGTATTCCGATGAGCGGCACCGCCGAAAGCCTCAACGCCGCCACCGCCACCGCGCTGCTGATGTACGAGGTCAGGCGGCGGTATCTGGTGGGGTGAAGAGCGCGACGCTGGTCTATTGGCCACATGACATGGCCGTGATCTTCCTCTCCCCGTAGCGAAGCGTACGGGGAGAGGGTGGGGTGAGGCCTTGCTTCAACTGACGCACCGCGATCTCGAAAATGAACCAAACTTCCTGGGCCCGCTTGAGCCGGCCCACGGCTCATGCGAATGCTCAGCGCCCGCCAACAGGACCGACCAGCAACCCATGTCGACTGCCCCGCTCTCCCAGCCGTTCGACGCCCTCGGCGATCACTATGACGCGATCGTCATCGGCTCGGGCTATGGGGGCGGCGTGTCGGCCTCGCGGCTGGCGCGGATGGGCCTGACGGTCTGCGTACTCGAGCGCGGCAAGGAGTACCCGACCGGCAGCTTCCCATCGCGGTTTCCCGAGGTGCGTGCCGAGCTGATGGTCTCCGGCGGACGCTTCGGGCGCGCCGGCAAACCCGGCCTCTACGATTTCCGTTACGGCGAGGACATCCATGTGCTCGTCGGCTGCGGCTTGGGTGGCGGCTCGCTCGTCAATGCGGGCGTGTCACTCCGGCCCGACGCGCGCGTGTTCGCCGATCCGGTGTTTCCCGGCGAGATCGGCGGCGACGGCACGCTGGATGAAGGTTTCGCGCGCGCCCGCGCCTGGATAAGACCGGCGCGCGATCCGGAGGCCGCCAATCTCACGAAATCGAAAGCGCTCGCCTCGGCGGGCGGCGTGCTTGGACCGGCACCGGTCGCGGCCCCTGTCGCCGTATCGTTCGAAGCGGCGGTCAATCCGGCCGGTATCGCGCAGCCCGCCTGCACGCGCTGCGGCGATTGCTGCGGCGGCTGCAATGTCGGCGCCAAGAACACGGTGGCGACGAGCTATCTGCCGGATGCGGCGGCGCATGGTGCCAAGCTCTTCACGAGCGTGACGGCCTCGCACGTCGAAAAAGTGGGCGGCCGTTGGCGCGTTCACGTCACGCCGAGCGGCCAGGCGAACGCCACGCCGCGCGTCGTCGAGGCTGACATCGTCATTCTCGCCGCCGGGACACTGGGGTCGACCGAGTTGTTGCTCCGATCGCGAGAAAACGGCCTCGCGCTCTCGCCGCGTTTGGGGCACCGCTTCTCCGCCAACGGGGACATCATTGCCTTCGCGTACAACGCTCGAGACCGCGTGCACGGCATCGGCATCGGCCATCCGGCCAAGTCCGGCCTCGATCCGGTCGGGGCAGCGGTCACCAGCGAAATCGAGATCGACGACCCGGACGATCTTTCGCATTCGATGTATGTGCAGGAAGGCGTGCTCCCCTCCTCGCTCGGGCCCCTGCTCCCCGTGCTGTTCGTGCCCGGCGGCAAGATCATCGGCGCGGCGCAGGCGCTGATCCGCGGCGTCTACGAGGGGCCGCTATCGCGCACGCACACCTTCTTCGTCGTCTCGCATGACACGGCACAAGGCCAGATCGTGCTCGACAATGGCCAGGCGACCGTCCGCTGGGCGAACGTCAACGACGAGCCCGTCTTCGCCCGCGTCGATGCCGCGCTGCGGAAACTCGCGGCGGCGCGCGGGGCGAGCTACGTCAAGAACCCGCTGTCGGAGGGGATGATGGGCGCCAAGCCCGCCACCGCACATCCGCTCGGTGGCTGCGGCTTGGGTCGCGATTGCGCGAGCGGCGTCGCCGATCACCTGGGCCGCGTCTTCGACGGCGATGGCGGCGCCTCCGCCTCCGCGGTGCACGAGGGCCTCTACGTCACCGACGGCTCGGTGATCCCACGCTCGCTCGGCGTCAATCCGCTGCTGACGATCACGGCGCTGACCGAGCGCATGGCGCTCCATTTCGCCCAAAGCCGGCAGCTCCGCTACGACATCGCGCCGAGGGTGGGGTGAGATGGCGTCGATGCTTGATGATGCCGACGGAGGCGCATGGGCCTTCGAGCGCGAGCGGAAGGATACACCCCCCACCCCAACCCTCCCCACGAGGGGGAGGGGGTTCCGGCATTGTACGTCCCTGACACAATGTGTCTCGGACACTGAAGACGACGAACACCGCCACTGCCGTATTCAAGCTGCAGTGCCTTGGCTGGCGGCGCTGCAGGGTGTGGAGTTCGCTTTCCGATGGCCCTCGCCCCAACGTCCCCTTCCCCTCGTGGGGAGGGACAGGGTGGGGGGTAGAAGTCCCTATGCGCTGCTGAGCTGGTGATGCTCACCCCACGGCCCCACTCCCAATCCACCTCGTGCCGGAGAAATCCTGCTGACACGATGGTGGGAGGCGCACTCCGCGACTCGTCAGGGAATGGATGCGTTCAGCAGGTGGCGCCCACTATGCTCCGATCATTTTGAGAGACGATGTAGTATGCCAAGCTCCCCTACCGACGACCTCCTGACCATCCGCGACTGGTTGCGCTATGCGGTCTCGCGCTTCAACGCCGCCGGGCTCGTCTATGGACACGGCACGGAGTGCGCGCTCGACGAAGCCGCTTTCCTGATCCTGGCTACGCTCAGACTGCCCATCCACGAGCTGGAACCCTGGCTCGAGGCGCGGCTGACGCGCGAGGAGCGCTCGCGGATCAACGATCTCATCGAGACGCGCATTACGACACGCAAGCCCGCGCCCTATCTCGTCGGCGAGGCCTGGATCAAGGATTTCCGCTTCTCGATCGACGAGCGGGCGATCGTGCCACGCTCATACTTGGGCGAGCTGATGGTCAACGGGTTAGAGGCCACACTCGGCGACACGTCCGAGGTCACGCGCGTGCTCGACCTGTGCACCGGCGCCGCGCCGCTCGCCATCATCGCAGCGCATGTGTTTTCCGAGGCGCAAGTCGATGCCGTCGAGCTGTCGCCTGCTGCTCTCGAGGTCGCCCGCCGCAACGTCACCGGGTACGGGCTCGAGGATCGCCTGCATCTCCTCGAAGGCGACCTCTATGCGCCGGTCGCAGGCCGCCGCTACGATCTCATCCTCGCCAATCCGCCCTATGT
>JANNSX010000042.1:0-2814 GCA_031403155.1 Hyphomicrobiaceae bacterium
CGGCCGTCGCCCCCGTCTCCTCCGCCACCACCGGCACCGGCGGCATCGGTTCTGCCACCGACGGCTTGACCACATCCTTCAGCACCTTCGCCACCGCCATGGCATCGCCGGTCCAGTCGATCCAGCGTTTGCCGCGGATCAACGGCAGCTTCGACAAGTCGGGCTTGCCGACCATCACCGGCACAACCGTCTTGGCGCCCGAGGCCTCCATGCCGAGGGCGGTGTTCATCTCGAGCAGCGGCCAATCCTTCGTCACCGAGTTCGACGACACGATGCACACGATCGTCCGCGCCGCGCCCAAGGCCGTGTTGATCTTCTTCGTAAAGGACTGCCCCCAGGCGATGTGCTCCTCATCGAGGAAGGCCTTCAGGCCGTAGCGCTCGCAGGCCTCGTAGATCGGCCGGGCGATTGCCGCCTTGTCCTCGCTGGCGTGGGAAATGAAAATCTCGTAGTCGTCGGCGCCGAACACCATTTGCCTGACGAAGCGCGAGGGGTTCGGATCGAGGTCGATGAGCTTGGCGCAGAGTTTCAGGAATACGGGATCGGTTGCGCCCCGCACCATCTTCACGAAGGCGAGCTGGCCGTAGACGACGCTGCGGAACACGGCTGCCGGCTGGTCGGGTTGGCCGCCGCTTGGGGACTTGCCATACTTCGCGAAATGCTCGGTTCCCGCCGCCTCGATCCCGTGCTTCTCCCAGGCATGCAGCATGGCGCGGATCTTGCGGATGCGCGTGCGCTCGACATTGACGGTGCGGTTGACGGCGAGGCCCGTGACGCTTTGATGCCGGTGACGCCCTTGCAGCCGCACCTTCTTGGCATTGACCGCGAAGCCGCACACCCGGATCGCCTCCTCCAGCGCATCGCCCACGCTCACCTGATGCTCCAGCCTTGCCGTGACATCGAGCGTGGCGAGCGCCGGCGGAAACACGGTGTGATCGCAGGAGAAGGTGATGTCGTCGGCATAGCGCGAGTAGCGGCACTTCTGCTCTTTGGCGAGCCGCGTCAGCCGCCGGTCGAGCTGAGCGGCGACGAAGTTTGAGAGCGCGGGCGAGGTCGGCGCCCCTTGTGGCAGGCCGTTCCGATAAGTGCAGAGCTGCGCCATGACGGTCGCGGCCTTCGGCCCCATGCGGAAGGGCGGGGCCATGAACAGCCCGCGCACGCGGCCGAAATTGATGGTCGGGAAGAAATCGGAAAGGTCGACGTTCAGCACCCAATGCCGGCCGACATGACCGCTCGCATTGGTGACGATGCTGCGCTCCTTGATGAAGCCGTGGGCGCTCGGATGCGCGTCGTAGATCGCTTGCAGAAGGGGGCTGAGTTTCTCCTGGCAGTCGCGCACCACCCCACGCGGCGCCGAGATCAGCCGCATGCCGCCGGTGCGCTTCGGAATTTCGAAATGCCGGTAGCGCTCGTCGGGCGGGGCCTTGTAGAGCGCATAGATAAGATGGCCCGGCGGCAGCTCGAAGAACGCCGCGACGTCGTTCGAGGTCTCGAGCGGGCGGCCGTCGAGGTGAAGCGCGGGAGGCAAATCGGGCGCGGAGGAAGGCATCTCGTCCCTCGTTCCTTACGCACACCCTCCGGGCTTGCCCGGAGGGTGTGATGATGAGCATTTCTTCTTCTGTCGCAGGATCAACAACAGACGTAGAAGGACGAGATGCTTGAGGAAACCCTGCGCCAGCCAATTGTGGCCGTCAACGTCGGGCGAGCGGTTCTGACGAAATCGCGCTTATTCAGGAGTTGATGAACGCGACGCTTCGGGGGTAGCGTGTTCCCTCAGCACATTGATTTTCGTGGAGTACACAATGGCTGTTTGCCCTTTCGCCACTTGGCATCCGATCACCGGCTCGTCCGGCGCTTACACCTCCGGGCCGTTCAAGATCGTGCATCACACGACCGAAGGCAGTTCAGCGAACGGAGCGTTTGATGCGTTTCAGGCCAATCGCAGCGACCCGCACTTCACCGTCGATGATCGGACAATCTATCAGCACATCGATACAAGCATAGCCGCGAGAGCTCTTCGTAACGCGAGAGGTGGCGTCCAGACAAATCGCGATGGAGCCTTGCAGATCGAGGTCGTGGGGTTTGCCCACTTGCCAAAGAATGGACGTACCCTGCGAAACGTCGCGAGACTCTGCCGCTGGCTCGAGGGCGAGCATTCAGTACCGCAAATCTGGCCGAACGGGTTGCCAAAAACCGCTACGCCGGCCGGGCGCGATCCCGGCGGTCACAACCGTAATCGAGAAAATTGGGAGATCAAAGGCGGGCACTATGGGCACTGTCACGTGCCAGAGAATACTCACTGGGATCCCGGATACACGGGCTTGGAAGTCGAATTGCTGATGAGCGCCAGCTTCGACTTGGGGGGTGCTATCAGAGATCTGGAAACCCTCTCCACCTACCGCCAAATTCTCGAGAATGACGTAGACATCGGCGATGCTGTGAGCACAATGCCCGACCATGCGGAGCGCGCGGAGGACGACGAGGAGTTCTGAGAGCCTGAACCAAGAATCAAGCGATCAAGGTGCCGCCCTATTTCAAGATGCGGGTCTGACCCTCGTCTGGTGCCCTCAGGCGCTGGGGATGTGGAACGGCTGTGGCCCAATCCAACTGCAAATCCGTAACCCCGCCTTAACCCTGTTCCCGTAGCACTTTGAGGTTGCCGGGGGAGCGGGTGGCTGCGACCGCCGGTGTTTTCTTGCTTGGTCGCATTTTCTACGACGAACCGGGAAACCACTTCGAAGGACAAATGCTCCAGAGGCGAGGGACCCATGGCCGGCACTACGAAAGTCGATCCGATCACGCTCTCCGTCATCC
>JANNSX010000043.1:0-3695 GCA_031403155.1 Hyphomicrobiaceae bacterium
GACGTTGCCCGGCCAGGAATAGCCGGCGAGGAGCGCGGAGGCTTGGGCATCGAAGCCGTCGATGCGCTTGCCTTCCTCGGCGGCGAACTTGGTGATGAAGTGACGGCCGAGCTCCGGCACATCATCCATGCGCTCGCGCAATGGCGGCACCCAGAGCGGGAACACCGACAGGCGATAATAGAGATCCTCGCGGAACTTGCCCTCGCGGACGAGCTGGATCATGTCGCGGTTGGTGGCGGCGATGATGCGAATGTCGACCTTGACCGGCCGCTTGGATCCGACCGGATCGATCTCGCCTTCCTGCAGCGCGCGCAGGAGCTTGACCTGCGCGTCGAGGGGGAGCTCGCCCACCTCGTCGAGGAACAGCGTGCCGCCGTCGGCTTCCTGGAACTTACCCGTGCGCTTGTCGATGGCGCCCGTGAAGGAACCCTTCTCGTGGCCGAACAGCGTGCTCTCGACGAGGTTCTCCGGGATCGCCCCGCAGTTGACGGTGACGAAGGCCCGGCCTTTGCGCTCGCTCTCGCCCTGGATGGCGCGCGCGATCAGCTCCTTGCCGACGCCCGACTCGCCCTCGACGAGGACGGGGATGTTGGAGGCGGCCGCCTTCCGGCCGTAGGCGATGACGCGCTGCATGGCCTCGCCGCGCAGGATCAGATCGTTGAAGGTGAGCGTGCCCGAGGACTGCCGCTTCATGCGGTTGATCTCGACGGCGAGGCTCTCGATCTTAAGTGCGTTCTTGATCGAGACTTCCAGGCGCTCGGGCGCCACCGGCTTGATCACGAAGTCGACGGCGCCCGCGCGCATCGCATTGATCGCCGCATCGATCGAGCCGTGCGCGGTCTGCACGATGACGGGGGGCGCGCCGGCCAGCCGCTTGATGCGCTCGAGCACCGCCATGCCGTCCATGCCGGGCATGATGAGGTCGAGCAGCACGATCGAGATCGTGTTGGCCTCGGCGCCTTCGAGAAGGGAGAGGGCCTGCTCGCCGGAATGGGCGGAGCGGAACTCGTAGCCCGAGCGCCGGAGGCTTTCCTCGATGATGCGGCGCTGGACGGGATCGTCGTCGACAACAAGAACGCGCTTCAGCATGACTCTACACTACTCACCGAAACAAACACTGAGGCGAGGAGCTCAACAGAGCCCGTTCGCCTCGGCCGTACAACGCCGGCCCAGGTGCATCCTGATCCAGAAGCGTAAACAGAAGCTTTCCGATTGGCCCGGTTTTGAGAAAACTCGTCGATGGATTTTCTCTGATTGAGACGGCGGGGGCACAGTGTCCCACCACCACCGAGCCACTGCGGCGACTTGCCGGCGAGCCAACATCGCTGCGGCCGAAGTGAATCCGATATTTGCAGGAGTCGCCACTTCTTTTCCTCCCCCTTTTTATGGGGGAGGACCGCGCGCCTTGGACTTAGGCGCGAAGCGGCTAAGTCCTTAGGCGCGCCTAGGTGGGGGTGTCTGCGCAGCGCCGCGAGACGTGTGGTGCCGACGGACGTTCCCGCAAAGCATCAGCAATCTCATCGACCACGCCACGCGTGTTTTCGAGCACTTCCGAGTTCCAGAACCGGATGACGTGAAATCCATGCTCCGCAATGAAGGCAGAGCGTGCTGCGTCTCTTGCCGCAACTTCCGCATGCTGGCCACCATCGACCTCGACGACGAGCCGGCGCTCAAGGCAGACGAAATCTGCGATGTAGGGTCCGATCGCATGCTGACGCCGGAACTTCAGCCCCTCGACCTGCCGGTCGCGCAACTTCGACCAGAGCATGGTCTCGGCCTCGGTCAAGTTGCGGCGAAGCGATCGGGCACGATTGTTGGGCATCGGAAAACACGATAACACCAACATCACGGGACGGGCACCCCCACCTATGTTCGCCTAAGGGTTTAGCCTGCGCTAAACCCAAGGCGAACCGTCCTCCCCCATAAAGAGGGGGAGGAAAGGAGGCGGCTGCCCCTTTGAACTCCAATGCCCGATCAATTCCGGCGACGCCGAATTTCCTGTGCTCCCGCGACTTGCCTTCCCCTAACCGGTTCCATCTTCGGCGGAATTGGCCTAAATGGCCCGAGCTGAGGTGTCGGATAAATCCTGGAAAGGAATGCGCGTGGCCGAGAAAGATGCGACTGCCGAGCGGCTGGGCCCGATGCCCGAGTGGAATCTCGCCGACCTCTACAACGATATGACCGCGCCGAAGATCGCGGCCGACCTCGAGCATTCGGCCGCCGAGGCGAAAGCGTTGCAAGAAGCGACCAAGGGCAAGCTCGCGGGGCTCGATGCGGCAGGCCTCGCCGCGGCCCTTGCCCGCTACGAGGCGCTGCAGGACGTGCTCGGCCGGCTCTCCTCCTATGCGGGCCTGTTGTACGCGGCCGATACGGCCGATCCCCAGCGCGGCAAATTCTATGGCGACATGCAGGAGAAGCTCACCGCCATCACGATGGATCTCCTGTTCTTCGAGCTCGAGCTGAACCAGATCGAGGATGCCCGGATCGACAGGCTGATAGCCGAGGTGCCCCTTAAGCGCTTCGCACCCTGGATCGTCGATCTACGCAAGGAGAAGCCCTACCAGCTCGACGACAGAAGCGAGAAGCTCTTCCACGAGAAGAGCGTCACCGGCCGTGGCGCCTTCAACCGCCTCTTCAACGAGACGATGACGGCGCTGCGATTCAAAGTCGGTGATGAGGAGCTGGCGCTCGAGCCGACGCTCAATCTGTTGACCGATCAGGCCGAACCCAAGCGCCGGCAGGGGGCGGAAGCACTCGCCGTCGTCTTCAAGGATAACATCCGCCTCTTCACGCTGATCACCAACACGCTCGCCAAGGACAAGGAAATCTCCGATCGCTGGCGTGGTTTCCCCTCCGTGTCGGCGGCGCGGCATCTCGCCAATCGCGTCGAGCCGGAGGTGGTCGAGGCACTGGTCTCGGCCGTTCGCGAGAGCTATGGCCGCACGGCCCACCGCTATTACGCGATGAAGGCGAAGTGGCTGGGCATGGACGCGCTCTCGCACTGGGATCGCAATGCGCCGCTGCCCGATCAGCCCGACCGGCAGATGAGCTGGGCGGAGGCGCGTCAGACCGTGCTGTCGGCCTATGGCAGCTTCTCGCCACGCATGGCCGAGATCGCGGAACGCTTTTTCGACAAGCGCTGGATCGATGCGCCGGTTCGCCCCGGCAAGGCGCCCGGCGCCTTCTCGCATCCGACGGTGCCGAGCGCGCACCCTTACGTGCTGCTCAACTATATGGGCAAGCCCCGTGATGTCATGACGCTGGCGCATGAGCTCGGCCACGGCGTGCATCAGGTGCTCGCCAACGGCCAAGGCCCGCTACTGGCGCCGACGCCGCTGACGCTCGCCGAGACCGCCAGCGTGTTCGGCGAGATGCTGACCTTCCGCCGCATGCTCGACGCCACCACCGACCCGCGCGAGCGCAAGGCGATGCTCGCCCAGAAGGTCGAGGACATGATCAACACGGTGGTGCGCCAGATCGCGTTCTACACCTTCGAGCGCAAGGTGCACGAGGCGCGCCGCCAGGGCGAGCTGACGAGTGAGCAGATCAACGGCTTCTGGATGGACGTGCAGCGCGAGAGCCTTGGACCGGCGATTGAACTAAAGCCCGGGTACGAGGTGATGTGGACCTACATTCCGCACTTCATCAATTCGCCGTTCTACGTCTACGCGTACGCCTTCGGAGATTGCCTGGTG
>JANNSX010000044.1:0-25067 GCA_031403155.1 Hyphomicrobiaceae bacterium
CCACACCGAGGTTCAGGTGTTCGGCGACCGCCACGGCAACGTCGTCCACCTCTATGAGCGCGACTGCTCGCTGCAGCGCCGCCACCAGAAGGTCATCGAGGAGGCCCCGGCGCCGGGCATGGACGCGGCCACCCGCGCCGCCGTCTGCGCCGCCGCCGTCAAGGCCGCCCGGGCCGTCAGCTACGAAGGCGCCGGCACCGTCGAGTTCATCGCCGACGGTTCGATGGGGCTTAAGCCTGACGGTTTCTGGTTCATGGAGATGAACACGCGCCTCCAGGTCGAGCATCCGGTGACGGAGGCGGTGACGGGCCTCGATCTCGTCGAGTGGCAAATTCGTGTGGCGTCGGGCGAGCCGCTGCCGCTGAAACAGGATCAGATTCCCTTGAACGGCCACGCCGTCGAGGCGCGCGTCTATGCCGAGGATGCGGCGCGCGACTTTGCGCCAGCGACCGGGCGCTTGTTGCATCTGTCGCTGCCGGAGGATATCGCGCGCATCGATACCGGCGTCCGCCAGGGCGACGAGATCACGCCCTTCTACGATCCGATGATCGCCAAGGTGATCGTGCACGCGAAGACGCGCGAGGAGGCGTTCGCGGGTCTGGCGGCAGCGCTCCGGCGTAGCGAGATCGCGGGGTCCGTCACCAATGTCGATTTCCTCGAGCGGCTCGTCTCGCATTCGGAGGTTATCGCCGGCCGCGTCGACACCGGCCTCATCGGCCGCATCCTGCCCGAGCTCAATCGGGGCGCCGAGCCGTCCGCGCTGGCGATTGCGCTGGCGGCGGTGACGGCTCTCGACATCGATCGCCTGGCACACTCGGTCGATCCGTGGGCTGCGCTTTCCGGTTGGCGAGCGTTCGGAGCGGCACGCGTGCCCGTAACTCTGTCGCAACATGGCGAGCCCATCGAGGTGCACGTCACGGTCGCCGGGCCGGGACGGTTTGCCGTCGCGACGCCCAATGGTGACGTTGCATTCAAGGTCATTGGCCATGATGGCGCCCGGCTTCGGCTCGAGATCGACGGCCGCCAATCGGACGCCATCGCGGTTGCCGACTCGCGTCATGTCGGCGTCATCGCCGATGGGGCGACGCATCTCTTCGGCCGGCCGGATCGTCACTCACTCGATGAGGACGAAACCGGCGGCGGCGATCGGGTGGCGGCACCGCTCCCGGGCCTGGTCAAAGCCGTGCATGTGAAGGCCGGCCAGAAGGTCGCCAAGGGCGATGCGCTCGTCGTGTTGGAAGCCATGAAGATGCAGCACACGCTGACAGCGCCCCGCGACGGAAAAATCGCCGAGGTGCTGGTAGCCGCCGGCGAGCAGGTGGTGGAAGGCACCATGCTGGTGGCGCTCGAGCCTCTCCATGCGTGATCGCGTCACCATCGTCGAAGTCGGTCCGCGCGACGGGCTGCAGAACGAGGCGCGGCTCATCCCGGCTGCCGACAAGATCAAGCTCGTCGACCTGCTGTCGCAGACGGGCCTCAGGAAAATCGAGGTGACGAGCTTCGTTTCGCCCAAATGGGTGCCGCAGATGGCCGATGCGACCGAAGTGCTCGGTGGCATCGCGCGCAAAACTGGTGTCACCTATGCGGCGCTGACGCCAAACCTCAAAGGATATGAGGGCGCCCACGCGGCTAAGGCGGACGAGATCGCCATCTTCGCCTCGGCCTCGGAGGGGTTCAGCCAGAAGAACATCAATTGCACGATTGCCGAGAGCATAGAGCGGTTCCGCGAGGTGGCGGCCAAGGCGAGGGACGATGGCATGCCGATGCGGGGCTACGTCTCATGCGTCACCGATTGCCCCTACGATGGTCCGACGCCGCCCGAGAGCGTCGCGCGCGTAACGAAGCTCCTCCTCGATCTCGGCTGCACCGAAGTGAGCCTCGGCGACACCATCGGCGCGGGCACGCCCGAGACGGTCGGTCGGATGCTCGCCGCCGTTCTCGGCGTCGCGCCGGCGGCAAAACTCGCCGGGCACTTCCACGACACGAAACGTAACGCGCTCAACAACATCGAAGCGTCGCTCGCGCGCGGCCTCCGGACCTTCGACGCGGCGGCGGGTGGCCTCGGCGGTTGTCCCTATGCGCCGGGTGCGGCCGGCAA
Source organism: Hyphomicrobiaceae bacterium (assembly GCA_031403155.1). GTDB lineage: Bacteria > Pseudomonadota > Alphaproteobacteria > Rhizobiales > Hyphomicrobiaceae > JANNSX01. The sequence continues at coordinate 2,099 of JANNSX010000044.1, forward strand.
TGTCGCGACGGGCGCCGTCGCGCGGATGCTTGCCGCGAAGGGTTATGCGACTGGCGTCGACCTCGCGAAGCTCGACATTGCCGAAGCCTTCGCGCGCAGCCTCAGGGGAGCGAAACCATGACCTACGAGACCATCCGGCTCGAGACGGACGCGCGCGGCGTCGCGCGACTGACGATGATCCGCGCCGATAAGCACAACGCCATGAACGCCACCATGATCCGGGAGCTCGCGGCGGCGGCGAAGTCCGTCGCCGGCGACCGGAAAATTCGCGCCGTCATCCTCGCCAGCGAGGGCAACAGCTTCTCGGCCGGTGCGGACCTGACCTGGATGCAGGAGCAATTGGCGAAGGACCGCCAAGGCCGGATCGAGGAGGCGAGCGTGCTCGCGCGCATGCTGCGATCGCTCGACGATCTGCCGCAGCCGCTCATCGCCCGCGTGCAGGGGCCGGCCTATGGCGGCGGCATCGGGCTGATGGCGGTATCGGACATCGTCATTGCCTCGGCGGAAGCGAAGTTCGCGTTGAGCGAGACGCGGCTCGGCCTCATCCCGGCGACCATCGGGCCTTTCGTTGTCCGCCGCATTGGCGAGGGCTTTGCGCGGCGGACGTTTCTCAATGCCAGGCCGTTCGATGCCGCCAGCGCGCTACGCTTCGGGCTGGTGAGCGAGGTGGTGGCGCCGGATGCGCTGGATGCGGCGGTCGAGGCCGAGGTCGCGGCCGCGCTGCAATGCGCGCCGGGAGCCGCGGCGCACGCCAAGGCCTTGGCGAAGCACCTGGCGCGCAATCCTGCCGACAGCCTGGTGGCCTACTCCATCGAGCAGCTCGCCGACCGCTGCGAGAGCGAGGAGGCGAAGGCGGGGATCGAGGCGTTCCTCGCCAGGCGGCCGGCGCCGTGGGCGTAGGCTGGCGCTGACCCCGGACTTGATCCGGGGGAAGCCCAGCGCCGCAAGTCCGTGCCTCGCCACGCTGGGCTTCGGGACGCGATGGGTCCCTCAGCACCAGCCTACATGTCCGGCAACACCTTACCCGGATTGAGGAGGCCCTCCGGATCGAGCGCCTGCTTGATCGCGCGCATGACGCCCAAGCCCGGTCCATGCTCGGCCGCCATGTAGCCCAACTTGCCTTGGCCTATCCCGTGCTCGCCGGTGGAGGTGCCGCCCATCGCCAAGGCGCGCTCGACCAACCGATGCGTGAACGCCTTGATCTTGGCGACCTCGGCCGCGTCCTTCAAGTCGAACAGCGGCACCAGATGGAAATTACCGTCGCCGGCATGGCCGACCATCGGCGCGACGATGCCGCTTTCCTCCTGGTCGCGCCGCGTCTCGAGAATGCAGTCGGCGAGGCGGGAGATCGGCACGCAGACATCGGTTGCGAAAAGATCAGCGCCAGGGCGCAGCGCCTTCGCCGACCAATAGGCGTCGTGCCGCGCTTTCCAGATGCGGTTGCGATCCTCCGGCGTCGCGGCCTGCTCGAAACCCAAGGAGCCCTCGCTCTCCGCGATCTCGCGGAAGCGTGCGATCTGCTCGGCGGCCCCCGCCGGCGTCCCGTGGAATTCCAGGAACAGCGTCGGCTGCTCGGCGAAGCTGGTCCCAGAGTGGATATTGAAGCCCCTGATCTGCAACTCGTCGATGAGCTCCATGCGCCCGAGCCCCAGCCCGAGCTGGATCGACTGGATGACGGTGTTGCAGGCGCCCTCCAGCGTCTTGAACGGGCAGACGGCGGCGAGGATCGTCTCGGGGATGCCGTAGACCCGCAGCGTCAGCTCCGTGATGATGCCGAGCGTGCCCTCGGCGCCGACGAGCAGCCGCGTCAGGTCGTAGCCGGCGGAAGACTTCCGCGCCCGCCGCGCCGTGGTGATGACGCTGCCGTCGGCCATCACCGCGCGCAGTGACAGCACATTTTCCCGCATCGTCCCGTAGCGCACCGCCATGGTGCCCGACGCCCGCGTCGACGCCATGCCGCCGAGACTCGCATGCTCGGCGCCCGGGTCGACGGCAAAGAACAGGCCCCTATCGCGCAGGTGCTCGTTCACTTGCTTGCGGCTGACGCCCGGCTCCACGACGACATCGAGATCGCCCTCGTTGACGGCCAGAATCCGGTTCATGCGCGACAGGTCGAGCGAGAGCCCGCCCATGGGCGCATTGACTTGGCCCTCGAGCGAAGTACCGGCGCCAAAGGGGATGATCGGCAGCTTGTGCGTCCGGCCGATCTCGACCGCCGCCACGACATCTCCCTCGCTCTCGGCGAACAGCACCGCATCCGGCGGCTCGTTCGGCACCCAGGTGAGGGTGTGGGCGTGCTGGGTGCGCAGTGCGGTGCCAGTGTCGAGCCGCGGCCCGAACTTCTGGCGGAGCACGGCGATCGCCGTCGCGAGGCGATCAGGGGACAGACGGTCGATCATCTTGGACTTTCGACGAAATGGGTGGCACGCCATCCTAAATCCCTACGTATTCCGCGCAAGGCGGGGCGGCCTTCCCACAGGCGCGGGGAAAACGGCGTTGGCGGCCTTTCGAGTGCTGGCGATGGGCTCCCATCAACACTAAGGTGCCGCAATTCGTGCTGAAAATGGGGCTGACGGCCCATCCGAGGGCCGATCATTGTGATGGGGTTCCACATGTTGCGTCTGTTGAGGGTCTTCGCGCTGGTCGCTCTGGCGCTAGTGTGGATTGTGCCGGGTGTCGCCTCGGCGCAGGAGTGGGAATCGCTCGGCCGCCAGAAGGCGAGCCCGGGCATCGACCGCGATGTAATCAAGCTCAACAGGAATGACGGCCCCTACACGGCCTTGAAGTTCCGCGTCAGCGGCAACTCGGTCACGATCTTCAACGCGCGCGTCGTGTTTGGCGATGGCAGCGTGCAGGACTTGCCCGTCTCCAACCTGACCATCAGGCCCGGTGAGGAAACCGTTCCGCTCGATCTCGCGGGACGGCGCCGCAACATCACGCGTGTCGAGCTGCTCTACGGCGGCAACCTGACCGCCCTCATCAAGCGGCCGGAGATCGAGGTCTTCGCCCTGAAGCTCGTCGAGCGCGAGCTGCCGCCGCTCGGCCGCGACTGGTTGCTGCTCGGCCAGGGCACCGTCGATGCGGCGCGCGACCGCGACGTCATTCGCATCGGCGCGCAGGAGGGGCGGTTCAACGGCCTCGTCCTCAGGGTGCGCGGCGGCGACGTCAACTTGCGCGAGCTGCGCGTCATCTATGCCGATGGCGAGGGCGATCTCTATCGCGTGCGCGCCCAGCTGCCGTCGGGCTCCGAAACCGAAGCCATTGATCTGCGGGGCGACGAGCGCGCTATCCGCCAGGTCGAGCTCGTGTATGACACGGGCCGGCGCGGTCGCGGACGGGCAACCGTCGAAGTCTGGGGCCGCGTTGCGCCCGAGGTCGAGCTGCCGCCGCTGCCGCGCGAGTGGACCCTGCTCGGTCAGCAGCGCGTCGACATGGCGCGCGATCGCGACGTCATCCGCATCGGCCGCGACGATGGGCGCTACAATGCGATCATTGTCCGTGTGAAGCGCGACACCGTCAGTCTGCGTCTGCTTCGCATCGTCTACGGCAATGGCGAGACGGAGGATCTGAGCTTCAACCGGCCGCTGCGGGCAGGCGAGGAGACGCGGCCAATCGACCTCAAGGGCCGCTTCCGCTTCATCGACAGGCTCGAGCTGACCTATGAGCGCGAGCGCGGTTCGGTCCGCACGCCGCAAGTCGAGATCTGGGCGCGCCAGGCGCCCGAGGTCGAGCTGCCGCCGCTGCCGCGCGAGTGGCAACTCGCCGGCCAGGAGAGCGTCGATCCCAATGCCGACAGCACCGTGATCGCGTTCGGGCGGGAGGCCGGCCGCATCAATGCGCTCGTGCTGCGGTCCCGCCGTAACGATGTTCGGCTGCGCGGCTTCACCGTCATCTATGGCAACGGCGAGGAGGAGCAGTTCGCGCTCGACAGCCCGCTCTATGCGGGTGAGGAGTCGCAGGTCATCGAGCTCAAGGGCCGGCCGCGCTTCATCGACAGGATCGAGTTCCGCTTGCGCCCGATCGCCCGCGGTGACCGTCCCTCGATCTTGGAGGCCTGGGGCCGGCAGGCGCCGGAGGCCGAGCTACCGCCGCTGTCGCGCGAGTGGCAGCTCCTCGGCAAGCAGGAGGTGGCCGGCGAAGGCGAGCGGGTCTCGATCGAGATCGGCCGCGAGGGTGGGCGCTTCAATGGCCTGCTGCTCCGCGCCCGCCGCAACGATTTGCGCGTACGCGGCATGACCATTGTCTATAGTGACGGCGACGAGGAGCAGGTGGCTTTCGACGGGCCGGTCTCCGCCGGCGAGGAAAGCAGCATCATCGAGATCAAAGGCCGCGCGCGATTTGTCGAGCGTATCGATTTGCGGATCCGGCCGGGCACGCGTTCGGCCCGGGCCGCGCAACTCGAAATCTGGGGCCGCGCGGCGCCGGAGGCCGAGCTGCCGCCACTTGGCCGCGATTGGCAGCTCGCCGGCCAGCAGCCGGTCGAGCTGGGCGCCGATCAAGTGGTCTTCGAGGCCGCCCCCGAGACTGGCCGCGTCAATGCCCTGGTGCTTCGCGTCAAACGGGACGACTTGCGAATCCGCTCGCTCCGCATCGTCTACCGCGACGGCGAGGAGGATGTCGTCGACCTCGACGGCATCGTCTATGCCGGCGAGGATAGTGCCATCGTCGAGTTGAAGGGCCGCCCGCGCCGCATCGAGCGGGTCGAGGTCCGCACCCGTGCCTTTGGCCGGGCCGGACGCCGCGCTCAACTCGAGCTGTGGGCCCGTCAGGCGCCCGAGCCCGCGCCGCCGCCGCTGCCCAAGGAGTGGCAGCTGCTCGGCAAGCAGGAGCTCGATCCGGCGCGCGATCGCGCCCAGATCGCAACGGGCCTCGAGTTCGGCCGCTACAATGCCGTGCTCGTGCGCGTCCGCCGCGACGATCTCAAGATGCGTGGGCTCACCTTACTCTACGGTGACGGTGAGGCCGACGAGGTCGATTTCCAGGACGCGCTGTTTGCTGGTGAGGAGGGGCAGATCTTCGAGATCAAGGGCCGCCCGCGCCATATCGAGGGCGTCGATCTGCGCTACCGCGCCGGAGCGCGCGGCACGCGCCGGCCCGAGGTCGAGGTGTGGGTGCGCCAGGCGCCCGAGCGCGAGCTTCCTCCGCTGGCGCGGGATTGGCAGCTGCTCGGCAAGCAGGCCGTCGATCTCGGCCGCGAGCGGCAGATCATCGATCTGGGCGCGGATGGCGGCCGCATCAATGCGCTCGTTCTCAGGGCCCGGCGCGACGATGTCCGTCTCCGCCGTCTTCGCCTCGTCTATGCGAATGGCGAAGAGGAGGAGGTGCCGGTCGATTCGATCCTCTATGCCGGCGAAGAGACCAGCATGCTCGAGCTTAAGGGACGCGCGCGCTCTCTCCGGTCGATCGAGATCGTGACGCGTGCGCTCGGCCGGACCGGCCGCCGCGCCGAGGTAGAGGTCTGGGGCCGCATCGCACCCGAGCCCGCGCCGCCGGCGCTGTCGAAGGAGTGGCAGCTCATCGGCAAGCAATCGCTCGATCCGGGTGGGGACAGCGAGTCGATCGAGATCGGCGCCGAGGATCGCCGCTACGACGGGTTGATCGTCCGCGTCAAACGGAGCGACCTCAAGATCACCGGCATGGAAATCGTCTACGGCAATGGCGACCGCGACGCGGTCGACATTGACCAGACGGTCTTTGCCGGCGAGGACGGCCCCATCATCGAGATCAAGGGCCGTCCGCGCTTCATCGACCGGATCGAGATCGCCTACCGTGCCGGTGGCCGCCGTGCCAAACCGTCCGACATCGAGATCTGGGGCCGTGGCGCACGCGAGACCGAGCTTCCGCGTCTCGACGCAAGCTGGGTGCTGCTCGACAAGAACCGGGTCGATCTCGGTCGCGATCGTGACATCTTCGAGATCGACGCGGTGGGTGGCCGGATCGATCAGCTGTTGCTCAGGGTGCGTGGCAACGACATCGACTTGCGCAGGGCGAAGCTCATTTACCAGACCGGTGATGTCGAGGAGATCGAGATCGGCCAGCGCATCTATGCGGGCGAGCAGACCGAGCCCGTGCCGCTCAAGGGCCGCGCCCGGTTCCTGCAGGCGGTCGAGCTCGGCTACCGCGCGGTCGACCGGTCCGGCCGGCCGGCTGAGGTCGAGTTGTGGGGCCACACCGCCAAGGACGAGCCGTTCGGCGGCGGCTGGCGTCGCGTCGATGCGCTCCCCGTCGACCGCCGTGCCGACAAGGTCGTCTACGAGCTGACCCGGCGCGACGGCCGGGTGAGAGCCATCGGCGTCCGCGCCAATGGCGGCGCAATCCGGCTGACCGGTATCGCGATGATGTACGGCAATGGCGACAAGGACGCGCGTCCGCTCGACGATCGCCTGAAGCCCGATATGACGACGCGGGCGATCGACGTGACTGGCAATCGCCGCGCCTTCGAGCGTATCGAGGTCTTCTACGAGCGCTCGTCCTCGATCGACAGCCGGACGCAGTTGGAGCTGTGGGTGAAGGACTGAGCACGTTCAGGCGAAGTGGAAACCGGTTCGCCGTAGAACGTGCGCCAAGCCAAGAATCTAGAGCGAGCCTGGTTCGAGTTGGCGTGTGAGAGGGGCGCCCATGTGCGCCCCTCTTCATTTTCTGACGAGGATAACGGTTCGACATTCGAGGGATCATCTCTCGTTGTTTGACCTCGATCGAAAGCGGCACAATGCTCTTTGCGAGACATCGGAAGAGGGGTTCACCATGATCGACGCCTACGGGTTCAGCCGCTCCGGCAATTGCTGGAAGGTCCGTCAGATTCTCGAATTGGCGAAAGCGCCCTGCCGCTGGGTCGAGATCGACAGCAATGGCGGCGAGACGCGCGCACCTGAGTTCCTGGCGCTCAACCCCAACGGCAAGGTGCCGATCGTCCGGTTGGAGGACGGATCGGTGATCACGGAATCGAATGCCATCCTGCTGCATTTCGCGGAAGGCACGCGCTACCTGCCACCGCCGGGCCTCGCCCGCACCCGTGTCGTCGAGTGGCTGTTCTTCGAGCAATACAGCCACGAGCCTTACATCGCCGTGGCGCGGAACTGGATCAGCTATCTCAAAGCCAAGGAGAAGTATCGGGATCGGCTGCCCGAGATCATGGAGCGCGGCTACAAGGCGCTCGATGTCATGGAGCGGCGGCTCGGGTCGCATGCCTTCCTGACGGATGCCGGATTTACCATCGCCGATATCGCGCTCTTCGCCTACACGCACATGGCGGACGAAGGCGAGTTCGATCTCGCACGCTATCCGGGTATCCGGGGATGGTTATCGCGCGTGGCTGGCTTAGAGGGTGTGAGGCCGATCCGGCCGTTCAGTCCGCTGTTTCTCACCTAAACTGGCATTTGCTTCATTTCAGATGAGAGCCGCGCACGACGCGCGCTTGAAGCGCCGGTGGCGATTTAGGAGTGCGCTTCGCACGAACACGGTCCAATCGAGCGATCCGGCCGGGCGTCGCCGCCAGTAAGGTTTACTGGAAAGCTTATCGGCTCAACCACCGCTCCACCCGCCGCGAATGGCATAGCGCTTGCGCAACCCCTGCCGAAACGAACCGGCAGGGTCGCGCAATGCCCCACGACAATCCATTTCTCAATGCCTTGATCGGCGAAAGCTGGTGGGCGGCCGGCGGCGACAACGTGGTCACCTATAACTTCGCCGAGGATTATGGCGCCGCCTGGAACGCGCCGGAGCGCGCAGCCTTCGATGCCGTCTTCCGCGCCTATGAGGCGGTTTGCAACATCAAGTTCGTCGAGACGAGCCGCGCTGATGCGGAGATTGTCGAGAACAAGGTGACGAGGGCGCAGATGGTGGAAGAGCGCCCGGGCGAGGCCGTATGGCATGGCTGGCACGACGAGCCAGGCCCCGGCACTCGTTATGGTTTCTATGACTACACTCGGAACTACTGGGACGATTCGCTCGGCAAGGGCGGAAATGCCTACTGGCTGATCCTGCACGAGATCGGCCACGCGATCGGCCTGGAGCACCCGCATTCGGATTGGCACGGAAGCGGACTGTTTCCTGGCGTCACCAACGGGGCATCGGGAGACCCGGGTACCTACGGACTAAACGATGTTCGCACGACGGCGATGTCATACAGATTGACCGACAGCGCGTCGCCGGCAATCGGCCAAATCGCCGGTCCCATGGCTTTCGACATCGCGGCGCTTCAGGAGCTGTACGGCGCGGTAGAAGCCCAAACCGGCGACAACGTGTACAAGCTCGGCGCCAACCACTGGCGATGCATCTGGGACACCGGCGGGGTCGATCAGTTCGTATTCGAGGGCAGCCGCGACGCCGTGATCGACTTGCGGCCGGCGACACTGGCGCTCGCACCGGGCGGAGGCGGCTGGCTCAGCTACGCCAAAGGCATCAACGGCGGTTTCACGATCGCCAATGGCGTCACGATCGAGAATGCCCGTGGCGGCAGCGGCGACGACATCCTCGTCGGAAACGGCGCCGACAATCTGCTCGATGGCCGGTCTGGGAACGATAGGCTCACGGCGGGCAACGGCGACGACAGATTGTACGGCTATTCCGGAATTGATGTGCTTAGGAGTGGCGGAGGGGACGACGTGGTTTTCGGCGGTGTCGGGAACGACAGGCTTGAAGGCAGCTACGGTGCCGACGTTCTGGTCGGTGGCGCCGGGGCCGATAAGATTCATCTTGGCGTGGACGGCGACCGCGATGTTGTCGTGGCCGGCCAAGCCGACCGGATCTTCCAGTTCGACAGCGGCAAGGATAAGATCGACCTATCCAGATTCGATCCCGATTCGGTTTGGATCGGAGAGAAGGATGGAAGGTGGACGGTCACGGTCGACTATGACAACGACAGGAGCCACGAGATCGAGTTCACCGTCTACAGCAATGCGCTGCGCATGAGCGATTTCATCCTCTAGGCCGCCGATCAAGTCCTGAGTTGCCGCTCGCCCGCCATTGCCTTCGATCCCCGGCCGCTTTATCGCTGGACCGAACGGTCGGAGGCTGGCATGCGCTTTCAGCGATTGATCTCGATGGTTGATGCCCACTGCGAGGGCGAGGCCGGGCGCGTGGCGACCGGCGGCCTGCCGGCCATTCCGGGCGGCAATCCCGCAGGTATGCTCAGGCACCTCAACGAGGTTGACGACAGCCTGCGCCGCTTCCTCGTCTTCGAGCCGCGCGGCTGCTCGCAGATGTCGACGAACATCCTGGTGCCGAAATCGCGGCCAGAGGCCGATGCCGCCTTCATCATCCTGCAGGCCGACAAGGCCCACGCCATGTCGGGGTCGAACTCGATCTGCGTGACGACGGTGCTGATCGAGACGGGCATGGTCGAGATGAAGGAGCCCGAGACCGTCGTCACCCTCGAGACGCCGGCGGGTCTGGTGCGGGCAACCGCGACCTGCCGCAACGGCAAATGCGAGCGCGTCCGCCTCGACATGACGCCAGCCTTCGTCGAGGCGCTCGATCAGACCGTCGAGGTGCCGGACCTCGGATCGATCAATGTCGACATCGCCTATGGCGGCTGCTTCTACGCCCTCATCGATGTGCGCCAGCTGGGCCTCCGGATCGACAAGGAAAATGCCCGCAAGCTCGTCGATATCGCCATGCGCACGCAGCAGGTGCTGAATCGGACCCACGAGATCGTTCATCCCGAAATTCCGGAGATCAAGGGCATCTCCTACACCATGCTGACCGATTGGTCGGACGATGGCCATCCGGTCGGCGCCACCGTGCTGCCGCCTGGCCGGCTCGACCGCTCGCCCTGCGGGACTGGCAATGCCGCCCGCATGGCCGTTCGTGCCGCGCGTGGCGAGGTGAACCCGGGCGCCAAGGTCGATGCGCGTTCCATCATCGGCTCGCGTTTCGAGGTTGAGTATGTGGGCGAGGCGCGGGTTGCCAACCGGCCGGCGGTACTGACCACGGTGAGTGGCCGCGGCTGGATCCATGGTCTGCATCAGATTGGCGTCGATCCGAGTGACCCGTTCCCCGAGGGGTTCCTGCTGACCGACACCTGGGGCGAGGCGCTCGATCTTCTCTCGTCGACCAAGACAAGGTGATGTTCGGAGCCAAATCCGCGACGGCGGCCCTGTCCCCGCCGATCCGGCTCGTCTAGAGTGCTTCCGGAAAAGTGCGAAGCGGTTTTCCGAAAAGAAGCACGACAAACCAAGGACCTAAGTGCTTCCGGAAAAGTGCGAAGCGGTTTTCCGAAAAGAAGCACGACAAACCTAGGAATTAGGGTGTTGAAGTGATTCAACGAAAAACGGAAACACCCTAGACTTGAGATATCGCTCAGAGCGGCCAGTGAGGTGTAGCCATGCGAAAGCTTTCCCGCCGCGACATCGTTCTCGGCGCGTCCGCCGGCGCACTCGTGACCGGCCTGCCGGCACCCTTCCGGTTCATCGCCCCCCAGGCTGCGCTCGCCGATCAGATCTTCGACCAGGGCTTCCACAAGTTCCTCGTCTGCGACATCACCATGACAGCGCTCTATGATGGCCTGTGGGAGAAGCCGCACGATCCCTCATTCATCACCAACGCCACCGTCGGTGAGACGAAAGGCGCGCTCATCACTGCCGGCTATTCGGGTGAGAACGTGCCGATCCCCTTCTCCGTCATGACAGCGGAGATCGCCGGCAAGGTCGTGCTGTTCGATACCGGTACCGGCGGGCAGGTCGCGCCAACCGCGGGCCTGATGCGCACCAAGACGCTCGCCGCGGCCGGCATCGATCCGGCCAAGGTCTCGACAATCTTTGTCACGCACTATCATCCCGACCACATCTTCGGGCTGATGGAGAAGGATACGAACGCGCCACTCTTTCCCAACGCGGAGATCATCGTCTCGGCGGCGGAGCATGCCTTCTGGACGGATGAGAGCACGGTGGGCAAATTGCCCGAGGGGATGCGCGGTTTGGCTCAGCGCATTCAAGCGACGCTCGGCAAGTGGTCGAATGTGCGCCAGATCGAGGGCGAGTCCGAGGTCGTGCCTGGCGTCAGGACGATGCCGACTTTCGGTCACACGCCCGGACACACCTCCTATCACGTCTCGTCAGGCGACCGGCAGCTGTTCGTGCTGGGCGACGTTTCGAACATGCCGGCCTTGTTCCTGAGAAACCCCGGCTGGCACATCATGTTCGATGCCGACCCGTCGAAGGCCGAGGAAGTCCGCCGCGCGACCATGGAGCGTGCCATCGCCGAGAGCGCGATGATTGCGGGCTATCACTATCCCTTCCCGGCGGCTGGCACGGTCGTGAAAGAGGGCGAGGGCTACACCTTCGTGCCGGTCGTGTGACACCGAATCCGATTGATCGGCTCACGGTCGTAGGGCGCAATAGGCCCATGCGCGGGGGCCGTATTGCGCCGCTACAGCTTTACGCCTTTGTTGTCGGAAGGGGCCCCGAGCACGCGCCGTGCCAGCGGCCGGCGCAATACGGCCTGAAGCGGCCTATTGCGCCCTACGGCCAGTTGCGTTGCCGGAACCAATCAGCCGGAGACGGTATGACGCTCAGGCCAACGCATCCGACCGAATCCTTGCGTGATCGAAAGCCAGGGTTTGGCTGCGCCAGCCGCCGACCCACTGCGCGGCGGCGGCATCACTACCAGCCGACGGTGATGATCCGGCAATGATGGTCTTGAAGGCTATCGAGACCGTCGGGCCGCGTGGATCGCGCCCCGGCGCCGAGTAGACACCGACCAGCGTGAGCTTCATTGCATCGAGACCCGTCTCCTCGCGAAACTCGCGGCGACAGGCATCCTCGACGCTCTCATCGAGCGCGACGAAGCCGCCAGGCAGCGCCCAATGGCCTTCGAACGGGGATTGTCCACGGCGGATCAGCAGGACGCGGCCTTGCCGGTCGGTCGCGACGCAGTCGACGGTGAGAAGCGGGGTTCTCGGCTTGCCACTCATGCCGCCTCGGGTTTCGCCGGCCGCGTGGCGATCGGCTCGACGAGCAGGCGGGCCTTCAGCTCGGCCTGGCGCGCCTTGAAGGTCGCGTAGGCCGCGAGCTTCACGTGGCCGAAGCCGCGGACGTCGAGCGGCAACAGCGCCAGCTCGACGGCGGTTGCATGATTGTCCCCGGTCAGCCGCTCGCTGATCGCTTCGAGCAGTTTCATGTAGTCGTCGATCATCTGCCGCTCTTGTCTGCGCTCAGCCGTGCGGCCGAACGGATCCATCCAGCGCCCGCGAAAGTGCTTGAAGCGCGCGAGACCACTCATCGCCGTCAATATCCACGGGCCGAACACCATCTTCTTCGGCTCGCCGGTCACCGGATCGCGGCGGGCCAGCAGTGGCGGGGCGAGATGCAGCTCGATCCGCTCCGTGCCTTGGAAGGCTTCGGCAATGGTCTTCAGGAAGCGTCCATCGGTGTAGAGCCGCGCCACCTCATACTCGTCCTTGTAGGCCATGAGCTTGGCGAGACTTTTTGCGGCAGCGAGTGCCAAAAGAGTGCTGCCCGGCTTGCGCGCGCTCTCGATATCGGCGATCCGCCGTATGGCCGTCTCGTAGCGCGCCGCATAGGCCCCATCCTGATAGGCGGTGAGCAGCGCCTTGCGATGCGCGATCACGCCATCGAGCGTCTCGGGCTCGGCACGCGGCGCCGTGCGGGGCACAAGGCGGTCGACAGCCGCCGGGTCGTGCGCGAGAAGCCGGCCGAGACGGAACGCGTTGCGGTTCATGGCGACGGCCGCGCCGTTGAGCACGATCGCCTGCTCGATTGCCGCGCCGGATACCGGCACCGCACCCTGCTGATAGGCCATGCCCAAAAGCAGCATGTTACCGGCGATGCTGTCGCCGAACAGGCGAACGGCGAGATCGTTGACGTCGAGGAAGGTCACCTGCGCCTTGCCCGCGCGTTCCTCGAGCTGACGCTTGATGCGCGCGCTCGGCAGCTGCAACTCGCGGTTCCGCGTGAAGTCGCCGGTGGTGATCTCGTGCGCATTGGAAATGATGCGTGTGTGACCGGGCCGGATCGTCTCGAGAACTTTTGTCGAGCCGGTGACGAGGAGATCACCGCCGATGATGACGTCGGCGGCGGCGAGCGGCACGCGGATGGCGTGGATTTCGTCCGGCGTCCGGGCGAAGCGCGCGTGGCAGGCGACCGCGCCGCCCTTCTGCGCCAGCCCCGTCATGTCGATGCCGCCGAAGCCCTTGCCGTCGAGGTAGGCCGCTTCCCCCAGCACCGCGCTGACGGTGACGACACCGGTGCCGCCAATGCCGGTGACGAGCAGCGAGTAGGGGTGATCGAGCGCGGGAAGACGAGGCTCGGGCAATCCGGCGGTCGCCGCCTCGACCGTCCCGGCGCCGATCGAATCCGGTTTGCTCGGCTTGGCGCCATGCACGGTGACGAAGCTCGGGCAGAAGCCCTTGAGGCAGGAGAAATCCTTGTTGCAGGCCGATTGGTCGATCTGGCGCTTGCGGCCGAGCTCGGTCTCGAGGGGCAGGATGGCGACACAGTTCGACTTGACGCCGCAATCCCCGCAGCCTTCGCACACGGCCTCATTGATAAAGACGCGCTTATCGGGATCGGCGAGCTTGCCGCGCTTGCGGCGGCGGCGCTTCTCGGCGGCGCAGGTCTGATCGTAGATGATCGCGGTGGTGCCCTCGATCTCGCGCATCTCGCGCTGCACTTGATCGAGATCGTCGCGGTGATGGAGGGTGGCGCCGGGCGGGAAATCGCTTAATCCCCCGTACTTCTCAGGCTCGTCGGTGACGATGGCGAGGCTCTTGACGCCCTCGGCCGCGACCTCGCGCGCCATCTGCGGCACGGTCTTGCCGCCGTCGAGCGCTTGCCCGCCGGTCATCGCGACGGCGTCGTTGTAGAGGATCTTGTAGGTGATGTTGACGCCCGAGGCGACCGCCGCGCGTATCGCGAGCGAGCCCGAATGGATGTAAGTGCCATCGCCCAGGTTCTGGAAAACATGATCGCGCTTGGAGAACGCCGCCTCGCCGATCCAGTTGGACCCTTCCGCGCCCATCTGCGTGAAGCCGTCGGTCGAGCGATCCATCCACTGCGCCATGTAGTGGCAGCCGATGCCGGCATAGGCGCGGCTGCCGTCGGGCACGCGCGTGGATGTATTGTGCGGGCAGCCGGCACAGAAATAGGGCGTACGGCTCGCCAGCTCTTTCACGGTCCCGCGCTGGGCGAGGCGTGACTTGAGCTCTTCGACGCGCGTGCGCAAGGCCGCGTCATCGTTGTACTTCAAGAGCCGCTCGCCGATGGCGACCGCGATTTGCGTCGGCTCCAACGCGCCATAGGCCGGGAACAGCGGTTGGCCCGCCTCGTCGCGTTTGCCCACGACCGTCGGCGCCCACGGCAGGTGGTAGAGCTCCTCCTTGACCTCGACCTCGACGATCATCCGCTTCTCCTCGACCACCATCACGAGGTCGAGACCCTTGGCGAAGTCGAGGAAGCCCTTGGGCTCGAAGGGCCAGGTCATCGCGACCTTGTAGAGAGAGAGACCGAGGCGGTGGCAAGCGGCCTCGTCGAGGCCGAGCTCTTCCAGCGCCTGGCGCGTGTCGAGATAGCTCTTGCCCAGCGTGACGATGCCGATCTTAGGCGTTGGCCCGCCGGAGAAGATCACGCGGTCGAGCTTGTTGGCGCGGGCATAGGCGACGGCCGCGTCGCGCTTGTAGGCGTGGAGGCGTTGCTCGCGGGCGAGTGGCGTGTCGCCCAAACGAATATTGAGTCCGCCCGCGGGCAGCGCGAAATCGTCCGGGATTTTCGCCGTCACCCGGTCGACACTTCCGTCGACGACGGAGGTGCTCTCGAAATTGTCTTTGACGCATTTGAGCCCGACCCAGACGCCGGCATAGCGCGACAGCGCATAGGCATGGACGCCGTAGTCGAGGATCTCCTGGACGCCCGCCGGATTGAGGATGGGCATCATGAAGTCGATGAAGGACCACTCGCTCTGGTGCGCGGTGGTCGAGCTTTCGCAAGTGTGATCATCGCCCATCAGCGCGAGCACGCCGCCGTTCTTCGAGGTGCCGGCATGATTGGCGTGGCGGAAGGCGTCGCCCGAGCGATCGACGCCCGGGCCCTTGCCGTACCACAGGCCGAAGACGCCGTCGTATTTGCCCTCGCCCCTGAGCTCGGCCTGTTGCGTGCCCCAGATGGCGGTGGCGGCGAGATCCTCGTTGATGCCGGGCTTGAAGAGGACGTTGCGCGCCGCGATCTCCTTTTTGGCGCGTTGGAACTGCGCTTCGAGGGTGGCGATGGGCGAGCCGCGATAGCCGGAGACGTAGCCCGCCGTGTTGAGCCCGGCGCGTTTGTCGCGCTCGTGCTGCATCAGCATCAGGCGGACGGAGGCTTGCGCGCCGGTCAGCAGCACAAGCTCTTTGGTCAGGTCAAACTTGTCGCTCAGACTGGCTTCGGTCCGCGCCATTTTGAGTACCTCTTCCCGCCTGTTCGTCGGCGAATAGGTCAATATTACTGTCTTATCGGGCGTTGGTCCAGCGCCGACACGTTACGGCAGCAGCGGAGGCGCGTCACGTGAGGGCCGTAGGGCGCAATAGCCCACTTCGGGCGTATTGCGCCGCGCCGATTGCGCTGCGGGCGTATTGCGCCGCGCCACACCCTCCGGCTACCGTTGGATATGCCCAACTATCGTCGTGCATTCGTCCCAGGTGGCACATATTTTTTCACGGTCAATCTTCTCGACCGCACAAGCCGCCTGTTGGTCGAGCACATCGCAAGCCTTCGCGATGCGGTGCGCGAGACGAGGCAGCGTTTTCCCTTCGAGATCGATGCGATGGTGGTCCTGCCGGATCACATCCATGCGGTTTGGACTCTGCCCCAAGGCGATACGAATTTCCCGGTGCGCTGGCGCTGGATCAAAATTCGATTCTCGAAATCGATCCCAAAATGTGAGCAACTCAGTGCCGTCCGGGAGGCGCGCGGCGAGCGCGGCATCTGGCAGCGGCGCTACTGGGAGCACCTCATTCGCGACGAGCGCGACCTGCAGAACCATATCGATTATTGCTGGTTCAATCCGGTCAAGCATGGACACGTCGCGAAAGTTGAGGATTGGCCGTTTTCGACGTTTCATCGAGACCATCGCGACGCACCGAAGCCAGGAGACCTCGAGAGGAAGTGCGCGGAGTACGCCCTTGCCAGCAAGGACACTCGTTTCGGCGAGCGGGAGTGAAGACGGCTCGGATGTCGCCCAGCCCCGGCGCAATACGCTGGAACGCTATTGCGCCCTACGGTTCGCCGAGACGTTAGGGAAGGGGAGGGGTGAGCCGCGTCATGTGGCGTGGTTTTGGGGGTGGAGTTCAAGTCGGGGGTTGTTCTTGGGGCCAGGAACCGCCGCCAAGCGTCCGGCCGTAGGGCGCAATAGCCACTTCGGGCGTATTGCGCCGCGCCACACGCTCCGGCAAGCGTTGGATATGCCCAACCAGAGGAAGTGCGCGGAGTACGCCCTTGCCAGCAAGAACACTCGTTTCGGCGAGCGGGAGTGAAGAAGGCTTGGATGTCGCCCAGCCCCGGCGCAATACGCTGGAACGCTATTGCGCCCTACGGTCTACTACGGTCTACGGCCTCGATTGGAGAAGCTACGATCGGTCAATCGCAAGGTAGGAAACATTTGTTTGTCATGTCCCACACTTTAATTCCAAGAGATAACAGTTCATTTGTACGAAACCAATACATTGAACTAGAAGGCGTTCCGAAATTGGCGATTAGAATATCTATCGGAGCTCTGACGTCGCGTCCATACGCGAGAACATCCGAGGCAACATTTAATGTCTCATCAGTGGGAGCTGTTAGGGACCCATCTCCGTTTCGGAAGGCGTGAAATCCCAATTGGCTTGTAGTAGTGCTCGACATCCAGCGTTCGCCTGTCGGAGCTCGGCCGCCAAGAAACGCTAGGGCACAGGCGCTGGCGCACATCTCACCCCCTTCAACCACCGTCTTTATCCGTACGTTCCGGAATAAGCGACCAAGTTGCATACCTTCGTATAAGTCGCCCCCAGGGCTTGCAAAATAGATGGCGGTGTTGGGTTTTTCGGGCAATGCGTTGATGTAAGCGGTCAATCGATCGGCGTCGCCCGGCAGGATTTCACCTGTTGCGAGAACGGCGTTCAGCTTATTTGAATCGGCATGAGGATGGCGGCTGTACTCCAGTGCCCGCAAATCGCCACTTGCGCAGCCCATGAGCGAGATTGCCATAATCCAAGAAGCCACGTACTTCATCGATTTTCCCTCCCTTGTCATGGACTTTGTGCATTCTTTCAACCACGAGCAGCCAGGTCCGAAGGCCGGGCCTACCCGCTTCTCTCTATCGCCAGATAGCAGTGAACATAGTCCATGCCATGCCGGTTAGGTTCGGCAGCGACGACGCCCTCATACCGCCGATAGAAAAGGTCGACGATTTCCGCCCGCTCGTCCGCTGGCCGGGCCGGATCGAGCGCGTTGGCAAACACCGTCTCGCTCCAGCTCCTCAGCGTCGGCACATAGCTCTCGGCGAAGGCGCGCGGGCTCATGGCGCCATTCGCCTCATCGTATGCGCGGCGGTAGGGGCATTTGACGACGCCGGTGCGGGCGGAGAGGAGGCGCAAGCCCGCGGCATGGGCCGGTCCGGCGGGCAGGAGCGGCGCCGAGAACTCCTCCTTCGTGCGGTAGAACTGGGCGAAGGTCGCGCGCACGTACTCTTGCGCCGTGATGTGGCCCTCGTCGCGGAGCCCCTTCCAAAGTCTGTCATAGGTGTCGAACATGTTGGCTTCGCCGGTATGGCCGAGATAGCGGCCCGCCTCGTCGATGCCGAAATTCAAGAACACGAGACGTCCGCCGGGGCGCAGCTCCTTGGCGCGGGCGAGGAGGATGTTCTCCCAATCGGCCTCGGCGCGCTTGGCGAAGGCTTCGCGCTCGGCGCCCCTGGCGCCCACCATATGCACATGGGTCGTGATCTCGCAGGGCTTCTCGGAGATGTAGTGCATGGCGGTCGCCGAGAAGCCCATGTCGAGCGTGGCATCGGGCAGAAGCTGGCGATGAAAGCCGACGCCGCAGGCAGCGATGAAAACACCTGGCATCTTCGTGAGATACGAGAGCTCCGGCTCCTCGCTGAGCCCGAGCATGTTCTTGAAAAGGACGGAGTAGTCGTTGCTCGGCAAATCCGTGTAGGTGACGACGATCTGGCTCTCCGGGAACCGCGCGCGGATGGCCGCAACCGTATCGTGCATCGCCTGCTTCGACGTGCCGCCGTCGGCCGCGCCGAAATCGGCGATGCGGACGGGCTGGCCGGGTGCTGGGGCGGGAAGCGCCGCCACCGCCTCCATCAGCATGCCGGACGCCTTGTCGATGACGTCCTTCGCCCCGCGCGTCCGCTGGCTGTAGTAGCCGTCGCCCTTCATGGCGGTGGTGGCGGCGGTGGAGGAGGCGAGGGGGGAGGTGGACATGTGAGTACCCGATCGCAGAATTGAGTGCCACACTTCGTGGCGCGAAAATGTCGCGTGAATCGGGTACTTCAGCAAATAAGCTAGTACCAGCCATTCCTGATGGCGGGTACTAGACTCAGCTCGTCTCAGTCCCATGCGGGAAGGCACTGAAGGCCTGGGCACAGCCGCGCATGCTGGCGACCAGCTTGGCGGTCGCGAGGTTGGCCTGCGCGGCCTCGCTGAGCAGGTCTTGAGCGACTGTCTCGGCGCGCCGTTGCAGGGTGAGGTCGATCCGGATGGGCCGCACGCGCGAGCGCGTAATCAAGGCCGATAGCGTCACCCGCCGGTGGGCGACGGTCTCGGTCGAGACGAGGCGCGCGTTGGCTGCGATGGCCGCCTCGAGCAGCGCCTGGTCGCTCGCACTGAGGCTGTCCCATACGATACGCGGCATGGTCAGCGAAAGCACGCGCCCCTCCGGGTGGAAGGGCGAGTCGAACATCCAGTTGTAGCGAGCCGGCACGCCGTTGATGAAATCGACATAGGGCGAGAAGCCATCGGCGAGGTCGGCCTCGGGCGCGGCCTGCAACGTGCCGCCGAGCGCGGAAACCACACGCCGGCCAAACCCGGTGGTATCGACGCTGATCCCGGTGAGGTCCTCGATGTCGAGCTTGTCCAGCCTCGACCAGAGCTTCGGCCCGCCCGTCGTGGTGCCGGCGTAGAAGGCTTTGCGGCCTGTCGCTTCCGCGATGTCGCCCCAAAGCCGGGCGCCGCCGCCGAAGTCGAGCCAGGTCACGAACATGGCGGGCGACAACCCGCCGGGGTAGCCGGCGATGATGTCATGAGCGAAGGCCATCTCGCCCTCGGACTGCGGGAACTCGAGGATGAGATCGGTGCTCGTGCCGGCCGTCGCGCGGAGGGGCGCCATGAGCTCGATCCGCCCGTCGCTCATGGCGAGGACGGCCTCGGCGAGCCGTGTCTGGAATGTCGAGGTTCCGGGCTGGGCTACGGGGAAGCGCGTCGCCACCGACAGGCGATGGCGCTGTTTTGCGATGGCCGGTGCGGCCAATGCGGGCTCGGCGGCCAAGGGCAACGCTGTGACGCCGGCGATGGCGCCCGACGATCTCAGAAACGAGCGACGATCCATGTCCTGCTCTCCCTTGTCATGGGTCCCTATATATAGGCGGGAGCAGCGGTATGGCTAACGGCCGAGGGCTGAGATGCAACCCCGTGGCGGGCCTGATGCCCTAAGGCAACGGTGCTAGACTGTTTTCCGATCCTTCGGAATCGGAAAGCCGGTCTAGATTGTTTGCTTTGAGCACTTGTCTTCGACCAACCGGTATCCACTTGGCCGGAAAGTGCTCTAGCGAGGCTGTCGGCTGATCCTCGGCCAGCACGGCGGCGATACCGGCCTCGAAGGCCTGCTTGCCGGGATAGCCGCTGAGGCGGGCGACCTCCCGGCCGTCGCGCATGACGACGAAGGTCGGCACGACATCGATGGGATAGCGGAGCGGCTGGGCGGCGGTGCCGAGCGCATTGAGGTCGACGATGGTCAAAGGCAGCTGCCGGCTTGCCTCGGAAGTCCAATAGTCCTGCAGCGCTTCCGAGTGGAACTGGTCGCAGGCCGCGCAATCCGCGATCTCGAACATGTAGAGCCGCATCTCGGCCCCGGCCGCCGATGCGGTGCCGAGCAAGGTCAAACCGGCCAGGACGGTACGGAGCGAACGCAACATCACCCACCACTTTCGGGAGCACGTTCAGGCGAAGTGGAAACCGGTTCGCCGTAAGAACGTGCTCAAAGCAAACAATCTAGTCTGGCGTTCCGACAGCCAAGGATCAGAACGCCGGTCTAGATTGTAGGCGAAGGGCGGGCTCGAGGGAAAGAATGGGTTAAGAAACCTTAACCCTTCACCTCAAAGCGGCGGCGCCGGTCCGAGCGAGGCGAGGAAGAAAACGACGCCGAGGCCGAGCACGAGCGCCGCACCACCGATACCAGCCGCCGCCTCGATGATCCGGCCGGCGCGCTCGCCCGAGGCGCGTTCGGCGAGCTGGCGCGTACCGACTGCCAGCACCGCGAGCACTGCGACGGTAATGGCCGTGCCGAGCGCCATGGCGAAAGTGCCGGCGATGCCGGCCCAGAGCATGCCCTGGGTCAAAGCGAAAATGAGCAGGATGATCGCGCCACTGCAGGGGCGGATGCCAACGGCCGCCGCGATGGCGATCGAGCGCCGCCAGGACCAGGGACCGGTGAGGTCCTTGGGCTCGGGGATGTGAGCGTGCCCGACGTGCGAGCCGTGGTCATGCCCGTGATCGTGCGCATGGTCGTGATGGTGCCCGTGGCCGGCGAGCGCTGCGCGTGCCGGAGCAAACACATAGCGCCGAAGCGCGGCCACGAGCAGCCAGAGGCCGAACACCGCGATGAGCGCGAAACTCACCTGCTCGAGCCGGCGCGAGAAGTGCTGGATCTCGAGGCCCGTCGATTTGAGCGCGAGCGCCAACACCAGCACAATGGCAATGGCGGAGAGGGCCTGAAAAAAGGCGGCCATTAAGGACAGGTAGATGCTGCGCCGGATCGTCTCCGCGCTGGCCACCGCGTAGGCCGAGATGATCGCCTTGCCGTGACCGGGGCCTGCCGCATGCAGCACGCCATAGAGGAAGCTGATCCCGGCCAGCACCAGGGCTGCCGCCCCCGAGCCTTGCTCTTTCAAATCACGCACACTCGCGGCCAGCGTCCGGTTGAGGCTTTGCTGTTGCCGCCGAAGCCAGGCCATCGATTGCCCATACCAGCCGCGCGCAACCTGGGCGTCATCGCGTCCCGCCAGAAGGCTCTTGGGCTTGGTGGTTTCGGCCTCTGCCGATGCCGTGCCTGCCGGCTCGGCCGTCGAGGTCTGCGCGAGGGCGAGCGGCCCTGCGACCGTGGTCAGCACGAGCACCGCGAGCAGAAGGCAAAACGCGGCGATGATTGTCCGGCTTACTGACACTGAATTTCCGCCGTATCGGCGAAGCTCTCGCCGTAGTCGACCGTCGCCTCGCCCGCGAACATGTCTTCGGTGAGTTGGTCGTTCGCCTGTTCCTGATCGGGGCGTTTGACGGCGATCTTGCATCCCGTGGGCGCGGCCGAGGCGAGGCTCACCGGATCCTTTTGCGCGAAGCTGAAGGCGATGAAGAAGCTCGGATCGTAGATCGAGAGGTCGACCTTGAGGGAGCCGTGCTTCACCGGGCTCTTGGCCGGAAGCGTGAAGGTGAGCCTCAGCAGACCCTGGTCATCGGCTTCGACGAAATAATCGATGGGGTCGGTGAAGGCGACCGCATCGCCCTCGATTTTCATGAAGGTGAAGTATTCGAATTCCTTGAGGCTCTCGACGTTGAGCTGGGCGAGCTCCTGCAGCTCGTCCCGCGAATATTTGCCGTCGCCATCCTTGTCGAGGCCGAGCACGGCGGAAGCCGAATACATCTCGTCGAAGGCCCAGAGATGCTTGACGCCGGATATCTGGCCGGCACCGTCGTATTGAACCTCGGCGCTGACGCTGACGAAGACGTGCGGGTGGGCCGTGGCGGACGGCGGCGCGGCAAACAGCAGGCCGGCGCATGCGAGTGCGGCAGGACCCAGATGGCGCATCCCCAAACTCTCCGGAGCTGATCTCATAATGTATCCTGATTACCCATGATCCTCAGCAAGCTTTAGCAGGCGATACGGCATCGGCGAGGTCCGCGCTGCGATGATGCCGAGGCGGGGAATCATCGATGGGAGATCGTAGCGTCGATTGAAGCGCCAGGCGAACTCCGCGAGACGGCGCGGGGTGTGCTTCTTGGCTCCGGCGCGGAAGGTCGCCGCGATCGCCGTCTTGATGTTGGCCAGCACCGTGTTCACTGCCCGGAACGCCGGATGTCGGGCCGCCTTGCGGCCGCTGCCGGTGACGATCGCCTCGTGCGTGCACCCTGCCTCGGCAACGCCCTTGAAGCAGCCGAGCCCGTCGGTGACGACGTGGGCTCCCGGCCCCATGATGCTCGCCGTGACTTTCTTGATGGCCTGCTTCGTGAACCGCCTGACGCGCCGCAGTTTCACGCGATGCGCCTTGCCCTCGCGGGTTTCGACAGCGGCCACGAACGGCGTCTTGCCGGGGCTGCCGCGCCCGCGCTTGCCGCCGCTCCGCGCGCCGCCGAGGTAGGCATCGTCCATCTCGACGCGGCCGTCGAGCGGGGCCGCCTGCTCGCGCTCGAGCATCACCTGCCGCAGCTTGTGGTGGATCTTCCAGGCCGTGTTGTAGTTGACGTCGAGGCGCCGGCACAGCTCGAGCGCGGAGATCCCCTGCTTGGTCTGCGTCATATGGAACATGGCGCGGAACCACACGCTGAGATCGAGCTTCGTCGACGCGAAGATCGTGCCGGCGGTGAGCGAGGTCTGCGTGCGGCAGGCGTTGCATTGCCAGAGCGCGCGCCGTTTCAGCTCGCAGTGAGCGCGTCCTTTGCAGGCCGGACATTCGAAGCCATGGGGCCAGCGCCACGAAAACAGCGCTTCGCGGCATTTCTCCCCGGTCCCGTACAGCCGGTCGAACTCCACATCCGACAAGCCGCGTTGAAACTGCACCTTGTTGC
>JANNSX010000045.1:0-10958 GCA_031403155.1 Hyphomicrobiaceae bacterium
CGGATGTCTATTCACTGCTCGGCGTCAGCGCCGCGCTGAAGCAGGCCGAGGAGGCGTGCGCGGCGAAGTCATAGGGTAGCTCGACGACTTCAGCGAGCTACGCCCCCGGCAGCACCAGGAACGCCGCGCCCACCATGGCGATGACGCCGGCGAAGCGGCTGGCCATGACCTTCGCGCGCTCGGCCGTCATGAACTGGCCGGCGACCAGGAAGGCGACGCCGAGGCCGACGGCAAGCAGCAGGAACCACATCACCATGGCCGGCGGTAGCCAAAGAGCGGTCGCCGCGATCAGCTTGCCCGCGCCGCCTCCCATGAGGCCGAGCGCGAAGAGCGCGATGACGACCGCGAAGGTGATGACAAAAGCCAGCGCGTGCCAGCCCATGTCGGCGAAGGGCATGCCGGCCCACAGTCCGAACAGCGGGAAGGCCGCCAGCATCGGCAGCACCAGCCAGTTCGGTACTGTTCCGCGCCAGAAATTGAAGGCCGCGCCGAGGGCCAAAAGGGCAACCGGGATTAAAATAGATGGTTCGAGCATGGTTTGCCTCCCTTGGGCGCGCAGGCGGATAGGCGGGGAGGCTAAGTTGTGTCGGGTTAGCGAAAGGTTAATGGGCAAGAGCCGCAGTCACGGCGTTTTGACTTCCCCGCACCCACTGCGAGTGCACCATGGCTCCACCAAGAAACGGAAGGTGCTCCATGCGGTTGTCGATTGTGATTGTCGCCTTGTTCTCGATTTCAGCGGCTTACGCGGCGCCCGCTGTTGCCCAAACCACCACGCAGACGCCTCCGGCCGCTGAAGCGCCAGCCAATCCGCCGATCGATCCCGGATTGCTGGGCGAGCTGCGCAAAGGGGGTTACCTCCTCTTTTTCCGCCACGGGCTGACGCCCAACTACGCCGATCCCGACGACACGACCCTCGACAACTGCGCCACCCAGCGCAATCTCTCGAAAGAGGGCATCGCCCAATCGACGACCATGGGCGAGGCTTTCCGGGAGCTCGAGATTCCGCTCGGCATCGTCCGTGCCAGCCCCTATTGCCGCTGCATGGATACGGCCTGGCTTGCCTTCGGACGCTTCGAACGGGACTTGAACATCCGTCTCACCGGCGAAAACCCGGAGACCCATCCCGACGAGGCCAAGCGCTGGAAGCACATGCGCAACATCGCCAAGATCCTGCCATTGCCCGGCACCAACTCGATCTTCGTCAGCCACGGCACGGCCGGCGAGGTGTTCGGCGCCGGTTATCTCAAGGAGGGCGAGGCGGTGATCTTGAAACCGGACGGTGCCAGTGGCTGGAAGCTGATAGGCCGGGTCACATCCGATCAGTGGCAAGCGGGACCGTGAGAGTTTGGCCGCATTTGAGTTCCCCCTCCGCCTGCGCTAAATGCTTGGGCCAAGCAGAGCTGGGCTGAGTTCGTCGCGAAGTCCGGCACCACAGGCTGCGCCGCTGCTGGGCTTCGGGAATTGACGCGACCCTCGGCGCCAGCCTACGGCCTCCACACAAGTTTTGGTTTCGCCCATGAAATTCACCCTCGCCTGGCTTCGCGACCATCTCGATACGGACTCTCCCATCGAGAAGCTCACCGATACACTCTCTTCCATCGGCCTCGAGGTCGAGGGGGTGGAGAATCCGGCGGCGAAGCTCTCGGCCTTCACGATTGCCCGCGTCGTCGAGGCGAAGCAACACCCCAACGCCGACAAGCTGCGCGTCTGCCAGGTCGACACCGGCAAGGGCATCCTCGAAATCGTCTGTGGCGCACCGAACGCGCGGACCGGCATGATCGGCGTCTTCGCGCCCATGGGCACCTTCATCCCCGGCACCGGTATCACTCTGGAAGCCAAGCCCGTGCGCGGCGTCGTCTCGAACGGCATGCTCTGTTCGGAGCGTGAGCTCGAGCTCTCCAACGAGCACGACGGCATCATCGAGCTCGATCCGAAATTCACCGGTGAGCTCGGCAAGCGTTACGTCGATGTCATGGGGCTCGACGATCCCGTCATCGAGGTCAAGGTGACGCCTAACCGGCCGGATGCGCTGGGTGTGCGCGGCGTCGCGCGCGATCTGGCGGCCGCCGGCCACGGCAAGTTGAAACCCGAGAAGCGCGGCTGGACGGGCGAGGGCAAATTCGATTGCCCGGTGCCGATCGATCTCGAATTCCCGAAGGGCGATGAGGCGGCTTGCCCCGTGTTCGGTGGGCTTTACATTAAGGGCGTCAAGAACGGTCCCTCGCCCGCCTGGCTGCAGCAGCGGCTCAAGGCGATCGGTCTCCGCCCGATCTCCACGCTCGTCGACATCACCAACTACATCACCTTCGACCGCGCGCGCCCGCTGCACGTCTACGACGCCGACAAACTCAAGGGCACGATCCACGCCCGCTTCGGCAAGCGAGGGGAAAGCTTCCTCGCCCTCGACGGCAAGACCTACGCTGTCGATGAGACGATGACGGTCATCGCCGATGACAGTGGCGTGCTCGGCCTCGGCGGCATCATCGGTGGCGATTCGACCGGTTGCAGCGATGGCACCACGAACGTCCTCATCGAGAGCGCCTATTTCGATCCGGTGCGTACCGCCACCACCGGCCGCCGGAACGGCATCAACTCGGATGCGCGCTACCGCTTCGAGCGCGGTATCGATCCGGCTTCGGTGCCGGTCGGCGTGGCGCTCGGCGTCGAGATGATCCTGAACTTGTGTGGCGGTACGCCGAGCAAACCGCTAACGGCCGGCAAGGTGCCGGAGCGCAATCTCGTCGTCGGTTTCGATCCGGCGCGGGTGAGAAAGCTCGCGGGGCTCGAGACCGAGAACAAGGAAGTGACGCGTATCCTCGACGCGCTGGGCTTCGCCTCGAAGCGGAAAGGCGAGATGCTCGAAGTCGCTGTCCCGAGCTGGCGGCCGGATGTGCACGGCGCCGCCGATCTCGTCGAGGAGGTGGTCAGGATCGTCGGCATCGACAAGGTGCCGTTCACGCCGCTGCCGCGCGGGCGGGGCGTTGCGCGTGCGGTTCTGACCGAGACGCAGAAGCGCGTGCGCCGCGCGCGCCGCGTGCTCGCTGGGCGTGGCCTCGTGGAAGCCATCACCTGGAGCTTCATCACGTCGGATCAGGCCAAGCTCTTTGGTGGCGGCGCGGAGGCGCTCGACCTCGCAAATCCGATTTCCTCCGAAATGACCAGCATGCGGCCGAGCTTGCTGCCGGGGCTTATCGCGGCAGCGCAGCGCAATCTCGATCGCAGCCAATCCGACATCGGCCTCTTCGAGGTCGGCCAGGCCTATCGCGGCATCAAGCCGGAAGACCAGTATTTCGCCGCCGCCGGTATCAGGACCGGGCTGTCTCGCTTGGGCGGCGCGGGCCGGCACTGGAGCGCGGGCAAGGACGATGCGGGCCTGTTCGATGCGAAGTCGGACGCCGCAGCGCTCATCGCCGCCCTCGGCCTCGATGCCAACCGCCTGATGGTGACGCGCGATGCGCCGGCGTGGTTTCATCCGGGCCGCTCCGGCACGATCCGGCTCGGACCTAAGATCGCGCTCGCCCATTTCGGCGAGCTGCATCCCTCCGTGCTGAAAGTCTTCGACATCGATCAGCCGGCCGTTGCATTCGAAGTGTTCCTCGATGCGCTGCCGCAGCCCAAGAAGAAGGCCAAGGCGCGGCCTGCTTTCGAAGCGGGCGATCTGCAGCCCGTGCGCCGCGACTTCGCCTTCGTCGTCGGTCGCGATGTGGCGGCTGCCGATGTCGTGAAGGCCGCCGAGAGCGTCGACCGGAAGCTCATTTCCCAAGTCAACGTGTTCGATGTGTTCGAGGGGGCCTCCCTCGGCGCGGACAAGAAGTCGATCGCCATCGAGGTGACGCTGAGCCCCAAGGAGCGTACCCTCACCGATCCCGAGATCGAGCAGGTGGCGCAAAAGATCGCCGGCGAGGTGAAGCGCCAGACGGGCGGAGAGATCCGGGGGTAGTGCTGCTCCGGGCCGGTTATGCACGCTGCATGTCCAGCCCGGAGTGTTGATCACTTCGACCTAAAAGTAGTGGTCCCGTTCGGAGCCGTCATATCTGCCGCTCTTCAAGCAACAGCGCTTGAAACCGGTGGCCGGAGCCGCAGGGGCACAAGTCGTTCCGGCCGAGCTTCTCGACCAGCTCGACATTGCCGTGCACGACCCGGTCGCCGCGTTTGACTTTTGCTTCAGACGGGAAGGACCTGCGGCGTTTGCTCGAGGTCTCAAAAGCTCGGTAGGTGATCGTGATTGCGGATGTTCTTAACCATGACACGCCTCCAATTCTGATTGGGCCCGCGCAACTATCAGCAATCAGATTGCAGATCAAGCGACGGCCTCCCATGTCCAGCGATGCCACGCTATAGTCGCTCATCGACGGGAGGTGCACGATGACATGGACACGGGCGGGGTTTTGGCGGCGGTTGGACGCGCTCGTCGTCGACTTCATCGTCTTGGCGGCGGTCATCCAGATCGCGGCCTTCGTGCTCTACCCGCTGACCGATGGGCGGCTGCAGGCCCAGGGCCTGATCCGCATGGTCTCGTGCCAGTCGCTCGCGGCGCCGCCGGCGGGCGTCGCGGTGCCGCAGGAGTTTGCCTCGGGTCCCCTGAAAGACTGCCGCGTCGGTCTGCTCGGATTGGAGTACGGCCACTATCTCGAGGTCGAGGCCCAGTCGAGCGACGAACCGTGGACGAAGCTGCTCGATCGAAGCGGCAACGCCGCGACCGTGCTGTCGCTCGATCTGCTGATGCTGCCGCTGTTGATGCTCTGGCGCGCATTCGCCGACGGGCGCTCGGCGCAGACACTCGGGCGGCGGGTGGCCGGGCTCAAGGTGGTGACCGGCGAGGCCAGCGCACCCGGCTTCGGCACGGCGTTGCTGCGTCAGCTTATCCTCTGGTGGCCGATGCTCTTGGGCCTGCCCTTCGATGTGCGATCGCCCTTGTCCGGGAGCTTCGAGCTGACCGGCGCCAGCTTCACGGTCAACATCACCGATATTCTCGTGCTGACCATGCTCGTCTGGTTCGTCATCGCCATCGTCATGATCGCGCGGCGGCAAGATCCGCTCCACGATCGCTGGGTCGGGACGAGGGTGGTCACGCCGGAAAAGTGAGGCTCGTCGGGGGGGCGGCCTGCGGTCGCCTCTCCGTGGTTTACTCGGCAATGATCTCCCTTGTGGCCGCCCCTCACCCTCCCCTCTCCCCGTACGCGGCGCTTCGGGGAGAGGAAGGCGAAAGTCGTGCCAGAACACATGTCAGGGGCGCATTGCGTCACTTCCTCTCCCCGCTAGCGGGGAGAGGGGAGGGTGAGGGGCGGCGGCAGAAACGGTGCAAGCCGCACGGCCTTTCCCGTGCTGCGACGCGGTCGCCCTGCAAATCGCCGTGCAGCACCAGCCTACGCCGCCGTGAGCTTCGCCAGCACCGCCTCCGACACCTCGAAATTGGCATAGACGTTCTGCACGTCGTCGTCCTCGTCGAGGGCCGCGATGAGCTTCATGATCGATTGCGCACTGTCCTCGTCGGCGGCTGTGGTCAGGGTCGGCTTCCAGATGCTCTTGACGCTCTCCGCCTCGCCGAAGCGGGCTTCCAGCGCCTGCGCGACGGTTCCCAAGCTGTCGAAGGAGCAGGTGACGAGATGGCCGTTGGTATCGCTCATGACATCGTCGGCCCCGGCCTCGATCCCGGCCTCGAGCATATCGTCTGCCGAGGCCTTGGCGGCCGGATACGCGATCTCACCCACCCGGTTGAACATGTGGCCGACGGAGCCCGTGGCGCCCAGATTGCCGCCGTACTTCGAGAATACCGCGCGAACCGCCGCGCCCGTGCGATTGCGATTGTCCGTCAGCGCTTCGGCGATAACCGCGACGCCGCCCGGTGCATAGCCCTCGTAGCGGATCTCCTCGAAAGTGTCGGCGTCGCCCCCGATCGCCTTCTTGATGGCGCGCTCGATATTGTCCTTGGGCATGTTCTCCGCCCGCGCCGCCTGCACGGCGAGGCGCAATCGCGGGTTCATGCTGGGGTCGGGCGTGCCCATCTTGGCCGAGACGGTGATCTCGCGGGCGAGCTTGGAGAATACCTTGGAGCGCACCGCGTCCACGCGCCCCTTCTTGTGCATGATGTTCTTGAATTGTGAATGGCCGGCCATGACGCGCTCGTGTCTTGCGGAGGGTGGGAAGTGGCGATTGTATAGCGCACGTCCAGGCGAAGTGGAAACCGGTTCGCCGGGAGGACGTGCGCAAGGCAAAGGCTACGGATGCGTATGAAAAATCCAGCCGTCGTGCGGATCGCTTGGAGGCTCTTACTCGCCTGCGTATGGATCGCGGCTGTGGCCCCGTCAGCGCGCGCGGCCGGCCCCGGTCACGATCTCCTGCTCGTGCTCGCGGTCGATTCCTCGGGCAGCGTCGATCCCACCGAATATCGCCTGCAACTGGATGGCCTTGCCGCGGCCTTCCGCGATCCGCAAGTGCAGGCGTCGATCACGGCCGGGCCCAACGCCCAGATCGCCGTCAACTTGCTGCTGTGGGCGGATGCGCGCTTCGAGCGCTTCACGACGGGCTGGCGGGTGATCGACGGCCCGGCGAGCGCCGAGCGGTTTGCCCGCGAGATCGAATCCTTTGACAAGCGCGTCGGTGGCGGAACCGGCATTGGGGCGGCGATTGCGCAAGGCATCGCGCTGATCGAGACCTCTGGAATGACCTCGTCGCGCCGCGTCATCGACGTTTCCGGCGACGGCATCGAGGCGCACGAGGGCCCGAAGCCGCCGATCATGCTGCCCGAGGCGCGCGAGCTGCTGGGGGCGACCGGCATCGTCGTCAACGGCCTCGCCATCGAGACCGACTTCCCGCGGCTTTCGGCCTACTACCGCAAGGAGGTCGCCCACGGTCCCGGCAGCTTCGTCGTTTCCGCCAAGACCTACGAGGATTTCGCCGCTGCCATCCGCGACAAACTCATCCGCGAGATCGAGCAGAAGGTGGTCGAAGGGCCTCGGCGGTTTGCAGATGCGCAAAGACGCGCCCGCCATTGAGCCCCGGCGCTGTCCGGCCTAATCTTTGGCGCATCATTCCCGACAGGAGACCGGCATGCCTCAGCGCGAGAGCTACACCTATTTCGAGGGCAAGTGGCACGATGGCACTCCCCCCATCGTGACGGCCGAGACGCACGGTTTCAATCTCGGCGCGAGCGTGTTCGATGGCGCGCGCTTTTTCGAGGGCATCACCCCCGATCTCGATCTGCATTCGGCGCGCATCAACCGGTCCGCCACGGCGCTCGGCCTCGAGCCGACGCATGCGCCCGAGGAGATCGAGCGGATCATCCGCGCGGGTCTGAAACGGTTCAGGAGCAAGGAGGCCATCTACATCCGCCCGATGTACTGGTCGGAGGACGGGGGCTACATGTATGTTCCGCCCGATCCCGCGTCGACCCGCTTTCTCGTCTTCCTCGCCGAGGAGCCGATGATCGACCCCAAGGGCTTCTCGGTGACCATCGGCAAGTGGCGCCGGCCTTCCGCCGAATGTGCGCCGACGGATGCCAAGGCCGGCTGCCTCTATCCGATGGGCGGCAAGATCATCATGGAGGCGAAGGGCAGAGGCTTCGAGAACGCGCTCGTGCTCGACCTGTTGGGCAACGTCGCGGAGACGGCGACCTCGAACGTCTTCATGGTCAAGGACGGCGTCGTGCTGACGCCCATTCCGAACGGCTCGTTCCTGAACGGCATCACGCGGCAACGGGTGATCGGTTTGCTGCGCACGGCAGGCCAGGAGGTCGTCGAGCGGTCGATCCGGCCAGAGGAGTTTTTCGCGGCTGATGAGATCTTCGCGACCGGCAACCACTCGAAGGTGACGCCGATCATCCGCATCGAGGACCGCCACCTCCAAGCCGGCCCGGTGGCGAAGCGCGCGCGGGCGCTGTACTGGGATTGGGCGCATGGGAAGGGGTGAGTTTGCACACGCCCGCTAGACTTCCCCGAACAATCTCGGAAACAGAGCGTCGAGTGTCGCATCCGGGAAGCGGAGCGAAACCGGCCCCTTCGGCGTATCCGAGCTAAGCAAGCCCTGCGAAATCGTGTCATTCAAGACGCGGCGTGCCGTGCGTTCCGGAAGTCCAGAAATGCGGGGCGCATCACCGCGCTCAAACCGTCCACGCACGAGAGCTTCCGTTAGAAGCCTCGTGGTCTCCGGCTTGAGAGTCTCGCTGCGTGCCACGAGCTCGCTCAGCCGCCGGTCGAGTGTGTCCAGCTCGAACAGGCCGCTCATGAAGTGAATCTGATCGAGACAAACTTCCAAGAACCACTCGCTGAAGCCTACAAGTGCCCGCTGAGACAGATTTCCCCGGCCATCGAGATCGCCTTGGCGCGGCATGTCGGCATGGTCCATCATTTGTTTGTATTCGCGGCGGCCCTCGACGCCATCAGCGAGCCCGCGCGACAAGCCTCGAGAGATGGACCAAAGACCGTGCGCGCCGATACCAGCTTTCAAGGCCATGGCGTGGCTCATCAATCGACTGACGCGGCCATTCCCGTCCGAGAAAGGGTGAATGTAGTTGAAGCGATGGTGCGCCGCTGGAATGGCGATGATACGGGCGGCGTGACCAAGACGCTCCATGCGATAGCGCTCTTCGAAGCGCCTCATGAAGTCGGCGACACGCACGCTGGATGGTGGAACGTGACGGCCGACCACGTTGTCATGCTCGGGTTTTGAACGCCAGACACCAGGTTCCATGACGACATCATGAGTTTTGCCGCGAATCCGGAGTATGGGAGCAGGTGCGTCGCGATAGAACTCGCAGTGCAGCCAACTGATGAACTCGGTCGATGCGGGTTCGGGTAGCTTGCCCGCTGCAGCAAGGGCATCGATCTCAGCCTGAACACGGACATGTGCGGCAGCTTCAAGCTGCAAGTTGCGCCGGGCCTCGTCCTGATCGAGATCGCCAGTGATCGCACGCTGGATGTCGCGCGGCCGGGTGTTATGGCCTTCGATGAGGTTGCTGTAATAGGTGTTCGTGATACGCACGAGGCTCGCAAGATTGGCGGCAGTGTGCGGATGAAGCTTTGCCTCGAGAGTGGCGGCTGCGGCAGCGATCGCCGCACTCAGATCGGCAAGGGCAAGAGAGGGCTCTTCGAGCAGCGTTGGCTCAATCCGGCCAACGGTCTCGAGCGGGGCGTTTGCCATGGCTGGCCGATCTTTCGACGGAGTAACATACTAGATTTACTACGGAAAAATCGAATCTACAACCGATTGTGGCCGGTCATCTGGCCGATCATTGGATTCGGTCAATTTCTGAATAAGGACTTTCAATTCAGAGACTTATAGCCTCGTTCGTGGCGATCTCTGCCGCTCTTTTGGCCGATCTTTGTCCGTTCTACCCCTTCCCCCTCAGCAACGCCTCCACCGCCATCTTGCGGAACTGGGCCTCCGCGCCGTGGTCCCGGCGGGCCTCGACCTCGCGGCCAACGATGCCGCGGACGATCGCCGCCAAGTCCTCGCCGGGAAAGGCCTTCTCCAGGCCCATTCTGAGATCTTCTGGAATTTCAACGGTCAACGCGGCCATCCGCCCCTCCTGATGCCAACACTCTGTGGCGCATTCGCCCTTGAGACCACCCATGGCTCTGGGGTACGCCCAAGGCCATGAGCAAACCACCGATTCTGCCCGAGCCGCCGGCCATCGAGCCGGTGAACCTGCGCACGGCGCTGGAGGAGCGCTACCTCTCTTACGCGCTCTCCACTATCATGCACCGGGCGCTGCCCGATGTGCGTGACGGCCTGAAGCCCGTCCACAGGCGTTTGCTCTACGCCATGCGGGAACTAAAGCTCGATCCGACCACCGGCTTCAAGAAATGTGCGAAGATCGTCGGCGAGGTGATGGGCAACTTCCACCCGCACGGCGACCAGGCTATTTATGATGCTCTCGTCCGCCTCGCCCAGGAGTTCGCCGTCCGCTACCGCCTGGTCGATGGCCAGGGCAATTTCGGCAACATCGACGGCGATAATGCGGCGGCCATGCGCTACACGGAGGCGCGGCTTACGGATTTGGCGACCGCGCTGCTCGAGGGTATCGACGAGGACGCCGTCGACTTCCGTGCCACCTATGACGGCACGGGCAGAGAGCCCACGGTTCTTCCCGGCAGCGTGCCGCATTTGCTCGCCAATGGGGCCACCGGCATCGCCGTCGGCATGGCGACCTCGATCCCGCCCCACAACATCGACGAGCTCTGCCAGGCGGCCCTCCATCTCATCAAGCATCCCAACGCGACGGTGGAAAAGCTCGTCGAGCTGGTGCCGGGGCCGGATTTTCCGACCGGCGGCCTGATCGTCGAATCGAAAGAGAGCATGGTCGAGTCCTATCGGACCGGCCGGGGCGCTTTCCGCCTGCGTGCCAAGTGGCACAAGGAGGAGGGTGGGCGCGGCACCTATCTGATCGTCGTCACCGAGATTCCCTATCAGGTGCAGAAATCTCGCCTGGTAGAAAAGATCGCCGAGCTGCTGCAGGCCAAGAAGCTGCCATTCCTGGACGATGTGCGCGACGAGAGTGCCGAGGATATTCGCTTGGTTCTCGAGCCCAAGAGTCGCACGGTCGATCCGGTGCTGCTGATGGAGAGCCTCTTCCGCGTCACCGAGCTCGAAGTGCGCGTGCCCCTCAACATGAATGTGCTCTCGAAGGGCACCGTGCCGAAGGTGATGGGCCTGCGCGATGTGCTGCGCGAATGGCTCGACCATCGCCAGCAGGTTCTCGTTCGCCGGACGAGCTTCAGGTTGGCCGAGATCGCTCTCCAGGGGATCGACAACGCCCGGGCCGACACGGTCCGCACGAAGATCCTCGCCGCGGGAGCCCAGGCGCAGGCCATGAAGGGGCGGCTCGACGACGCCGACCGCGCCCTCAAAACGGGCGGCAGTCAGGCGGCGCGGGCTCTCGCGGCCGAGCGCGCCCTCGCCGCGCTCGCGGGGGTCGATGCGCGCGTGCTCTCCCCGTCGGACCGCGAGAGCTTCGCCGT
>JANNSX010000046.1:0-1834 GCA_031403155.1 Hyphomicrobiaceae bacterium
GGGCCAAGGCCCAGCCTCGCAGCGGAACCCGTGGCGGGATGGTTGCGCGAGACTGCCCCGGCAGGGGCAGTGGGGGCCAACTCCCAGCCTCCGCCCCTGCCGGGGCGGGACGCCGGCAGTGACGTTTCCACGGGTTCCGCTACGCTCCACCCGTGGCTACAGTCCGAAGCCCCTGCGGGGCTTGGCCGGTCCTGCCGCTGCGGACGAAACGGACTTCGATGCGAGTGAGGTCTGTTGCGGCTTGGTGTTAAGCATGTTTCGCGGCAGACCGGTTTCCACGCCGCCGGATCGTGCTTTAAGGTTTGCTGCCGCAACGCCCCCGGAGCCCCCATGCGTAAGCTGATCGCAACCAAGGACTTTATTCTCGGCACCTTCGCCTCGAACTGCTCGGGCGGCATGACCGTGACCAAATTGCCGGATCGGTGGGCCGCGACCTGGGACAACAATTTCGCACTGGCCGAAATGCTCGACGAGGCCGGCATCGACTTCATGCTGCCGATCGCGCGCTGGATCGGCTATGGCGGGGAGACCGATTTCCACGGCACCGTGCTCGAGACCATGACCTGGGCGGCCGGCCTCCTCGCTCGCACCAAGACCATCAACGTCTTCGCCACCATGCATGTGGCGGCGAACCATCCAGTGGTGGTTGCCAAGCAGCTCGCCACCGTCGACGAGATGAGCCGCGGCCGCGTCGGCCTCAACGTGGTCGCCGGCTGGAACAAGCCCGAGTACGAGGCGCTCGGCCTCGAGCTGCCGAAGGATCACGAGCGGCGCTATCGCTACGCGCAGGAATGGTTCGATATCGTCACGCGGCTGTGGTCGCACAAGGGACCGTTCGACTGGAACGGCGAGTTCTTCAAGCTGAAGGCCACCTACGGCAACCCGCTCTCTTGGAATGGCGAGCGCCCGCCCATCATCAACGCGGCGGGCTCGGGCGAGGGCCGCGAGTTCGCCACGCGCAATGCCAACTTCCTGTTCACGCCGGCCATCGACCTCTCCCGATCGGCCCCCGAGATCACCCAGCTCAAGGAGCTGGCCGCCGCCAAGGGCCGCAGCGTCGACGTGCTGACCTTCTCCCATGTCGTCTGCCGGCCGCGCGAGCAGGATGCCAAGGACTATTGGAAGCATTTCGCCGATACCAACGCCGACTGGGGCGCGGTCGACAACCTGATCGCGCTGCAGTTCGCCAATGCGCAATCCTTCCCGCACGACCTCCTGGCGCTCATCCGCGACCGCATGGCGGCGGGGCACGGCGGCTTCCCGCTGGTCGGCACGCCCGAGCAGGTCGCCGACGGCATTTCCCAGCTCGCGGCGGCCGGCTTCAAGGGCACGACACTCTCCTTCGTCGACTACACGAAGGAGTTCCCCTACTTCCGCGACGAAGTCTTACCGCTCCTGGAGAAGCGCGGCTTGCGGGGTAAGCGCGCGGCGTAAGGGTTGCGGCTGCGGTTTAGCCCGCGACGGATGCGCCTGCGAGGTTGCCGTAGGGCGCAATAGGCCTCTTCAGGCCGTATTGCGCCAGCCGCGGCGGCAGCACGTGCTCTGGCTCCGATTCCGGCGACGGCACATTGCGTCGTGGCGCAATACGGCCCCGAAGGTGGGCCTATTGCGCCCTACGGCCGCGAGCCGATCAGCCGGCAGCGATGGGCGTGGCGTTGAGGCGGCGGCCGTTTCCATCTATGCCTGCCGCAAAAGCGCGGAGCCACCGGTGAAGATCGACAAGCTGACAATCCTGACCAACGCCGATGATGCTGTCGCGCTCGAGGCGCGGCTCGATGGCGTGGAGATCGATCCGCCGCTGGCGGTGAGCCGGTTTCTATCGGGCACGAGCTGG
>JANNSX010000047.1:0-6197 GCA_031403155.1 Hyphomicrobiaceae bacterium
AAGGGCCATCGCTCAACGGATAAAAGGTACGCCGGGGATAACAGGCTGATGACGCCCAAGAGTCCATATCGACGGCGTCGTTTGGCACCTCGATGTCGGCTCATCACATCCTGGGGCTGAAGCTGGTCCCAAGGGTTCGGCTGTTCGCCGATTAAAGTGGTACGTGAGCTGGGTTCAGAACGTCGTGAGACAGTTCGGTCCCTATCTGCCGTGGCTGTTGGAGAATTGAGAGGAGCTATCCTTAGTACGAGAGGACCGGGATGGACACACCTCTGGTGGACCTGTTGTCGCGCCAGCGGCATAGCAGGGTAGCTATGTGTGGACGGGATAACCGCTGAAGGCATCTAAGCGGGAAGCCCTCCTCGAAACAAGTTCTCCCTTGAGAGTCGTGGAAGACCACCACGTTGATAGGCTGGATGTGGAAGCGCGGTAACGCGTGAAGCTAACCAGTACTAATAGCTCGATTGGCTTGATTGCTCTCATTATCAATGCCCATGTGGCGGGCATCGCTGCAAGCGATACCCGTCCGGGACGAATGCGAGCGAGCGTTCGAAAGATCGCGAGGCATCTTTCTTGGCGGCGGGCTCAGAAACAGAGCGCGCATCCGGAAAAGTGCGAAGCGGTCTTCCTAGAAGACGCCCGCTCAATCAAAGAGAGACCAGATATAGATCCCGGCACTTCTTTGTCGACCTGGTGATACTGGCGGAGTGGCTGCACCCGATCCCATCCCGAACTCGGCCGTGAAACGCTCCAGCGCCAATGGTACTGCATCACAATGGATGCGGGAGAGTAGGTCGTTGCCAGGTCTACAAAGAAGTGCCGCGAGATCGCTCAAGTTTCTTCGAGATACTCTCCTCGACACATGCGAACCTCATCAAGGGCCTCCGCCTCACGGCGCGAGGCCCTTCTTGTTTTTCCAATGGAGTGCTTTCGCCAGTTTGTTCAGGCTTCCGGCCGCAGCCGGATGCGTACGATTATCCGGCCATCAGAGGAATGCTGACCAAACAGGCGAGAATGCCGGTTAGCTGCGTCCGGGAGAGCCGCTCTTTCAGCAGCCAAATGCTGAGGCCGACGACGACCGCCGGATAGAGGGCAGTCGTCGCGGAAGCGATGCTCATCTGTCCACGCGTCGCCGCCAGCGTATAGGCGAGCTGGCCAGAGGCATCGAGAACACCGGCAGTCGCGGCGAGCGCGACGCCGAGCAAGAGCTTACGCCCCGCCGGCCATTGCTCAAGGACGCCGTCGGCGATTCTCAGGGCGCTATTCTGCGCCACTGGCGTTTCCACTCCGGTTGAACCGGGAAACCACTTTGTCGTCTTGCTTGCTCGCACATTGTTTCGGCGAACCGGTATCCACTTCGCCGGACAATGCGCCAGGAGGAAGACACTGACGACAGCCGCAGCAGCAAGCGCACCGCTCAGCCGTGCAATGATCAACGCGCTCACTGCCAGATCCTCTGGCATCAGGCCAAGACCCAAGTCGCTTATGCCAAATCCGAGGCCCGTCGCCAACCCCAGTTGCAACGATGTACGCGCCGACGAACCGACAGGTCCCGCATCTCCAGTGTAGCTCGACAGGACAATCGAAAGCGCGGCGATCGCAACACCGGCCAGTTGGATCAGGGCCGGAGCCTGTCCCGTCACCAGATCGCCGATTAACGGCAGCGCAAAGCTTGAAACGGCGGAGACGGGCACCACGACGGCGACCCGGCCATGGGCAATGCCGTAGTATAGGAAGAACACGCCTGCGGCATGGCCGATGCCGGCGAGCGCCGCGAGCCCCACTTGCCCATGACCCGGTTGAGCGACACTCGTAGTCAACGCCAGGGCGAGGACGCCGAGCGCCGCAACAGTTTGCGCCATGGCGACGGCGGCAAGTGTCGGCAGGCGGACGGAGGCTCGGCCACCGGCAAAGTCGCTGAAACCGTAGGCCACGGCCCCTGCGACCGCGATGGCGAGCGGCGTTGCTTCGAGCATGCTGCTCCCCTTCTGCGAACCGCGGTCGTGTCCGTCGCTTGCGCCATGCATTGCAACTCGAACAGCGAACCTCTGCCCCAACTCGACCATGAGCCATATCGGGACACATCGCAGGCCCGTGAAGGGTTCGTTACATTGTTACCGACCTGCACCCGATCCCATCCCGAACTCGGCCGTGAAACGCTCCAGCGCCAATGGTACTGCATCACAATGGATGCGGGAGAGTAGGTCGTTGCCAGGTCTACAAAGAAGTGTCCGGATCAGAATCCCTTCTTCGAGAAGTCTCCTCTGCACATGTGATTCCAATAACGGGCCTCCGCGTCACGGCGTGGGGCTCTTTTTGTTTTGGATGGCGCTGTTCGAGCATGGAACTCGACCAATCGTCAGCCCGACACCGGACGCCTTGACCTGAGACCTTTCTCTCATCCAGTCAGAGGGAGAGTCCTGGCCACCCCTGTCGTCCTCGGTTAGCCTGAGCGCGTATTGCCGCCTCAGGATGCCCCGATGCCCCACGCCGCGTCTGCGCCCCCCACCAACACCTACCGCCCGGACGACGCCACCATCGCCCGTCTTCGCGATCGCGCGCAGTTCATCCGGCTGGAAACCATCCGGCTGATCGATATCGCCAAGGTCGGGCACTACACCTCGGTGTTCTCGGCGGCCGAGGTTTTCTCCGCGCTCTACTATGACGTGATGAAGCTCCGCAGGGCTGAGCCCAAATGGCCGGAGCGCGATCGCTTCACCATTGGCAAGGGTCACGCGGCGGTCGGTCTCTTCCCGGTTTATGCGGACCTCGGCTTCTTCCCGAAGGCCTGGCTCGACGATTACACACGCCTCGGCAGCCCGCTCGGCGACCATCCCGACATGCGCAAGGTTCCGGGCGTCGACTTCTCTTCCGGCTCGATCGGCCATGCGCTCTCGAACGCCGTCGGCATGACGCTCGCGCAGCGCTGGACGGGCAAGGACTACTCGGTCTTCTGCATGATGGGTGACGGCGAGATGCAGGAGGGCCAGGTCTGGGAGGCGGCACTCTCGGCCGCGGCGCACAAGCTCGGCAGGCTCATCGCCATCATCGACCGCAACGGCTTCCAGCTCGACGGCCGCGTCGAGGACCTGACCTCGATCGAGCCGCTTGATGAGAAATGGCGCGCCTTCGGCTGGGAGGTTCACACGGTCGACGGGCACGACATCGCCGCCGTGACCGAGCTCCTGCGGCGCCTCCGTGCCGACGACACGCGCAGTAAGCCGGCGCTCGTCATCTCCAAGACCATCAAGGGCAAAGGCGTCTCCTACATGGAGACGGAGCCCGGCTGGCATGTGGGTTACCTCGATCCGGCCGATGCCGAGGCGGCGATCGCCGAGATCAAGTCGAAGGTGATTTGAGATGAGCGAGCCAAAGTCTCCCAACTCCTGGCAGTACCGCGGGCTCAACGCCAAGGCGCCGGGCCTCGCGCATCTCTCGAACGGCCTGATCGAGCTGGTGAGGGGCGGCCACAACGTCGTCGCGGGTTCCGCCGACCTCAAATACTCGAACGGCCTCGACCGCTTCGCGGCGGCCTATCCCGACCGCTACATCACCTTCGGCATCTCCGAGCAGCATATGGTGTCGGCGGCAGCCGGCATCGCCTCGACCGGTGTCATCCCGTTCGTCGCCACCTTCGCGTCGTTCCTCGGGCTGCTCGCCTGCGAGCAGATCCGCATGGATGTCGCCTATTGCGGCATGCCCGTGCGCCTCGTCGGGCATCACACCGGCATCTCGATGGGCTTCTATGGCACCTCCCACCACGCCACCGAGGACATCGGTACCATGCGATCGATCGCCGATCTGACGATCGTCTCGCCTTCCGATGGTCCGCAATTGGAGGCGGTGATCCGCGCCTCGGCGACCCACGACCGGCCGATCTATTTCCGGATCGGCCGCGGCCGCGATCCGGTCGTCTATGATAACGGCACGTCCTTCGCCTTCGGCAAGGCCCACGTGCACGGCTTCGGCGAGGACCTCACGATCATCGCCTGCGGCATTGCCGTGCACGGCGCGCTCGAGGCCGCCGCCGCCATGAATGCGGCCGGGCGCTCGGTCGGCGTCGTCGACATGGCTAGCGTGAAGCCGCTAGACCGCGACGCGATCCTGGAAGCCGCCGAGAAATCGCGCACGCGTAAGCTCATGACGGTTGAGGAACACAATGTGCTCGGCGGCCTCGGCTCGGCGGTCGCCGAGGTGCTGTCGGACGAGGGCAAGGGCATCAAGCTCAAGCGCCACGGCATCTACGACGCGTTCGCACTGATCTCCTCGCCTGCCGCCCTCTACGCCCACTACCAGCTCGACGGCCCCGGTATTCGAGAAGTGGCAGAGGCATTTTTGCGGGGGTGATTGGTCGAAGGCGATCGGGCGAAGAAAATGCACGATCATGACGGCAGCGCGTTCCAGACCTGGCAATCAGCGATGACGCTGACCTCGTTATGATGGTGACGATCTCGAGCGCGCGCCCGATATGGCGATATCATCCGATCCGAGACGTAACCGTACCTTTCCTCGCAGGTGGGGGTGCTCGTCCGGCACCCTGAGACCTACCGAACCGTAGGAGAGTAGCGCAACGCGATATCAGTTTCGTCGACCACGGCGCGAAAGTCATTCTGAGGCGAAACATGTGTAAGTTGAAGCTGGCATCGGATCGACGGCAACATCGAGATCGCGGCACGAGCACCCCCACCTATGTTCGCCTAAGGGTTTAGCTGCCGCTAAACCCAAGGCGAACAGTCCTCCCCCATAAAAAGGGGGAGGAAAGGGCGGCGCTCACTTTTGTAGAGGACCAGTCTGCGGTCGAGAGTGTCATGCGCAATTGCCCTGCCCACAGCGGAACCGTCGATAGAACTCGCTCTGCCGCTCTCTCCGCTGGCGATGCAACTCTTGCTGCGGTATGACTGCGGCCGGGACATCTAGAGCGCTATTCGATCTGATGGAATCAGATCGGCGCTCTAGGTTGTTGGTTTTGAGCACTTTCTTTCGCCCAACCGGTTTCTACTTGGAGGGACAAGTGCTCTATGGGCATGCGCCGGTCGCGGAGCGTTGGGGATGGTGAGCGACAGCGAGCAGCTCGCGGGCCGCAGCCGCAAGGAGGCCCTGCAGGCCTATGCCGCCGGCCTGCGTCAGCGCGCGGCCGATTTGAAGCCGCTCGCGGCCAATCTCAAGAGCCGCGCCGTCGAGCTCAAACCCTACGCCGATCAAGCCAAGGACTGGCGCGAGCGCTGGCGGTTGAAGCTCGTCGCGACCCTGAAGCCACTGCTGCGCAACACCATCTTCGACCGCTTCATCACCGCGCTCATCCTCGTCAATGCCGTGACGCTCGGTATGGAGACGAGCGACACGATCATGAGCCGCTTCGGCGGCCTGCTCGGATTAATCGACCACTTGATCCTGACGGTGTTCGTGCTGGAACTCGGCGCGCGCATGATCGTGTTCGGCACGCGCTTCTGGAAGGACCCCTGGAGCGTCTTCGACTTCCTCGTCATCTCCGTCACCTTCCTGCCCGCCTCCGACAACATCTCGGTGCTGCGCGCGCTGCGGATCATTCGCGCGCTCCGCCTCGTCTCGGCGGTACCTTCCATGCGCCGCGTCGTCAACGGGCTGCTCGCCGCCATCCCCGGCATGACCTCGATCGTCGTGCTGCTGCTGCTGATCTTCTACGTCTTCTCGGTGATGGCGACGAACATGTTCGCCGGCACGCTGCCGGATCGCTTCGGTACCCTCGGCGACTCGCTGCTGACGCTCTTCCAGGTCATGTCGCTGGACGGCTGGACCAGCGAGGTCGCGCGTCCGATCATGTCCGTGCATCCGTGGTCCTGGGTGTTCTTCCTCATCTTCATCCTCATCACCAGCTTCACGGTGCTGAACCTCTTCATCGGCATCATCGTCGACGGCATGCAGCAGCAGCACGAGGAGACGAGGAGCAACAAGGATCTCCTGTTCGCCAGCCGCTTCGGCAAGCTCAAGGGGATCTCGGTGAAGCTCGGACCGGGGGGCGAGAGCGACAGCGGCGCGGCCCCGCCCGCCGGCAAGGCCGCCGAGGCAACGGCCACCGCCGATGCGAGCGCACTCAAATCCGCGTCAAAACCCGCCAACCCGTTCGCCGCGCTGAGAGACGCCGTCGAAAAACCGGCGCGTGCGGCCGAAGCCGCCGCCGCTCATCACGACCCCCGCATCGATCAGCTGCTTGATGAAAT
>JANNSX010000048.1:0-1720 GCA_031403155.1 Hyphomicrobiaceae bacterium
TTGCGGACGATTTTCGGTGCCGCAACTGACGCGTTCCGCTGCCTCTATCAACCTCGACAACTCCGCTGCCGAATAGTGCGTCGTGATCCGGCCTGACCGATGGCCAAGCAGATCCTGACGATCCTCGAAGCTGACGCCTGCTGCGCGCAAACGCCGACCGAAGGTATGCTTTAGGTCGTGCACACGGACCTGTCGCAGACCGGCACGGGTTCGCGCCCGCTTCCAGCCTGAGGTCATCATCCGTGAGATGCGCTTGCCGTCGTAGGTGAAGACGTGGTCGGGGTCGATACCGCGACGGCCCTCGACGACGGATTTCGCTAGGCTGTTCAGAACGACAAGATGCTCGTCGCCGTTCTTCACCCGATCGCCAGGAACGATGAAGACCGACGTACCAAGCTCCGGCACCTCGACCTCCCACTCCCAGCGCAGGCCGCACACCTCCTGGTCCCGGCATCCCGTGTTGACGGCGAATGTCGCCATCTCAGCGAGAAGTTCCGGCAGCTCGAGGAACAGCCTCGCCTGCTCGTCCCATGACAGCGGATAAGGCTGCCGCTTGTGACGATCGGGAAGTAGCCTGACCTTCGGCGCCGCATGGAGCCAGGTTAGCCCTTGCTCATCGACCCACTCGCCGGCGGCAAGATTGAGGATCCGCCGCGCGACCTTGAGGCCGTGATTGATGGTCCCTGCTGCCTTGCCTTGCCGCTGCCGATGCTCGATCCATGGCGTGAGAGTTCCGCGATGGATACGGTCGATGGGGACATCGCCGATCCAAGGCATCAGCTGCTTCAGATGCATGACGTCGTCGTCGATGCTCCGCTTGTGCTGGTTCTCAAGCACGAACGTCGCCGCGGCCTCCTCGAACGTTCGAGAGGGCCTGACGCCGTACACCTGTGCCTGCCTCACCTGTTCCATCAGTCTTGCGAGGTATCGCTCCGCTTCTTCGAGGTCAGCTGTTCCAGTGCTTTGGCAAACACGCCGCCCGAAGATCTGTTTGTCGACGTGCCAGATGCCGGCTCTCCTGATGAGGCCGGGTACTCGTTTGCGTCCCATGTGCTTACTCCTTTCAGTCCGGGACGCCCGTTGCGGGCGATATAGTCGTCGACCCAGGCATCGAGTTCAAGTCGATCGAAGCCGATCCCCTGCGTGCCGATCGGTAGCTCGGTCAAATAGGGGCGCACCTCGGCGTTGAAGCGATTGCGATCCATGCCGACATAGGCCGGCGCATGACGGAAGCGAATGATCCGCGGCAAGATCGACAAAGCACCCGAATGCTTGGTGGTCATGGTTTGCTGTCCCGAGTGAGGATCGTAATCAGCGGGGCCCGACCAAGCTTGCGCTCGACGGCGATCAGCCCCGCCCTCTCGAGCCAGCCAAGCGCCCGATACTTTGCATTGCGGTCGAGACCGAAAAGCAGGCTCGACGTGTTGCTGAATGAGACCGATGACGA
The DNA here is from genome assembly GCA_031403155.1 of Hyphomicrobiaceae bacterium. GTDB lineage: Bacteria > Pseudomonadota > Alphaproteobacteria > Rhizobiales > Hyphomicrobiaceae > JANNSX01. The sequence continues at coordinate 1,448 of JANNSX010000048.1, forward strand.
TTGCGTAAGGCCGGCGGCGTACCACAGCGCGATGCCGGCATGGAGCGATCGACCAGGCAGCTGAGCAGCCGTGACCAGCCAGTCGAGCGGTATGGGGCCACACAACAACGAGTGTCGCCTTGCTGGCGGCAGCGGAACCCTGCCGGAGGCCGCGCGATCGTTCTCGGTACTCATCTACGGTCCTCGCCTGGGGCCGCGGCCCCCCGCGCCCCGCGGCGGGACGGGGGGGGTACGCGGGGTTGGCGGGGCGGCCCGGGTAGAACAATCGGGGGG
>JANNSX010000049.1:0-1594 GCA_031403155.1 Hyphomicrobiaceae bacterium
AAACCCGTGACTACAGTCCATGGCCCCGACGGGGCCATCGGACCGGTCGAGCATTCTGCGCTACGGTATAATACATGCTTTGTCGCACTTTCTTCCGCCGAACCGGTGCCCACTTCGTCTGAAAGTGATCTGTGCATGCCCGCCATCCGCCACCTCCTGCTCGATTGCGACGGTGTTCTCGTCGACAGCGAGCCGATCGCCGTCGAAGTCGAGGTCGCGCTGCTCGGCGATCTCGGCGTTCCCGTCGACGCGCATTTCATCGAGGAGAATTTCGTCGGCAAGGATGTGACGGCAATCTTCCAGATCGTGCGCGAGACCTTCGACGTGTCGCTGCCGGCCGATTTCGAGGATCGCCACGCAGCGATGATGCTCGAAGCCTTCGAGGGCAGGCTGCAGGCGGTCGCCGGGCTTCCCGGCGCGCTCGCCGGGATCGCGCTGCCGAAGAGCGTCGTCTCCAACAGCCCGCGCGAGCGCGTGCTCTACTCGCTTCGAGTCGCGGGCATCGCCCATCACTTCGCCGATCGCGTGCACGCGGCGGGCGATCCCGGGCTGAGGCCCAAGCCCTGGCCGGATCTCTATCTCGCCGGATCAGCACGTGCCGGCGTCGCCCCCGCGGAATGTCTCGCCATCGACGACAGTCCCTCGGGCGTTAGCGCGGCGGTCGCCGCCGGAGCCCGGGTGCTGGGCTTCACCGGCACCGCCAAGAACCCGGTTCTCCACAGCGCCAAGCTCTTGGCCGCTGGAGCTGACGCCACCGAATCCGATATGGCTCGGCTGCCATGGTGGATCGACGCGTTCGACAGAGGCTTGCCGGCGCCGCGCTGACGATCGTCGCGGTGGCGCTTCTGGCTGCCTGCTCGCCAGGCTCCTCGCGGCTCGCCACCACCTCCTCCTTCGCTCCGGCAGCCGGTTCCGTGGCTGCGGGACAGGTGGACACGGGAGCCGCCGAAATCGCCATCCTCGCCGGTGTGAACGGCCTCCGGCAACAGGCAGGCGTTGCCCCGCTCGCCCGCGATCCCGAGCTTGACCGCGCCGCGCAGACATTCGCCGCCTTCATGGCCCAGAGTGGCCGCTATGGCCACGACGCCGACGGCCAGCGCGCCGGCGACCGCGCCAAGGCGGCCGGATACGAATCTTGCCGGCTTTCGGAGAACATCGGCACCATCGAGCGCGGCCTAGGCCTTTCGACGCCAGAGCTCACCCGCTTCTTCGTCGAGGGCTGGCGCGACAGCCGTCCGCACCGGGCGGCGCTGCTGGCGGGCTCGGCCATGGACACCGGCATCGCGGTCGCCAAGGCGCCGGGCGCCAACCGCTACTACGCCGTGCAACTCTTCGGCCGCCCGCGCTCGGCTGAGATCCGCTACGCCCTCGTCAACCGCCTCGCCCAACCCATCGCCTTCCGGCGCGGTGGCAAGCCCGACACGTTGCGCCCCGGCATGGTGGTGACGCTGCGCTCCTGCCGCCCGAACGAGATCGCGCTCGAAGGCATCGCCGGCTCGGGCGCGCTGCTCGAGCCCGAGGACGGGGTGAGATACGAGATCGTCGCGGACGGGGCCGTGGCGAAAGTGGTGGCGAAGCGGATGGAGTAGGTCCC
>JANNSX010000050.1:0-3069 GCA_031403155.1 Hyphomicrobiaceae bacterium
CCGCCGGAAAGCTCCGAAAGGTCGCCATCACGGCCGTCATGCGCAAGCTCGTCGTGCTCGCCAACACCCTCCTCAGGGAAGATCGCCAATGGCAGCCATTCGCACCAAAAGTCGCTTGACTGAACTCACAGATGCTACGGCGGATAGGTCTTGCCCAGGACAAGTAGGGGACGCACAGCGCCCGTCGCGTAGGAGCGACCTGCGGTCGCCCGCCTTTGGCGCGCGCGACAACGGCATCGCCTGCCGCCGCCCCTCACCCTCCCCTCTCCCCGCTGCGCTCAGCTTGCGGGGAGAGGAAGGCTGGCGGCGTGCCGTGCACGCGCGACCGGCGGTCGCCCCTCTCCGATGTTCTTGGCAATGATCTACCTACTGGCCAGGTGCGACAATGGTGCCAACACGCGCAACATCAACTGCCGGATTGGTGCTCCGGTTCTCCGTTTTGTGCGTCGTAACCTTCGCCCCGAGGATCGCGGCGAGCAGCATCTCCAACCTCGGTGTCTCGAACGCGAACCCCGTCTCGAGTGCTCGCTTGGGCAACACCTTCTGTCCGCCGAGCAAGAGCTCGCGCGCGAGGTCGCCGCCGAGGCGCTCGAGCAGTGAGGCCGGCGCGTGCATGAAGGCCGGCCGGTTGAGGGCGCGGGCGAGTGTCGCGACAAGCTGCGCGTTCGTCACCGGCTCCGGCGCGGTGCCGTTCAACGCGCCGCTGATCTCCGGCGTCACGACCGCATGGGCGATGAGACGGACGAGATCGTCGCGGCCGATCCAGCTCATCCACTGCTTGCCCGAGCCGAAGCGGCCACCGAGGCCGAACTCGAAGGGCGTCAGCATGTTGGCCAGCATGCCGCCCTCGGTGCCGAGCACGAGGCCCGTCCTGAGCGCCACGACGCGAACGCCATGGGCCTCGGCGCCGCGCGCAGCCTCCTCCCAGGCCTCGCAAAGCTCATGACTGAAGCAGTCGTGGCTCGTTGCAGTCTCATCCAGCGGCTCGTCGCTCCAAAGCCCATACCAGCCGATGGCCGAGCCGCTGACGAGCACCTTCGGCTTCTGCTCAAGACGCGCGATGAGATCGACGACGGCCTTGGTCATGTCGAGCCGCGATGACAGGATCCGTGCGCGCTTGGCTTTCGTCCAGAGCCCGTTGGCGATCGGCTCGCCGGCGAGATTGACGATGGCATCGATCCGCGTCTCGCTGCCGACCTGATCGAGGGCCGTCACCAACGTCAACGGCCGCATGCCGAGGCTTTCGGGATTGGGGTGGCGCCCAAGCGCGATGACAGTATGCCCGCTCTCGACCAGCGCCTGGATCAGCCGCCGTCCGATGAAGCCGGTCGCCCCAGTGACGAGCACGGTCTGGCGCGGCGGCAGCGCGGCCATCAAGGGTTTCGCTGGGCGCGTCTCGAGGCGGAGGCTGCGTCGTGAGGCGAACAGATCGCGAAGGAAGAACACCGCGACCGCCGGACCGGCGAGCGTCGCCAGCACCGTCCCCCAGCCGACCGGCGCGACGATGAGAGCACTCGGCAGGTCCGCCCAGCCGATGAGCACCGGCAGCACGAGGCTCAGGATCGCGCCATAATTGACCGCGAGCAGCGTATGCGTGACGCGCTCGGTCGCCGGCAGCTTCCGGCTCAGATCCTCCTCGACGAAATCCCACAGGGTAATGAGCACCTCGATGGCGAGAAGTGCCATCACCGCCCACGCCCACACACCATGCGTCTCGAGCCAGCCGAGCACCAGGAACAGCACGGCGTAGATGCCGTTTCTGACCGCATGCAGCTGCAGCTCGCGGTGTTGGGAGGGCCGCCATGCCAGCCGCTCGGTGAACTCGTGATGGTAGAGCATGTCGAAAGTGCCCATCACCATTTGTAGCGCGATGAGCGTCCAGAGTAGGTCGGAGGTCATGTGGGGGTCTCCTCGAATACGACCCGCTGGTGGATCAGCGATCCGAGCCAGGGGTGATGCAGGTCGAGCGTGAAGGCGAAGTGCGTCGCGTCGATCCCGGTGTGGGCGAGCGTCATGCGGCCGGGCGAGAGCCAGGGGGGCAAGCGGAACCGGCGCTCTCCGATCGCCAGGAAGTAGTGCTTGCTCGTGAACGTCAGCGCCGTATCGCTCGCCGACAGCGTCAGGCTCATGCCGACGCCACCGCCGACATGCTCCTCGAGGCCGGTCTCGCCGGAAAAGCGTTTGCGCGAGTGGATGATCTGCGGCAGGCGTCCGTGCCGCGCGTAGAGGCGGGTCCAGACCTGGCCGCCGAAGCGCTGATCCCCGGTGACGGTGACGACGCTTGCCGCGCCCGTGTCGCGCGAAAGCGGCAACGGTGCGCCGATGACCCGGGCGATCTGGGCCAGCACGAAGCCGGCCCGGCTCATGGCCACCTCGGCGATGCGGCCGGTGTAGACAGCGGTCTCGCCATCGCCCAGGCGCTTCGTGAAGCGGCGGCGGATAGCCTCGGGGAGCCTGTTCCACTCAGCCTTGGAGAGCAGAGCGCGGAACCGCAGATCGGCTGGCGGCCCGCAGGTCCGGCCGGCGATACTGGGTATGATTTCCTCAATGGGATCAATCCGTCGGGCGCTTTCGCCGATCTCTGTCCGCACGGCACACGCTCCCGCATCTTGGTTGTTAGGTCCGGTCACCCGGCAGGAACCTGATGATCTTGGCCCCGAGCTTCATCAGCCCCGAGAGCTTCGACTTCGGCAGGGCGAGCATCTGGGCGTACCAGGTGTCCGCCGTCTCGATGAACTTCAGCATCGCCTTGAGGCGGCCGACGGCGATCGGGTTGACCGCGCGATCCCCCTCGGCCTCGGCGAGCGCCGCACGCAGCACCGCCAAGGCGGGATCAATCTCGCGCGATTTGCGGCCAGCGGCGATCCGGCGGACCATGGTCCACACATCCGTCTCGGCCTCGAAATGCTCGCGCCGGTCGCCGCGCACCGGCACCCGGCGGATGAGATCCCAGGCGATGAGCTCTTTGAGCGAGTTCGACACGTTCGAGCGGGCGATGCCGAGTTGCAGGGCGATCTCTTCGGCCGTCAGCGCCCGCTCGGACACATAGAGCAGCGCATGGATCTGGCT
>JANNSX010000051.1:0-2738 GCA_031403155.1 Hyphomicrobiaceae bacterium
CCGCCGGAAAGCTCCGAAAGGTCGCCATCACGGCCGTCATGCGCAAGCTCGTCGTGCTCGCCAACACCCTCCTCAGGGAAGATCGCCAATGGCAGCCATTCGCACCAAAAGTCGCTTGACTGAACTCACAGATGCTACGGCCGAGACGCCGTCACACACAAACGTCAGGGACGCAGATAGCCCGTTGCGTAGGGGCGACCGGCAGGTCGCCCTCTTTCAACACACTCACCCACTCACCACTTGCGCCACGATCTGCCCATGCTCCGTCGCGCTGAACGCTGGCATCACCAGCGGCTCGACGAACCCGTCGCGCCGCGCCGTCAACACATACTGCTGCATCGCTTCGTTGGACGGCATCTCGAACACCTGGACGAAATCGTATTCGCCCATCGTGGCGTAGAAGGCGATGGAACGGCCGCCGAGCGCTACCACGCGCTGCTCCGACACTTTGCGCCGCTTCGGGCTGTCGCCGAGCTCGGCGAGGCCTTTCGACGTCAGCCGCATGAGCGAAATGTAGAGAGGCATCGGTCAAACTCCGATTTGAGACGGCAACGGAGTCCCTGCGGACCCCGTTGTCAGTCTCTCACCGCATCGTCACGGCTTCAACCGTCTGACGGGCGGTGCACCACCGCGCGTCTGCCGGCGACGCGCCTTCTCGGCCTGAACCCGCTTCGGGCCTTGGCACAAGCACGCTGGACCCTCGATGCTCGACGGCAGGATGGTTCCAGGAGCCTGGTCAAAGACCGCCTTTGATCTGCTCCCAATCCTTGTAGAGTTTTTCCATGAATTCATCGGGCTGCGGAATGTAGAAGTGCCCGGCCTTGAGGGTTGCCTCAGGCCCTTTGTCCATGCCGATCGCCTTCAGCTGATCCTGGTTGACGCCCTCGTAGGACGCCGGATTTGAATGGCCATAGCCGAAGCTCTCGATGCAATACTTGCCGATCTCCGGATCGAGCATGCCGTCGATGAGCGCATAGGCCTTCTCGAGATTAGGTGCGTTTTTGTTGATGGTGAGGCCGCAGACCCAAGTCAGCGTCCCTTCCTTCGGCTGGGCGAATTTGACCGGTACGCCTTCCTTCAGCAGCGCCGTCGCGGCATCCGCCCAGGTCATGGCGGCGATGACCTCGCCGGAGGCGAGCGCTTGCTGCTGCTCCGTGCTGTTGGAAGAGTACATCCGCACCAGCGGCCGCTGCTTCTTCAGCAACTCGTTGATTTTCTGGTAGGCCGCCTCATCCTTGTCGATGCCATCGAACTTAACGCCGGCATAGATGGCGCCGACCCACCAGCTATCGTCGGCCGAGCCGATAATGGAAATCTTGCCCTTGTTGGCCTCGTCCCAGAGGATTTTCCAGCTCTCCTCGCCGTCCGGCAACTTCACGAGATCGGTGCGATAGGTGATCGAGGTGAAGCCCCACTCCCACGGCACCATCCAGACCTTGCCTTCCAGATTGGCAGCGGGAAGGTTCTTCAACTCGGGCAGGAGATTGGCGTAGTTCTTGAGCTTCCCAGTATCGATCGGCTGGATGACGCCTGCATTCTTCCAGCGCGGGACTTCACCCGAACAGGGATGCATGACGTCCGGCACGAAGCCGGCGAGCATCTTTTGCAGGCCTTCCTCGGTGTCGGCATAGGTTGCGAACTGTGGATCGGCGCCGAACTGCGCCTTGTACTTCGTCTGCATCTCCGGAAGGTCGTAGCCACCCCAGGTGAAATAGGTCGCTTCGCCGTCGGCGCGGGCGGCGCGCGGCGTCAGCGGCATCATCGTGAAGCCGAGGCCGAGCGCCGCGGCGGCCTTCATGAACTCGCGGCGATCGACGCCCTTCCTGAGCATCGGAATGGTGGAGCGGGTCTGCATGATTTCCTCCAAGGGGTGCGGCCGGGGGGCCGTTCTACTCGAGCACAGCACAAGATTGTGGCGGCCTCGATGGTCACCGCCGATCAATCGCAAAGCTAGCGCTCCGATCCGGCCTTGGCAACTCGCTGAACGCTCGTCCAATGAGAACTGGGGATCAGACCGGGCCGGAGCGCAGGCAGGCCGCCAGGTGCCGGAAATCGGCCGGCACCGGCTCCAGCTCCGGGCGCGTCACCATGCATTCGCCGAAGGCCTTGGGGCAGCGCGGATGGAATGCGCAGCCGGTGGGTGGACTTTCGGGGCTCGGGGGATCGCCCTTGAGGACGATGCGCTCGCGGCCCCCTTCGCCCGGAATGGCCGAGATGAGGGCTTGCGTATAGGGGTGGCGCGGCTTGCGAAACAGCTCCTCGGCCGGGGCCAGCTCGACGATGCGGCCGAGATACATGACGCCGACACGGTCGCTCACATGCTCGACGACGGAGAGGTCATGCGAGATGAAGATGTAGGAGAGGTTGAGGCGGGCCTTCAGATCCATCAGCAGGTTCAGGATCTGCGACTGGATCGAAACATCGAGGGCGGAGACCGGCTCGTCGAGAATGATGAGCTTGGGCTCGAGCGCCACCGCGCGCGCGATGCCGATACGCTGGCGCTGGCCGCCGGAAAACTCGTGCGGGTAGCGTTCGGCTGCGTCCGGCGGCAGGCCGACGAGGTCGAGCAGCGCACGCACGCGCTCGCGGCGTTGGGTCCGCGTGCCGATGCCGTGGATATCGAGCGGCTCGGCGACGATGTCGACAATGCGCATCCTCGGATCGAGTGAGGCGTAGGGGTCCTGGAACACGATCTGCATGTCGCGGCGGCGGGCGCGGAGTCGTTCCGGCGAAAGGGC
>JANNSX010000052.1:0-8388 GCA_031403155.1 Hyphomicrobiaceae bacterium
CGGGACCGATCTCGAAGAAGGTATCGGCGTCGGCGAGGCAGCGGATCAGCGCCTGCGCGTCATAGGGCCAGCGCGAGTCGGGATTGACGATTGCAAAGATTGCATCCTGGTCGTTTTCGGCCCACGCGCCCTCCGGCGTGACGCCCGGCCGGTGCGACGTGTTCTGCGGGAAGTAGGAGAGGGCGCTCTTGATCTGCGCGAGCGCGTCCGCCTCGGTCTCGGCCGCATTGTCGATGAGGCCCGCGGCCTTCACCTGCACCTCCCAGCCGCCGAGCTCGAACTTGTCGACCGTGCGCCCCAGCGCCTGCTTGACGACCGGAGGGCCGCCGACGAAGAGGCAGCCATTGTCCTTCGACATGACGGAGAAATGCGCGAGCGCGGCGCGCGCGGCCGAGCTGCCGGCGGTCGGCCCCAAGATGGCGGTCAGAACCGGGACCTGCTCCAGCAACTCGAAGACGGAATAGACCGGATTGGTCGCCTGCAGCTCGGCGTAGCCTTTCAACTCCTGGATCAAAACGCTGCCGCCAGTGCCCTGCATGAGGAGGATCAGCGGCACGCGATAGCCGAGCGCCAGCTCCTCGATGAAGCCGCCCCAGCTGCCCTTGATGCGCTGGAGATGGACGCCGACCGCCCCGCCCTCGACGGTGAAATCTTCCGCCCCGATGGCAACCGGCCGGCCGTCGATCTCGGCCAAGCCGCAGAGGAAGGTCGGGCCCATCTCGCCCTTCTCGGTCGGCGTCGTGACCAGCATGCCGAACTCGAGGAAGCTGCCGGGATCGGTCAAGTCGGCGATACGCTCGCGCGCGGTGCGTCGCCCGAGGCGATGCTCGCGGGCGATGCGATCGGGGCCGCCGGCTTCGAGCGCGCGTTGGCGGCGCGCCTTGAGTTCCGCCATCAGCGGCTTCCAGCCGTCGTGCTCAGCGGCCATCCGGAATTCCTCCTGCAAGTCCCAACCGCTCGCGACAGGTCTTTGCCACCTCGTCCTTTTTCACTTTGCCGGACAGTCCGCGCGGAAACACGTCGAGGACAACGATGTGGCGAGGTTTCTTGTAGGAGGCGAGCGTCTGGCGAGTGAAGGCGATGATCTCTTCGGGATCGATCCGGGCACCCTCGCGCGGGATCACCGCCGCGCAGACCGCTTCGCCGAACTCCTGATCCGGCACGCCGACGACGGTGACGTCCGCCAGGCCGGGATGGCCGCGTAGTGCATTCTCGACCTCGGCCGGGTAGATGTTCTGCCCCTTGGAGATGATCATGTCCTTGGTGCGGCCGACGATGTAGAGGTGCCCGTCCTCGTTCATGCGACCGAGGTCGCCCATCTTGAGCCAGCCGTGCCGAAACGTCACCGCATCGATCTCGGGCGCGTTCCAGTAGCTCGAGATGACGCCCGGGCCGGCCGTCCAGACCTCGCCGATTTCTCCTGGCCCGAGCACCTGGCCTTCGTCGGAGACGATGCGCACCGACTGGCCGAACACGGTGCGGCCGACGGAGCCTGGATAGCGCTCGATCTCCTCGTCCTCGATGATGGTGGGGAAACCGGACTCGGTCGAGCCGTAGGCGACCGCGAGGCGCTTGTCCGGAAAACGCTTGCGCCAGGCCGCCAACAATGCCGGCGGGCAGTTCTCGCCGCCCGTGTAAACATAGCGCAAGCTCCCGAGAGGGAGAGCGCTCCGCCCATCCGCATCGAGGATCGGCAGCATCATCGAGGGGAAGAGCAGGGCGTGCGTCGCCTGGAAGCGCTCGACGAACTGACCGAAGCGCTCGGGCGTCCAGCCCGTGCTCGGCAGGATCGCAACCGTGCCGCCGACGAGGAAAGTGGGAATAGAGGATTCATTGATGCCGGCCGTATTGTACATCGGCCCGACGATCAGCATGACCGAGCTGACATTCAATCCTCGCATGAACGCCACCTGCTGGAAGGCCGCCCACAGGATGTTCGTGTGCGTCAGGGGCACGCCTTTCGGGCGCCCCGTCGTGCCGGAGGTGTAGAGGATGAGCTGGACCGGCGTCGTAGAGTGCGCGGCAGGTGGTAACGGCGCGCCCGAGGCGATGAGGGCTTCGTAGTCGCGTCCAGGCGCATGCGTTTCGAGTATCAAGACTGGAGTGCCCGGCAGGCCGCGCGCCACCGCCGCGTCGATGGTTTCACAGTGTGCCGTATCGGTGAGCACGATCTTCGGCGTGCAGTCGGTGAGGATGAGCGCAACCTCGGCGGCCGTCAGGCGGAAGCTGATGGGGACGAGCGTCAGCCCGGCATAGGCACAGGCGAAGTAGAGCTCGAAGGTCTCGCCACGGTTCATGAGGAAGGTCGCGACGCGGTCGCCGTCTGAGAGGCCGCGCGCGCGCAACGCCGCTGCGAGCCGGAGCGCGTTCTCGCGGAGCTCGGCATAGGTGCGCTGCCCGTCCTCCCAAATGAGCGCCACGCGGTCGGGCATGGCCGCGGCCTGCAGGCTCGTTTCGCCGAGCAGTGTCGCGAGGGAGGCGGCGGGGGACAAGTCGGACACGGGCAGGTTCTCCGATCGGGCACGCCGCCAAACTCTGCCCCATTCCTCCGTCGAACTCCAATGGATGGGCCGCGCGGATCGGGGATGCACGGCAGGAAAGGCGCACACCTGGCGCTCACTTAGGCTCAGACCCTGCGGGTCTGAGCCTACACATTGAGGCCGAACCAGGGTCTGACCCCAAGCCCCGGCCGGCGTGCTATGCCTCGGCCATGACTCGCCGCGACCTCCTGCTTGCCCTGCTGTTCCCCGTCATCTGGGGAATCGCCTTCACGCTGGGCAAGCCCGCGACCGAGCACTTCCCGCCCTTGCTTCTTTTCACCGGCGTCTATGCCTTCGTCGCGGTCATGTTCTGCCTGCTCTATCCGGGAAGGTTCCAGACCTCATTCTGGCCGGCCTTCCTCCTCGCCGCTCTCGTCGGGAGCGTTCAGGCCATCCTGATCTTTGGCGGCCTCGCCGGGCTCGATGCCTCGGTCGCGGTCATCGTGCTGCAGACCCAGGTGCCGATCTCCGTCCTTGCCGACCGGGTCATCAACGGCACCCGTGTGACGGCATGGCAGCTGGTGGGCGTGTCGGTTGCCTTCCCCGGCGTCGTCGTCATCGCCGGTCTGCCCGAAACGCCGCCGCCCATCGTGCCGCTCGCCCTCGTGCTGGCGGGCGCCCTCGTCTGGGCGATCGGCCAGGCGCTCGTCCGCCGTCTCGGCCGCGATCAGGCGCCCAAGCTCTTCGCGCTGGTTGGCCTGCACGCGGTCCCGCAACTGCTGATCGGCTCGCTCCTGCTCGAGACAGGGCAGATCGCCGCGCTCACGAGCGCAACGGCGGTGCAATGGGGCTCCCTGGCGCTGCTGACGGGGCTCGGCTTCGGCGTCGGCAACCTGACCTGGTACGTGCTGATCGAGCGCAATCCGCTCGCCCGGATCGCCCCTTTCCTGCTGCTGATGCCGGTCGTCGGCGTCATCGTCAGTGCAGCTGTGCTCGGCGAGCGGCTGGCGCCGGTACAACTCGCGGGTGGGTCCGTCGTCCTCCTCGGCCTTGCCATGGTGCTCGGGATCGGCCAAAGGGGCCGGGCGGGGGTCAATTCGGAAGCCAGCGAGCGCCTGTGAGCATTGCCGTCATCGCCGGAGAGCCGACGCACGAGGCTTCGGGCCTTCGCGTCATCGATATCGTCAACCGCGCCTATGCCGAAGGGCTTGCGGCCGGCGATGCCTTGGGTGACCCGCCGCTTGGCCGTGTGGGCCTATCGGATGCCGTTAACTACTGCGCCGACCGGGCCTGTGACCGGGCTGGCGCTCATTGCCGGGGTTGCCGGCTGGCGAGCGAGGCGAAGGGGCTCAAGTCCCTCGACCAGTATCTCGCCCAGTTCAGCGCCGTGTCGGTCGCCGATACCGGGCTGACGCTCTCGCCCGGCGGTCCGCTCCCGCTTGAAACCGTGCCCTCCCTCGATCACCTCGCCAAGTCTTGGGCTGGCGAGGAGGTGTTCTACCTCGCAAGGCGCGTCCACCGGCGGATGCTCAAGGAGACCAACCCGCGCGCGAAGCGGATGGCGGGCGCGGATGAGGCCGACGCCCCCGCGGTCATCGTCGTCCGACCGCAGATGGCCGAGAATATCGGCATGGTCGCTCGCGCCATGGCGAATTTCGGCCTGGAGGAGCTGCGCCTCGTCGACCCCCGCGACGGCTGGCCCAATGAGAAGGCGCGCTTTGCGGCCTCCGGCGCCAACTACGTCATCGACCAGGCCATCGCCTATCCGGATCTTCCCCGGGCCCTCGGCGACCTCCACTGGGTCTGCGCCACCACCGCCCGGCAGCGCCATATGGACAAGCCGCTGCTGTCGCCGGAACAGGCCGCCGCCGAGCTGCTCACCCGGATCGAGCGGGGCGAGCGCTGCGGCATCCTGTTCGGGCCCGAGCGGCAAGGGCTCGAGAGCGACGACATCGCCCTTGCCGACGCCATCGTCATGGCCCCGGTCAATCCCCGGTTCGCGTCGCTCAACCTCGCCCAGGCGGTGTTGCTGGTGGGCTACGAATGGCTCAAGACCGCACGGCGTGGGACGCTTGGCCGCGTGACGCCGAAGGAACAGGAATTGGAGGCTGGGCCGCGGCCCCGCGGCGGGCCGCTCGCCACAAAGGACCAGGTGCTCGGGCTCTTCGAGCATATGGAGGCCGAACTCGACGCCGCAGGCTTCCTGAAACCGCCGGAAAAACGGGCTTCCATGGTCCGCAATATCCGCACTCTCATCCAGCGCATGGAGCCGAGCGAGCAGGAGGTCAGGACGCTGCGGGGGGTGGTCGCGGCCCTGACTTACAGGCACCGTCGCGGCGACCCACAGCCATAGTTCCGCCCCGATTTGGGATAGGACATTGCCCGCCGTCGGTGGTAGCGTCCCGATCAACCAAAACAAGACCGACATAGACAGGGCTGGGGTGAATTGATGAGGGTCATGAAGGCGCTCGCCGCGTGGGCAACGGGCGTTGTTTGCGTTGCCGTTTTCGCAGCTGCGGCACCGGCCGTAGCGGCCGACAAGCTGTCCGATAAATCCATCACCGTGCTGATGGACTGGGCCTGGAAAACGCTTCCCAACAAGTTCACGACGCCCGAGGGCAAAGTGATCGTCGTCGACCGTGCGAAGAAGGACGAGGTGATCGTCCCGATCGATGTGGCGCGCCACATCATCGAGATCGCCCGGCTGTCGGCGCACGCCCAGATCTGCGGGCTCGTGGACGAGCAAGTCGCAAACTACCAGACGCTCATGCGGGCGGAGGAGCAGAAGAAAACCTGGACCGACCAGCAGATGCTCTACATCCACAACCTCCACACGTTTACGGTACAACTGCTGGCCGGTGGCATGAAGATCACGATCCAGGAGAACGACACCACGATCGAGAAGGATTCGAGCGCGCAGAACGAGGTCGAGTGCTCTGACGATCAGAAGGAAAAAATCCGGGTGGACATCAAAGAGTACATCGAGTCCGTGAAGCAGAAGACCTCGGCGCAGTAGCGAGCTGCCGGTTGGCCGCCTTCGGGCTTGGTTGACACCCGCCCGGCAATCCCACATAAGACCACCAGCGCGGGCCGGAAATGGTCCGCGTTTGATTTGCGTGCCCGTGATCTTAGCCGAGGCTCGGTTCGGATCTGTCAAGCATCCAGGCGTGCTCGCCGAAAAGTGGTTTCCGGTTTTCGGGGACGAGCCCGCCAAACAAAAAGGATGCTCCAGGAGGGCCCGCCCCGCAGGCAAAACGCCTGCGCTGGTCAGCGGATAGGAGAAGCCCAAGATGACCAAACGCGTCACTGCCAAGCACAAAATCGATCGCCGTATGGGCGAGAACATCTGGGGGCGGCCGAAGAGCCCCTTGAACAAGCGCGAGTACGGCCCCGGCCAGCACGGCCAGCGCCGCCGCGGCAAGACCTCCGACTTCGGCACCCAGCTCAAGGCCAAGCAGAAGCTGAAGGGCTACTACGCCAACATCGGCGAGCGCCAGTTCAAGACCATCTACCAGGAGGCGACGCGCCTCAAGGGCGACACCTCCGAGCATCTGATCGGCATTCTCGAGAGCCGGCTCGACGCGATCTGCTACCGCGCCAAATTCGTGCCGACCATGTTCGCCGCCCGCCAGCTGGTGAACCACGGGCACGTGAAGGTGAATGGCCGGCGCGTCAACGTGCCGAGCTACCGCTGCAAGGTCGGCGACGAGATCGTGCTGAAGGAAAAATCGCGCGAGCTGCCGATGGTGCTCGACGCCAGCCAGTCGGCCGAGCGCGAGACGCCCGACTACATCACTGTCGACCACAACAAGCAGGTCGCCAACTACATCCGAGTCCCCGCTTTTGCTGATGTGCCCTATCCCGTGAAGATGGAGCCGCATCTGGTCGTCGAGTTCTATTCGCGGTAATTGCCTCGTCCTCATGCTCCGGTGTTTTCAACAGGCCATGGCGGCGACGCCGTGGCCTGTTTCGTTGTAATGGTCGTGCGAGCGTCGGCTTGGGGGCAGGTCCTGCGGTTCCTGCCTCATACCAAACCCCAAATTGCCTCGCTCGCATCGAAGCCCGGTTCGTCTACTGTGGCGAGGTCGGCCAAGCCCCGAAGGGGCTGGGATCTGTAGCCACGGGTGAGCGCAGTAAACCCGTGGAAACGTCACTCCCGTCGCCCCGCCCCAAAGGGGCGGAGGCAGCATGGAGCGGTCCTCCTCTGCCCCTGCCGGGGCAGTATCACGCAACCTTTCCTCCACGGGTTTCGCTGCGAGGCTTGGCCAAGGCCCAGCCTCCCGCTTCACCCGTGGCTACAGTCCAAGGCCCCTTTGGGGCCACCCGACCGGGCGAGCATTCTGCGGTTCGGTCTTACTCATCCGCTGGTTTCTTGTGCGGGTGCTTGCGGTGCACGGCGCGCGGATCGAGCTCGGGAGCGCCGAGGCTGGTGGATGTCATGGGAGTGACCGGCACCGGCACATAGTCGCTTTGCTCCTCGGGTGTCGGCGCGCGGCGGAGCAGCATGCGCAGCAGCGTGAACACGGCGAGTGCGCCCTGGCAGATCGCCAGATACCAGAAGAGGCTGATGGTGCCGGTGCTGTCCATGATGTAGCCGGCGGCGACCGGGCCGGCGGTGGCGCCGAGCGCCCAGATAAACAGCAGGCCGGCGCTCGCGGCAACGAACTGGTCCCTGGTGATGTAGTCGTTGGTCTGCCCGATGCCCAAGGCGTAGAGCGGCGCCATCATGGCGCTGAGCCCCACGATCACCCAGAACAACACCGTGTAGCTCTCGAAGGGCATGAGCACGACCGCGAGCGACAAGGCCGCCGAGGTCGCGGCGGAAGCGAGGATCAGCGGCCGGCGGCCGATATGGTCCGACAGCCAGCCGATGGGGAACTGCATCAGGAAGCCGGCGACGGTGGCCCCCGTCAGCAACCACGCGAGCTGGTTGTTGGAAAGTCCCGTGCTCGTCGCATAGGACGGCAGCAGTCCGTAGAAAGCCGACGAGCCGAGGCCGACCGTGAAACAAGTCGCAACCCCGGTCGGCGAGGCGGCGATGAGCTTGACGAGCGGCAAGTGCGTCCGCTCCTCGATGTCGGGATTGGAGACGACCGTCAGCGACATCGGCACCAGCGCGGTGATGAGCAGGCCCGTCACCACCGTGAAGAGCACGGCGGCACCGAACGTCTCCTGGTAGTTGAGGGCCAGCGGCCCGAGCCCGCTCGCGGCCCACGACGCCGCCATGTAGACGCCGAAGATGGTACCGCGATTGGTCTCCGTCGCCTTGTCGTTGAGCCAGCTTTCGACGATGACCGAAAGCCCGGCCAGCGCATAGCCGACGACCGCGTGCAGGATTACCCAGGCGATCGGGAGCGCGAGCACGATGTGGGCGGCAGCCGCATTGGCCGCCACCGCCGCGAACACCGTGAAGGCGCGCGCATGCCCGACGCGATCGATGATGCGGTGGCAGGTGAGCGTGCCCAAGAGGAACGCCAGGTGATAGGCCGAGTTGACCGCGCCGATCAGCAGCGCCGGGACGTCCTGGCGGGCGAGCAGCGTGTAGACGAGCGGCGACAGGATGCCGAGCCCGGCCTCCATGAACAGCACGGCGAGCAGCACCATGAAAACGGGCTTCAGGCCGTCGATGAAGGAAGTGGCGGAGTCTTGGGTGGTCATGTGAGGCGGCCCCGTGTCGCCGCCGAAGTATCGGTGAGGCAGAGGCGGCCCGCAAGGTGAGTTAAGGCACTGGCCCTTCCAGGTGGACACCGGTTGGTTGAAAGAAAGTGCTCTCGCTGAGTTTGTGGAGGCCACATTGCGCGACGCTGCCTAGTACCCGATATCAGAAATCGCTGGTACGCCTGATCGCGGAGTCCCGAGCCGATCCGGCAGGAGCACAGTGCAGCACGTAGCTTGTGCTACGTGCAAG
>JANNSX010000053.1:0-10831 GCA_031403155.1 Hyphomicrobiaceae bacterium
GGCGCGACGGGGGAGGACGGTTCGCCTTGGGTTTAGCGCAAGCTAAGCCCTTGGCGAACATAGGTGGGGGTGCTTGCCCCGCAAGCATAATGTTATCCTCTTTTTCGACGGCCAATGTCCACGCACAAGCTTCGCCGTGCCATGACTTGGGTGGCGTCTTCGACGACAACGTCGATGGCCTACACAAGGTCCTGTCAACTCGCAACATCTCGCGACGCCGAACCAGCACCCCCACCTTGGCGCGCCTAAGGACTTAGCTGCTACGCATCTAAGTCCAAGGCGCGCGGTCCTCCCCCATAAAAAGGGGGAGGAAAGGGCACGGTGAGAATCGCGCACTCCACAGCAGTCGCGCACCCGTGGGCCTATTCGCAATCACGCCGCCGCGTGCACTCCCGGCCGCCGGTGCCACCAGGGGGCGGCGACCTCGAACTGGCCGGCGAGATCAAACAGCATCGCCTCGTCCGCCGGCCGGCCGACGAGCTGGACGCCGATCGGAACTCCGGTCGAGGAAATGCCGAGCGGCAGGCTCATCGCCGGCTGACCCGAGACGTTGAAGGCGAACATGAACGGATTGTCCTCGCCCATCGGCCCGGCATTGTAGGCGTCGATGTCCATCGACATGTCGTAATAGCCGAGCGGCCGCGTGCCTTGCGGCAGCGCCGGCAGCAGCACGGCATCGAAGCGGGCCATCTGCATCGCGATCTGGCGGGAGGCGATGCGGCAGGCGGCGATGTCGGCGGCGTGCTGAAGGCCGGAAATGGTCTTGCCTTTTTCCTTCGAGGTCCAGATGACCCGCGTCAGCTCGTCCTCCTTGACCGGCCGGCCGACGACGCCAGCGATGTAGTCGAAGTATCCGGCCGTCTCGACCTGGATGATGCCGTTATAGGCGTTCCAGACCGGCTCGAAATCGTATCTGAAATCGAACTCATCGACATAGTGGCCGAGGCCCTCGGCGATTTTCGCGGCGCCCATCACGGCAGCCTTCACGTCCGCCGAGACGCCGTCGCCGCGCGGGTTCGAGGTCGAGACTCCGAGCCGCAAACCCTGCCGCCCGCGCGTGACCTCCGAGAGATACGGCGCGGTCGGCCTCGGTGTGTTGTAGGGATCGCCCGGCAGCGCGCCCTCTTGCGCATCGAGGAAGGCTGCGCTGTCGCGCACGCTCCGCGAGACGCAGAAGAAGTGCGCGCCGCCGTGCCAGAAATCGGCGGCGTCGGGCGCGAAGGTGATGCGACCGCGCGAGGGCTTGAGCCCCACGAGCCCGTTGATCGCCGCCGGAACGCGGATCGAGCCCGCGCCATCGCTCGCGTCCGCCATCGGCAGGATGCCGGCCGCGACCGCTACCGCCGAGCCGCCACTCGAGCCACCGGGCACCAGCCTCGTGTCCCACGGGTTCTTGGTGACACCCCGGAACGGCGGCTCGGTCGACAGGCACCAGCCGAATTCGGGCACATTGGTCTTGCCGACCAGGATGAAGCCCGCCTGCTCCGTCTTGCGTGTGATCTCGCTGTGATGGTCGGGAACGATGTCCTTGAGGTAGCTGCAGCTGCCGGTCGAGGGGACGCCCGGCCAGGAGGTGAAGAGGTCCTTGGCGAGCCAGGGCACGCCCGCGAAGGGGCCATGCCTGGGCGGGCTCGCGGCACGTTTGCGCGCTTGCTCGTAAGTTTTGATGGTGACGGCGTTGAGCTTGGGGTTCAACGCCTCGATCCGGGAGATCACCGTCTCGACCAGCTCGGCGGCGGAGACATGCCCCTCCCGCACCTGCTCGGCGAGACCCAGGGCATCGAAGCGATCGAATTCGGCGAAAGGCATGGCAGGGGCCTCCACTTGGAAACTTTCCAAGTGAGACTAGGCCCCTGTCCATCCCCTTCGCAATGCGCGATCCGGCATGGCGGCCAGCACGCCCGCACAAGGGCGCGTCACACGGGAAGCCTCAGTCGAGCGCCACCGAGAGCCCCACCGAGACGATGTCGGAGGTGTGGTCGGCGCCGGCGGCATCACCCGGGATAAAGTTGAGAAGCGTTCCCGTCGAGTGGCTGGAAATCTCCGTCGGCCCTTTCATCTCGTCGTAGCTGAGATGTTGCCAACCGGCCTTGAGGGTGACCTTCTCGGTCACCCGGTAGTCGAGCTCCACCGTCGCTTGCACCATGCGCCCGTCCTCGAACTCTTCGCGGAACACGAGGTCGCGGAGATGGTGGATGTCGCGGTCCTCCGCTTGGACCCACCACGAGCCTTCGACCCGCGCCTTGAGCGTCAGCTCGCCGGATGTCAGCGTGCCGCCGATACCCAGATAGGGCGTCGAGTAGTCCTGCCGGTAGCTGATCACAGGCTCGCCAGGGGTGAACTCGCCGCGGCTATCCCGGTAGCCGAAGCCCGAATAGATGAATGAGCCGCCAGAGGCCGACCAGTCGAACCGGTCGCGCCGGTAGCCGGCGATGGCCTCGACCTCGACGCCCGCCGACTGCCAGATCGCGAGCCCGGCCGAAGCATCGAGCATCCAGGCCTGGTCGAGATCGGTGGCATCGTGATGAGACCAGTCGGACCAATCCGTATGAGCGGGCGACAACCAGTCGAAATCGTCCATCGTCGCCGGATCGCTGGCGTTGATCCAGCCGTTGAGATTGAGCGACAGCCAGGATGCCGGGTTGTAGGCCACGCCTCCACCGACAACGGCGACATCATCCAGCGTCCAGATGAGCTCGCTGATTTTCTTGCCGCTGGCTGGATCGTAGACCAGCTCATGCGAGGCGCCATTGAGGACGCCGGCCGAAACCGAGGCCTCGAACCTTGGTCCGCTGGCGACGACCGCCGCCTCCGGGGCGGCCTCCGCCTCGCCAAGATCGGCCGCCTGGGCCATGCCCCCAAGCGCGGCCACGGCCACGGTTGCGAGAAGCAAACACTTCCACTGCCCCGCGCCTTGCCGGCGCCGAGCTCCGATACGCAATACCAACATGAACACCCCCATTACGCAGCACAATGACATACGGGTACGCAGTTCAACCCGACTGAAGTTCTGACTTTTTCTCCCCTATTCGGCCGCCTCCTTCGCCAGGAACCCGCCCGACTGGCGCGCCCACAGATCGGCATAAAGACCGCCCTGCTGGAGCAGCGCCTTGTGACTCCCCTCTTCCACGATGGCACCCTCGTCCATGATGACGAGGCGATCCATGGCGGCAATCGTCGACAGGCGATGCGCAATGGCGATCACTGTCTTGCCTTCCATCAGGTTGTAGAGCTGCTCCTGGATCGCGGCCTCGACCTCGCTGTCGAGCGCGCTCGTCGCTTCGTCCAGAATCAGGATCGGCGCGTTCTTGAGCAGCACGCGGGCAATGGCGACGCGCTGACGCTGGCCGCCCGAGAGTTTCACGCCGCGCTCGCCGACATGGGCGTGGTAGCCCTTGCGGCCCTTGAAGTCCTGGAGCAAGGGCACGAAGGCGTGCGCCTGTGCTTTTTTCGCCGCCGCCATGGCCTCCGCCTCGCTCGCCTCCGGCTTGCCGTAGAGAATGTTGTCGATCACCGACCGGTGCAGCAATGACGTGTCTTGCGTCACCATACCGATATTGGCGCGCAGGCTGTCCTGCGTCACCTGGGAGATATCCTGGCCATCGATCAGGATGCGGCCGCCCTCCAGGTCGTAGAAGCGCAAGAGCAAATTGACGAGCGTCGACTTGCCCGCGCCCGAGCGGCCGACGAGCCCGACCTTCTCGCCCGGCCGGATGACGAGCGACAGCTCGTCGATGACGCCCGTCTCCTTGCCGTAGTGGAAACGGATGCCGTCGTAGCGGATCTCGCCCTTCGGCACCTGCAACGGCTTGGCCTCGGGCGCATCGACCACCTCATGCGCGCGCGAGATCGTCTCCATGCCCTCCTGCACGGCGCCGATGTTCTCGAAGATGCCGGTCACCACCCACATGATCCAGCCGGACATGTTGACGATGCGGATCGAGAGGCCGGCCGCCAGCGCTACCGCGCCAATCGTCACCGCGCCCTGCGACCACAGCCAGAGCGCGACGCCGGACGTTCCGACCATCAGTGCGCCGTTCATCGTCCACACCGTCACGTTCATGTAGGTGATGGTGCGGAGCTGCGCCTTGAAGGTGTCCATGTGCTCCTGCATGGCGGCGGCGGCATAGGAGTCCTCGCGGTCGGCGTGCGCGAAGAGCTTGACGGTGGAGATGTTCGTGTAGCTGTCGACGATGCGGCCCGTCAGCATCGAGCGGGCTTCGGCATTGGCGACGGCGCGGTCCTTGATCTTCGGCACGAAGTACCAGAGTGACCAGATGTAGCCCACGAGCCAGATCAGCAGCGGCACCGTCAGCCGGGTATCGGCTTGCGCGAACAGCCAGAGCGCCGACAGCGTGTAGACGAGCACGAACCAGATCGCCTCGACGCATTGCGTGATGGATTCGCGTAACGCCGGCGCCGTCTGCATGATTTTGTTGGCGATGCGGCCGGCGAAATCGTTCTGGAAATAGCCGAGGCTTTGCCTCAGCACCCACCGATGCGTCTGCCAGCGGATGCGGTTGGTGAAGGGCGGCGAGATCATCTGGTTCTTGACGAGATCGCTGACGGCAAAGACCAATGGCCGCCAGACGAGCGCGACGGACGCCATCCAGATGAGGAGCCACCCGTGCTCGGCGAAGAAGGCGTTAGGGCTCGCGGCGTCCTTCATCAGATCGACGAGCGAGCCGATATAGGCGAACAGCGACACCTCGATGAGCGAGCCGACCAAGCCGATGACGAGCAGCGCGACGAAGTAGGGCCAGACCGGTTTCAGATAGTGCCAGTAGAACGGCAAGAGCCCCTCGGGCGGCCGCGTCTCAGACCCCGGATCGAACGGGTCGATGTGCGTCTCGAACCAGCGGAACATGGGGGTGCCAAGGGCGCTTGCGCGCGGTCTCGTCCTGTGTGGGATTTGGGGTCGGCGCTTTTTATAGGCGGAAGTGTGAACGGGGGCAAAACAAAAAGCGCGACAGTGAGTCACTTACCGGTCGTCACACATTCGGTTGTCATACCGGGCCTTGTGCCCGGGATGACAACCGAGGGTATGATCGGCAGCGTGCCCCTTTTCCGGCTCAGAGCGCTTGAAAAGATTTCAAACTGAAACACCGCCAGCCGCAGCGATTGCGCCAGATCAAGGCCAAGCCCACCGTCCAATCCGAGAAACCTTCTCGGCCGCCGCCGGGATGCGCCTTGGCCCGGTCGTGCTATAGAGCCTCGGAGATCAACCATGCCCGCAGCCGCCGCCATGCCCATGCCCGCCGACGAGATCGATTTGCTGCCAAGCCGCCAGGTCAAGGCGCGCGCTTGGTTCGAGCATTTGCGCGACAACATCTGCGCGGCCTTCGAGCGGGTCGAGGATGACCTTCCAGCTTCCGCGCTGTTTGCCGATCACGCGCCCGGCCGCTTCACGCGCACGCCCTGGAAACGCACCGATCACACGGGCGCCGACGGTGGCGGCGGCATCATGAGCCTCATGCAAGGCCGCGTCTTCGAAAAGGTCGGCGTGCACACCTCGACCGTGCACGGCACCTTCGCGCCCGAGTTCGCCAAGCAGATCCCCGGCGCCGAGACCGACCCGCGTTTCTGGGCCTCCGGCATCTCGCTCATCGCGCATCCGCAGAACCCCAACGTACCCGCCGTGCACATGAACACGCGCTTCGTCGTGACCTCGAAAGCCTGGTTCGGGGGAGGCGCGGATCTCACCCCCGTGCTCGACCGCCGGCGGACGCAAGAGGACCCGGACACTCTGGCGTTCCATGCCGCGATGAAGTCCGCTTGCACGCCTCACGCCGTTGCCGACTACGCGCGCTACAAAGAGTGGTGCGACGAATACTTCTTCCTGAAGCACAGGGGCGAGATGCGCGGCGTCGGCGGCATCTTCTTCGACTATCTCAATTCCGGCGACTGGGAGGCCGACCTCGCCTTCACGCAAGACGCCGGCCGCGCCTTCCACGACATCTACCCGAAGCTCGTGCGCGCGAATTTCGCTAAACCCTGGACCGAGGCCGATCGCGAGGAGCAATTGATCCGCCGCGGCCGCTATGTCGAGTTCAACCTGCTCTACGACCGCGGCACCATCTTCGGCCTCAAGACCGGCGGCAATGTCGACAGCATCCTGTCGTCCATGCCGCCGGTGGTGAAATGGCCGTGAGGACTCAATAGAACGCCGCCGCCCGGTCTCGCCAGGCTTGCGCTTCCTCCTCGGCCTCGGCGCGCCGCTCCGGCGTCAGCTTGGCGATCAGGAAATCGAGTTCCAGATCGCTTGCCCCGGCGCCCCGCGCGATCAGGTGCCACTTCGCCGCCGTCGGCAGATGCTTCTCGAAGACGACGCCGAAGGCGTAGAGCCGCGCCAGCCGGTTCTGCGCGATCGCATTCCCCTTCTCCGCCGCCGCCAGCAGAAACCAGGCACCGCGCGCCTCGTCCTGCGCGACACCCCGCCCCTTGAACAGCAAAATCGCGAACTCGATTTGCGCATCGACGTAACCGGCCTCGGCGGCGCGGCCGATCCAATGCGCCGCTTTCTCGTCGTCCGGCTCTACCCCCTCGCCCTTCGTGTAGAGCACGCCGAGGTCGTACTCGGCCGGCGGATGCCCGGCCTCGGCCGCCTGCGTGAAGAGCTTCGCCGCCGTCTCGAGATTCTGCCGCCGGCCGTCGCCCGAGGCATAGATGAGCGCCAGATTGTAGGCGGCGAGCGAATGCCCGCGCTTGCCCGCCGCCTCGAACCAGTCGGCGGCGGCCTTGTAGCTTTTGGCAACGCCGTTGCCGCTGAGATGCAAGTGGCCGAGCGCAAACATCGCGTTCGTATCGCCGAGGTCGGCGCCCAACTTGTACCACTGCGCGGCCTCCTTGACGTTTCGGTCGACGCCGAGGCCTTCGGCATAGATGCGGCCGATGAGCGTATGCGCCGCCGCCTCGCCCGTCGCCGCTTGTGTCTTGGCGAGGTCGAGGGCGGTGACGAAGCGGCCGTCGTCGAAGGCGGCGAAGGCCGGATCGGCGGCAAGGCCAGCCGTTGGCGCTTCATCAGCCGCCTCTTGCGCGACGGCAAGGCCCGGCGCGAGCAGCAGCAGGATTATCAAGACGAGCGGCCGCATCAGACGGACTCAGCCGTGGCGATCACCTCGACCATGCGCGCGACATGGCGGGCGAGCTGATCGGCAGGCCCCGCATCGAGTGCCACGCCGGCGAATTCGACGCCGGCCGAGGCGAGCCGGTCGGCTTCGGCGGCGCTCGTAATACCAAGTGCCACGGCCGGGACTTCGAACAGCGCCGACCACCACTCGGCGAGCTCGGCCCCGGCGTCGGCATCCCCGTCGCCGGCGGCGGGCTCGAAGGCCACGTAATCGGCACCGATCTCGCCCAGCACCATGGCCATATGCTTCGACAACCCGGCCGAGGCGCCGACGGTCCGCTCGCTGCCGAGGCTAGCGCGGGCGATGGCATAGCGGCCGCGGGCCTCGGCCTCGTCGCCTGTTGCGGAAAGGTGCACGCCGTCGGCGCCGAGTTGACGGGCCAGCTCCGCGTCGTCCGCGATCAGCACGGCGACGTCCAAGGCCTGCACGCGACGGACCGCCGTCCGCAGCTCGGCGTGATGGCTCGCAGCCTTGTCGCGAATTCGGATTAACACGCAGGCGACCGCCTCGCCGCCCGCCGCGAGCGCGGCCTCGAGCCGTTCGAGCCCGCTGCCGTGGGCATCGGTTTCGAGGGTCAGGTAGAGCCGGCAGTGGGATTTGGCGGGGGGCATTGGCGCCTGGCGTGGTTGACGGGAAGGCCTCAGCATAGTTCGCCGGATTCCGGCGGAAAAGAGACTTTCCGGAAATCGTGGAGAGACGCCCGTGGAGAGCTCTAAACGGACGATCTCTGGCACCCAACCGGCTGATGCAACGCCCCTTTCCACTCTTTCCAACGCATTGTCCAGCGCCGTTGCGCGCTGGCCGGAAAATCCGTCGTCTCATCAATATTGATGATGTGCGAATGCCGGGCGCTTGGTAGCGATCTCATCGGAAGGCTGGCTACGGCGCAATCGGGCCCGGCCGAGACCGATGAGTTGAACCACACATACGACCATACGGGAGGTCCACCATGGCGACGATCAGAGGCACCAATAGACGCGACGTCCTGCGGGACACGGGCGCGAGCAACACGCTGCTCGGGCTCGCCGGCAACGACGATCTCTACGGCAACGGCGGCAACGACACGCTGAAAGGCGGCACCGGCACCGACAAGCTGTTCGGGGGCCTCGGCAATGACAAGCTGTTCGGCGATGCCGGCAACGACACGCTGGACGGTGGCCTCGGCAACGACAAGATGAAGGGCGGCGCCGGCAACGATACGTTCATCGTCAATGCCGCCGGCGACGTCACGACCGACACGGGCGGCATCGATCTCGTCAAGTCGAGCGTGACCCGGACGCTCGGAACGGGGCTCGAGAAGCTGACACTGACGGGTGCGGGCGCTATCAACGGCACTGGGAACTCGCTCGGCAATGTCATCACGGGAAACAATGCCGCCAACATCTTAGACGGCGGCTTGGGTGACGACACGCTTGCCGGCGGCGGCGGCAGCGATACGATAGCCTTCCAAAGCGCGCCTGGTTTCACGTTTGCTCTCGCGGCTGGCGGCAATGGAACCGCAACCGTTCAAGGCACCGACACTTACAGCGGCATCGAAAACGTCCTGGGCGGCACTGGCGGCGACACCCTCACCGGCAACGACTCCGACAACGTGCTGTCGGGCGGCGGCGGCGACGACGTGTTGCAGGGCGGCCTCGGCAACGACACGCTCAACGGCGGCACCGGCAACAACACGCTCTCCTACCGCAATCACGGCACCGGCGTGACGGTGACACTTGGCGCGGGCGGCAACGGCACCGCCGATCTCAGCGCACTCGGCTTGGGTATCGATACCTATACGAGCATCGAGAATCTCGACGGCTCGCTCATCGGTGACGACACGTTGTTCGGGAACGATGCGGCGAACACGATCAGTGGGCTGGGTGGAATCGACTCGCTGAGCGGCGCTGGCGGCGATGACGTCCTGATCGTTGGCACCGGCGTGAGCAGCTACGACGGCGACGCCGGAAACGATATCCTCTCGTTCCGTAGCGGAACCGCCGGGCCGGGCGATCTATTTCTCATACTGTCGGCCACAGGGACCGGAGGGGAGTTTCCCAACATATTAGACTTCTCCGCCGTCGGTTTGGGAACCGTCACCTATTCGGGCATCGAAGGGCTGGAAGGCCGGAACGTCGCCGGGGCCCGAGACATCATCAATGGCAACGCGGGCAACAACGTTCTCCGAGGCCTCGCCGGTGGCGATCTCTTCGAGGGTTTTGGCGGCAACGACACGATCGAGGGCGGCGATGGCAGCGATACGCTCTCCTACTACAATTACTTCGGCACCGGCGTGACGGTAACACTTGGTGCGGGCGGCAACGGCAGCGCCGATCTCAGCGCACTCGGCTTGGGCATCGATACCTATACGAGCATCGAGAACCTCGACGGCTCGCTCATCGGCGACGACACGTTGACTGGGAACGATGCGGCGAACACGATCAGTGGGCTGGATGGCGACGACACGCTCGACGGCGGCTCCGGCGGAGCCGACACGCTCAACGGCGGCTTTGGTTTCGACACTCTCAAGGTCAGCGGCACGGCCGCCTTCACCGACACGCTCAACGGCGGCGACCAATCCGACACCCTCTCTCTCGAGGCAGCCGGCAACGGACCTTTCGGCGGAGGCACGCTCACCTTCATCCTCGGCGCCGACGGCAATGGCTCGTTCAACGGCCTCGGCTTCAATGTCGACAGCGCCAACTACACCAGCATCGAGAACGTCACAGGCCGCAACAACGCCACCTTTGGCGACACCCTCACCGGCAACGACACCGACAACGTGCTCAACGGTCTTGCCGGCAACGATACGCTGAACGGCGGCGGCGGCAGGGACACGCTGAACGGCGACGACGGCATCGACCTTCTGTTCGGCGGCGACGGCCTCGACCAACTGTTCGGCGGCGAGGGCAGCGACACCCTGGAAGGCGGCGGCGGCGGCGATCAGCTCATCGGCGATGGTGGCGCTGATGTTTTCCGCTACATCGTGTCGACGGACTCCACGACTGCGGCCCGTGATATCATTGGCGGCTTCAGCCGCGCCGACGGCGACAAGCTCGACATCGAGAATCTGGGGCTGGAATCACAAAATGGCCTGACCTGGCTTGACAACGCGGCATTCTTGGGCAACGCGGGCGAAATCCGCTGGGAATTGTTGGCACCAGGCAACGTTCTCGTCCAAGGCGACATCGATGGTGGCGGCATTGATTTTGAAGTTCTCGTGCTGGTGAGTTCAAGCAACTTCTTATTGACCGATTTCACTGGCGGATTCTGACGACCACGACTGATGTCGTGCCGAGCGCAACCAGTCGTCAGGACTCCGGCCCTGACGCTGGTCGCGTGAACGGCACCGGCAGGCCCTTCGGTCTCGGAGGCAACGACAAGCTCTTCGGCAAGGCCGGCGCCGTGTAACCGGCTAAGCCGCCTTCTCCAGTTTCTTCTCCCATTTCCCCACCGCCGCCAGCGCATTCATTTTCGCGCGGTGCGAGAAGGCGCGTTGGGCCGCCGCCGTATTCTCGGGCTTCCCGCTCCACGCCTTTTGCGGCGCGGCCTGCAGCGCGCGGCCGTAGGAGAAGGTGAGCGCCCAAGGCAAGCCGCCGATGGCGTTCATGGCGGAGAGGTGCGCGGTCGCGTCCTCGTCCGACTGGCCTCCTGACAGGAACGCGATGCCGGGCACAGCGGGCGGCACGGTACGTCGCAGCACACGCACGGTCTTCTCGGCG
>JANNSX010000054.1:0-5165 GCA_031403155.1 Hyphomicrobiaceae bacterium
CGGTAGGAAAGCGTAGTCACTGGCTGTCGCAGGACGCCCGGATGTCGCCGCACCGATTCCTCCCCCTTTTATTGCAGGGCAATCGCATATGGAGTGGTGTCAAGGTCCGAGAGTTCGCCACGAGCTTCCTCCCCCTTTCTATGGGGGAGGACCGCGCGCCTTGGACTTAGATGCGCAGCAGCTAAGTCCTTAGGCGCGCCTAGTACCCGCCATCAGAAATGGCTGGTACTAGCTCATTTGCTTAAGTACCCGATTCACGCGGCATTTTCGTGCCACGACGTGTGGCACTCAATTCTGCGATCGGGTACTAGGTGGGGGTGTTGTTTTGTGTTGCGGCGGGAGCAGCATTTCAACTCAACCGGCGTCCACCCCCACCTATGTTCGCCTAAGGGCTTAGCTGACGCTAAACCCAAGGCGAACAGTCCTCCCCCATCAACAGGGGGAGGAAAGGGAGCGGGACGGACGGCTCGGTTGTTTTCTCCTCCTGCTTTTGCCTTGACCCTTGCCCTTTCCGGTTGCGCCGGCGTCAATTCGCCAGCGCCCGTGCTGCCGAACTTTCCCGGCGACAACGAGAGCGTCGCGGGCGAGGTCACGAGCTCGGCGGGGCTTGGCGTCGCCGTGCTCGATGCCGGGATCGAGGGGCTGCAGTGCTCGGAGAGCCGCGTCGTGCTGGCGCGTGCCGATGCCGCTGGCTTCATCGCCGCCCGCGAAATCGTGCTGCCGACCACCTATGCCGGCCGCGCCTCTCTCGAGGCTGTGGAACTTGCTCCCGGCACCTATCACATCGTGCACTACACCTGTCGCAACGGCGCGAACGTCACTTATGCGGGCGAGCCGGCGGACGGCGCCAGCATCCCCTGGACCGGCAAGTCCTGGCCCTTGAGCCTCGCCTCCTTCACCGTTGGCCCCGGCGAGGTCGTCGATGCAGGACGCTTCTCGTTGAAGCGGCAGGGTGGTGGTCTGCTGCAGTTGGGCAAGAAAAAGAAGGGCAAGAAGGGCGTTGCCTTCGCTTCGATCGGCGCGCTTTCGCCCGAGGCTTCCGCCCGACTTGCGACAGAGCGCCCCGAACTCGCGGGGCGGATGAGGCCCCAAGCAATGGTTCTCGGACCGGGCGCCGCCGAGGTGAAGGTCAGCCGGTGTCATCTCGTGGCGGACGCGAACGAGGCCGGGGCCACGAAAAAGCCGAAGAAGAAAACAGCGATCGGTGGCAACATGGTCTCGACGAGCTTCTCGGGCCCCGAAAAGGCGATGTCGGCCTGTGTGGCCGAGGGCGGCAAGAGCGATCAATTCAAGGCGATTGTCGGTGGTGAGGACACTGCCGTTGAGGCGGGCGAAAGCACGAGCGGACAGTAGGGGAAGCCATGGCTGCAAAGAAACCGGCGGAGTGCGCGACGCTCGCCGACGTTCGGGTCGAGATCGACCGCTGCGACGACTTACTTGTCGACATGATCGCCGAGCGCTTCGGCTACGTCGAGCGCGCCTGGCAGATCAAGTTTCGCGAGAAGCAGGAGGCGAACGTCCCCTGGCGCAACCAGCAGGTCATCGACAAGGTCCGCGCCCGCGCGCAAGCCCAAGGCCTGCCGCCGGATCTCGCCGAAGCCCTCTGGCGGCAGATGATCGGCTGGTTCATCCAGTACGAGGAGGAGAAGTTGCGGAAGGAGCTGGAGGGGGGGAAGTAGGCGATATCCGTCGCCCACGCAGGCTGGCGCCGAGGACAACCCTGCCGCCCGAAGCACCGCACATCGACAATCGCAATTGCCGGGCGGCGCGTCAGTTTGAGTTTCCAGATAGGCCAATCACGATTCGCACCGGTTGTCAGCTGTCAGGTTTGAGCGGTCAAGACCATCCAAGGCAATGTCGTGATGGGGCAAAAGGGTGAGTGGCGCCTTCGCCCGCGACGCCCTTGATGTTCGTCGGCTGATCGATAGGATAGCTGAAAGGCGCACGGTGAGGGGCGTGAGAGAGGCGCCTTAACTCCAGGCTCATACGTCGCCCTTCAATCTCCTTGAATGACAAACGCTATGATCAGCAAAGTCCACTACCTTTTGTTGACCCAGCGCTAACTCGTGAGTCATACCGTGTCCCGATCTGCGCGTGTAGGAATGAAGGACATCTTTCTCTCGTATTCTTCCCAAGACAGAGAGTTAGCCACCACTGTCTGTCAAATGATTGAGAAGTGCGGCCTAACATATTATAGATTTGAAGCCGACTTGGCCGTGGGCGAAGCAATCACGAATGAGATTCGTCAAAACATACCAAAATTGAGCGCTCTACTTGCATTGATTACGCCAATCAGCGTTAATTCGAAGTGGGTTCACTACGAGATTGGCTTCGCAGAGGCGCTGGCCAAACGCATCATACCAGTTGTAGTCGGTGTTGATGAAATGCTGCCCCATTATCTAGGCGAAAAGTTAGTTTACACCTCTCTGGAGCAATTGGACGCTTTCTTGCGTAGCGAGAAATGGGCCGAATACACAGTCTACCGGAAAGGCCTTTTCAGTTTTAGATCTAGGAACGCAGCCCAATTCTGCCTGGAAGCAGGTATTGGAGACGTCTATCTTCGAGGAATGGGCGGCAATGCACTTCAGTTCGCTCCCGCTGCGATCTTTGAAACCGCAGAGTCCGATATTATGCTGCTCGGACTTACCGCATTCCGTAGCGCAACTGACTTCGTTGACTTGTTTTCCAGGAAAGTGCAAGAGGGAATAGTAGTGCGGATAATGACGGCACATCCAAAATCCCAGCATTTGATAGATAAACAGAGATTGCATCGACACAATCTTAAGAGTGAGGTTTGTCAAACGTTTGAAATTATAGACGCCAAAAATCGACAACACGAGCTAAAAATTCAAATCCGCTGGCTAAGGCAGCCTCCCAGCTATACTTGCATATTGATAGATGGAGACAGCAATTCTGGATTTATCCAACTGCAACTAGAGACGAAGCACCAAGCCACGCAGACCGGTGGGATGATTCAAATCCACAAGACCCCTGAGGATGGCATTTACGACTACTATAGAAGGGATTTGCAGCTGATATGGGAAAGGGATGCTAAGGTGCCAGATCCTGGCAGCTGGAGGCAATGGCTTCCTGGATGACAAGATATCTCATAACGCGTTGGCAATATCCGGACCTGTTCTTGTGACGAAAGATCGGGGCGCGCGTTATGCCGCTATGGATCGTTCAGGTCGCGGACGTACGGTCGGGTTTTCGTGTTGAGCGGTCATGCTCTTCAAGGGCAGGATCGCGATTGTTGCTTCCGAAAATTCAGACTGAGGCACGACCATTTGCAGCACCGGGCTTCGCCGATGGCTCAGCCCAGAGCGTGTTCAGACCCGATGGAATCGGGTCGGTGCTCTAGATCCTTGCTTTGTCGCATTTTCTATCGACGAACCGGTATCCACTTCGTCGGAAAATGCTCTGGCCTACGGACCCACCGTCCTCCCCACCTCGTACAGCGTCGAATGCAGCTTCTGGAAGCCGTCGCCGAAGCGGACGACGACGAGATCCTGGTCCGGCAGCAGATAGGTGATCTGGCCGCGGCTGCCCATGAAGTAGCTGAAGCGGCCTTGGAGTGCTTCGCCCGTGCGGTCCAGAATGTCATGGCGGATGTGCAGGCCGAAGCGGCCATCGGCGACTTCTGTTTCCGCGAGATCGAGACTCATGAAGCTGCGCCACAATGCGTCCGGCAGAAACGGCTTTCCCGGTGTGCCGTTGTGCATGAGGAAGTATGCAACTTTAGCCCAGTCCATCGCTCGCGCGTAGAGGCAGCAATAGGGGCTGACGGGAAGCGCCTCGCCGTAGCGGCGCCATTCGGCCGGCGCGGCACCGGCCGGGGCCCAGATCTCGGCGGCGAGCGCCTGCTCGAGCGGCATCCGGTAGGCGCGGGCGAGCACCTCGCCGAGAATCGCGGTGTTGACGTTCTGATAGTTGAAGGTGTGGCGCTGCTCGGGCAAGCTTCTCAGCTCGGCGGCGACCGCCGCGATGCCGCCGGTGTGCAGCCGCGCCATCGGCCCGAAAAGGTTTATCTTCGTCGCTTCGACATCCTTGTCGCCGGAGATGGCGGTCAGGCCATGCGCTTCGACCTCGATGCCGGAGCGCATTTCGAGCAATTCGCGGAGCGTCACATCGCCGAGCGAGGGCGTGCCGGTACCGGGAAGCAGCTCGCGCAGAGGCTGATCGAGCGAGCGCAAGCGCCCGTCAGCGATGGCCTTGAGGGTGAGGGCGCCGATGAGGCTCTTCACCATCGAGTAGGAATTGAGTTTCGTTTCGCTGGCGATGCCGTCGGCGTAGTGCGCGAGCACGATGCGGCCCTGGTGCACGGCGATCAACGCGCGGCCGTTGCTGTCGCGGAACAGCGCCTTCAGGGCATCGTTCGGCTGCAGGCCCGTGACGGCCGGTGGCTGAATGCTCTCGGCCGTGCCGCCCGCGACCGTCGCGAAGGATCCATAAGCCGGCCAGACCGGCGCCGGATAGCCTTCAATGAGGAGCCGCGGCAGGTAGGGCGCGGCAATGGCGATGCCGGCGGCGCCGAGCGCAATGAGCAGGCCGAGGGCGCCGAGGACGCGGCGCGAGAGAAGGCGGGTAAGGCGCGGCATGGGCTCAAGATAGGCCGCAAACGTGGCGGCACAAGCGCGGATACAACCTCGAGCGTTTTCCGATCCTACGGATTCGGAAAACCGCTCTAAGCTGTTGGCTTGTAGCATTTTCTTCGACCAACCGGTGTCCACTTGGTCGGAAAATGCTCTGGTTACGATTTCTTACGCGCGAGGAACTGCCGGAACCGCTCCTTCGTCTCCTCCTCGGCGAAGCAGGCGAGCTCGGCCTCGATCTCGCGACGGGTGGCGGCGGCGAGATCGCCTTCCGTACTCTCGGCATAGAGGCGTTTCGTCAGTGCGACACCGGTCGCGGGCGCGGCGGCGATGGCCTTGGCGTAGGCGAGTGCCTCCTCGATCAGCCGCTCGGGCGGCACAACGCGGGTGACGAGCCCGATCCGCTCCGCTTCCGCCGCATCGATGACGCGGCCGGAGAGGGTCAGATCGACCGCGCGGCCCCAGCCGATCAGGCGCGGCAGTGCCCAGGTCATGCCGCTCGTCGGCGACAGGCCGATCGCTGTATCCGGCAGGCCGAACCGCGTCCCCTCGGCGGCGATGCGGACATCCGCC
>JANNSX010000055.1:0-21151 GCA_031403155.1 Hyphomicrobiaceae bacterium
CTGCCTGACGAACCGCGGCATGCTCAAGGGGTCCTGGCCGCCGATGGGGTCCTGGCCTTGAGCCGCCTGCTCGGCCCTCGCTTGCGCGATCTGCTGCTGGGCGTAGCTCTGCTGGCGCTGGACCATTTGCGCGCCGACCGGTCCACCGGCGAACCAGGCGTCGATCAGATCGAGCTCTTCGGCCGTCAGGTTCAAGCCCTGACCACGGCAGCGCGCCACCGCGAAGTTGCGGAAGCGGCCGGCGAACAGATTGGCGGAAGCGCCCTGTTCGAACCAGGGATCGGCCTCGCTCACCACGTCGAGCACGAAGCGCACATCGTCGCGCTTGACGTTGAGGCCACGCGCTCCGGCGCGATCCTGGATGTTGGTGATGGTCTGCGCACCGCTCAGATTGTTCTCGTTGATCTCCTGCGCCATCACCTCGAACAGCACGCGATAATCCTGCGGCGCCAGCGGCGGGGCCTGGCAGGCCTCGTGAATGCGCGCGATCGAGGACTGGAGATTGACCGGGCCCTTGGCGGCCTGCGGGGTCGGGGGCTGCTGGGCCACGGGCCTGCGGACCGGTGGCGCTGAGGCGGCCGGCATGACGGGTGGCGGAGCCGCGGGCTGCACAGGCGCAGGCGCAGGCATGGTGAGTTGCGGCGGTTCGGCCGGCGAGCGCGGCGCGCCCAAGGGCGGGGCAACGGGCGCCGTGAAGGTCGGCTGCGCCTGTGGCATCGGCAGCTCCGGCACCTCGATGGTGAGCGGCGGTGGCGCGATCGCCTTGGCTGCCGGCACGATCGGCGAATCGATCTGCGGCGGCGTCGACCGGCGATCGACGATCACGCCCGGCTGGCCGTGGCGCTTGGGCTCATAGGCCAGGAACGGCGCGTTCTCGGTGAGGCGGATGTCGTCCGGCAGATTGGCCGACAGGAAAGAGCGGAACGAGCCATGGCCAGCCCAGCTCGTGCCGATGGTGCGATCATGGCCGAGCGTGCGCGTCGCTTTGTCGGCCAGCATCTCGAGCGGCACCGGCTTGTCGGCGCCATAAACCGTCTCGGCGATGAGCTCGAGAATTTCGAGACGCGGCAGCTCCGTCGAAGCGCTCGTCGTCGCGATGCCGGCGCCCTCGCTCTTCGTCAGCAACCGGATGAGATCGGCCTCTTTCACCTCGCCGTCGCAGATGGCGGTGTAGGGCGAGGCCGTCTGCTCGTTGGCGTAGATGACGGTGCGGCGGGCGTGCGCGCGCAGGCGGTGCAGCACCGGCGTGAAGTCCGCATCGCTCGATAGGATCACGAATTCGTCGAAATAGGTCTCGTGCGTCAGGAAATCCCGGATATCCATGACCATGCGGATGTCGGAGGAGTTCTTGAGCTGGGCGGTCAGCGGCGGGCAATCGATGATCTCGAAGCCGCCGCGCAGGAAATGGTGCCTGACGAACGGGAACGAGCTCATGTCGGTGGAATTGTCGCGCGGATTGCGGCGCGGCACCGGGTTGCCGTAGCACCGGTTCATGACGATGCGGCGTGGCCCGTCCATGGCAATGCCGCTGGTCGGCGTGATGAGCTTGCCGGTCTCGATGGCGCGGACCCAGGTCGAGGCATCCTTCGAGAACCGCTTGGCCGCGTCCTCGTCCTTGCGCTTCAGCGACAAGTAGATGTTGTCGTAATCGACGAACACCGCGCTGAGGCTCGGCCCCCCGGACTCTCGCTTCATGGCTTCAAAACCCCCGCCGTCCTCTGTTGCGCGCGGAGTGTATAGATCGAAAGAGCCCCCGCAAGCGCGTGCGGGCCTCAGCCCAACAGCAACCGGAATTCGTCAACAGGATCAGATTGGTAAGCCTTGTTTCGGCTTGGGATGAAAGGTGGATGAGACGGCTGCCCCGAGTTCGCCGCGATGGAAGGCCTTACAAATTGATTCGTTTTGGTGACGCGGGTCCGTGCGGCGGTTCGGAAGTTCGCTCAGTCATCGAGGCTGGCTCCGCAAGCGAACTTCCGAACATAATGCCACACGAAGCAACTAACTCGTCTCGTGTCCCTATCGATCGCGAAGTTCGTTCCGATTTCGCAGTTTGCTCTGACGAACTTCGCGATCGGGACACGAGTGCTCAACCCTTGTTCTTCCGCTCGCGCACTTCGGCGAAGACCTGCCAGTCCTCGGCGGCGGCAAGACCAAGCCGTGTGCGGATCGCGACGCTGCCAGAGCGGATGAAGGGATTGGTCGCGAGCTCCCGGCCGATCGTCGTCGGCAGTGTCGGCTTGCCGGCGGCCCGGAGCTGCTCGACTTCCTGGGCGCGGGCTTGCAGCGCCATGTTCTCGGGCTCGATGGTGAGCGAGAACTTCGCGTTGGCCGCCGTGTACTCGTGACCGCAGTAGACAGCCGTCTCGGGCGGCAACGCGGCGAGCTTGGCGAGCGAGCCCCACATCATCTTCATGTCACCCTCGAGCACCCGGCCGCAGCCGAGCGAGAACAACGTGTCGCCGACGAAGGCAGCCTCGGCGTCCGGCATCCAATAGGTAATGTGGCCGAGCGTGTGGCCCGGCGTATCGATGACGCGCACCTCGACGGCGCCAAGCTTGAAGACATCGCCGCCGCCAACTGTCTCGTCGATATCCGTGATCTTCGAGGCTTCCCCCTTTGGCCCGATGACCTTGGCGCCGTACTGCGCCTTCAATGCCGGAATGCCGTCGGTGTGATCGGCGTGATGGTGGGTCACGAGGATGTGGGTGAGCGTCCAACCGGCCGCCTTCAGCGCCGCTTCGACCGCGCTTGCCTCCGGCGCATCGATCGCGGCGACAGCGCCGGTCGCGGGATCACGGATGATGACGCCGAAATTGTCGGAGAGGCAGTTGAACTGGCGGATGTCGAGAGAGGGCATGGGCAAACCATCCAAAAACAAGTGAGAGCACACCGCGCGGCACCGGCCCACGGCTTGGCGAAAGGCCGATCGCGACGAAGCTAAGCCAGATGCTTCTTCCAGAAGTCCAGCATCCGATCCCAGGCGACCTCGCCGCATTTGCGGTCATAGTAGTCACGTTGCTCGTTCACGAAACCATGGTCGGCGTCGTAGCGGTGGAACTCGACCGATCGGCCGGCAGCCTTCGCCGCCTTCTCGAAGCCGTCGACCGCGGCCGGCGTGCACCAGTCGTCGCGATTGGCGAAATGGCCCTGCAGCGGCACCTTGAGGTCGGAGGGCTTGGCGGCACTCTCCGGCGGGATACCGTAGAAGCAGACGGCGCCGGACAACTCGGGAATGCGCGCGGCGCCCAGGATCGTCACCGCGCCGCCGAGGCAGAAGCCGGTCAGGCCTATCTTGGCGCTCGATTTCTTGAGATGCTGGGCAGCGCCTCGAACGAGCTGGTCGGTTGCTTCCAGGAAGTTGAGCGAGCTCATTTCGCGATTGGCCGCCTCGCTGTCGTGATAGGGCACGACGGTACCGCCGTAGAGATCGGGCGCCAGCGCGTCGTAGCCGGCGAGCGCCAGGCGATCGCAAATGCCCTTGATCTGGTCCTGCAGGCCCCACCACTCCTGGATGACGACGATGCCCGGCGCGTGAGCGCGGCCCGTCTTGGCGAGATAGCCCTCGGCGGATTTTCCATCGGGGCGCGGAAACGGAATGCGGGTACCCATGACGGACTCCTCGACTGGTGTGGGGGATGTCGTTACGTCATATCTAGCTCGTCGGCGCACGCGAGGCCAGCATCCCCCGACAGTTTACCGTTTCCGGCCGCGTCCGATGATGCCAGAATAACGTCACCCTCCAGAACCGGACCCGCCACGCGCCGATGCACCAGGACGTCACCGAGCTCCGCGATTTCTACGACACCCCGGCCGGCATCATGGTGCGACGGGTGATCGGTCGCGAGATAAGGCAGCATTGGCCGTCAGCGAGAGCCGAGACCATTCTCGGTCTCGGCTACGCGGTGCCCTATCTCGGCACTTTCCGCGAGGAGGCGCGGGCCGCACTCGCCTTGATGCCGGCCGAGCTGGGTGTCAGGCGCTGGCCGAAGGCGGCGCCCAACCGGACGGCGCTCGTCGAGGAGGATCAGCTGCCGCTCGGCGATTCCTCAGCCGACAAGGTGCTCGCCATCCACGCGATCGAGTTTGCGAGCGACGTCCGGCTGGTGCTGCGCGAGATCTGGCGCGTGCTCGCGCCTGAGGGCCGGGTGCTCATCGTCGTGCCGAACCGGCGGGGGCTATGGGCGCAGCGCGACAGCACACCCTTCGGCCACGGCCAACCCTACAGCCGCGGGCAGATCGAGCGGCTGCTCGATGGCGCGATGCTATCGGTGGAACGCGTCGGCCATGCGCTGGCGGTTCCCCCCCTCGGCCTCAGAGCGCTGCAGCGGGCGGCGCCCGGCTTCGAGCGCATCGGCGGGCGGTTGTGGCCGGCCTTTTCCGGCCTGGTCATCGTCGAGGCGTCGAAGCGGATGATGGGCGGGCTCGCTATTCCCGTGCGCGGACGGCGGGCGCGGATGCGGGTGCTGGCGCCGCAAGGGACGGGACGAAGTGGGCTGACCAAGCAGCAGCAAAGCGACGTCCCGCTCAAGACGCCACTCCGCCTCACCCGCTCCGCGTGAGCAGCAACACGGCCTGGGCGCCGACGATGTTCTGCAGGAAGGCCGGCACGCGGCCGGGGACCGCTCGCCCCGCGCGGTCGAGGACGATGAGCTGCTCGACCTTGGCGCCGGTCTCTTGGGCGAGGTCGAGGAAATCGCGGATCGAGCAGAGGTGGATGTTGGGCGTGTCGTACCAGCGGTAGGGGAGCGTGTCCGTCACCGGCATGCGGCCCTTCAAGGTGTACTGCAATCGCGGCCGCCAGTGCGCGAAGTTCGGGAATGAAACGATGGCGTGGCGGCCGATGCGGAGCAGATGCTCGAGCACGGGCTTGGGCTCCTTCGTCGCCTGGATGGTGAGCGAGAGGATCGCGTAGTCGAAGGATTTGTCCGGATAAAAGGCGAGATCCACGTCCGCGTCGCCTTGAATGACCGAGAGGCCGCGCGCGACGCAGGCCGAGACCTCCGCCCGCTCCTTCTCGATGCCACGGCCATCGACGTTACGGGTTTCGGCGAGCAGCGCGAGCAGTTCGCCATCGCCACAGCCGACGTCGAGCACGCGGGCGCCGGGCGTCACCATGCCGGCGATCAGGAGGTGATCGACGCGGCGATTGCGCTGGCCGTTCTCGACCGGCATCAGCTTGGCCCTCCCTGGCCGGTGGCCCCGAGGCCGCGCAACCGCGCGCTGCTATCGAGGAAGCCCCGGACAGTTGCCAGCAGTTCCGGCTCGTCGAGCAGGAAGGCGTCGTGGCCCTTGTCGCTCGTCACCTCGACGAAGGAGACGTTGGCCGCGACCGCATTCAGCGCTTGGACGATCTGCCGGTTCTCGCGCGTCGGATAAAGCCAGTCGGAGGTGAAGGAGACGACGCAGAACCGCGTCTTGGTGCCGGCGAAGGCGTTCGCGAGCTTGGCCCCGTGCTCGGCCGGGAGATCGAAATAATCCATCGCCCGCGTGATGTAGAGATAGCTGTTGGCGTCGAACCGGTCGACGAAGCCATGGCCCTGGTGGCGCAGGTAGCTTTCGACCTGGAAATCGGAGTCGAAAGAGAAGGTCTTCTCGTCACGGTCCTGCAGGTTGCGGCCGAACTTGCGATGCAGGGCCTCCTCGGAGAGATAGGTGATATGGGCGGCCATGCGCGCGACAGCGAGGCCCTTGCGGGGGCCGATCGCCAATGCCGCGTCCGTGTGCTCGTAGTAGCGGCCGCCGAACCAGTCGGGGTCGGCCATGATCGCCTGCCGGCCGACCTCGTGGAAGGCGATGTTCTGCGAGGAGTGCCGCGCGGCGGTGGCGATCGGCAGCGCGGCGAAAACGCGATCCTTGTAGTCGGCGACCCATTGCAGCACCTGCATGCCGCCCATCGAGCCGCCGATGACGGCGAACAGTGTCGCGATGCCGAGGTGATCGACGAGGCGCGCCTGGGCCCTCACCATGTCGGCGATGGTGAGGACGGGAAAGCCGACGCCGTAGCGCCGCCCGGTCGCCGGGTTGAGCTTGCTCGGACCCGACGAGCCCATGCAGCCGCCGATCACGTTCGAGGTGATGACGAAATAGCGATCCGTGTCGACCGGCTTGCCGGGGCCGATCATGGTCCCCCACCAGCCCTCGCGGCCGGTCTCGGGATTGGGCGTCGCCGAGTACTGGTCGCCGGTCAGGGCGTGGCAGACCAGGATCGCGTTCGACATATCGGCGTTGAGGGTGCCGTAGGTCGTGTAGGCGACATCGAGGGGAGAGAGCAGCTGGCCGC
This sequence comes from Hyphomicrobiaceae bacterium, assembly GCA_031403155.1. Lineage (GTDB taxonomy): Bacteria > Pseudomonadota > Alphaproteobacteria > Rhizobiales > Hyphomicrobiaceae > JANNSX01. The sequence continues at coordinate 6,281 of JANNSX010000055.1, forward strand.
TATCGAGCTTCAACGGCTCGCCGAAAGTCGCGATGCCGGCATGCTCGTTGAGGCGCTTCAACAGCGCGGAATCGCGCACGAAGCCCTTCGCCGTGCCTTCGAGCACGACATCGGCAGCGGGCGAGGTGTCGTCAGGCGGGCTCAAGGGCGCTCTCTGGAAGCTGAATGCGGCCCGGCGGTTATTCGCGAAAGCCGGAATCGGGTCAATCCTTTGCTCCCGCTTCTCATGCAGGGCAACCGGTGATCGCGGGCCTCCCTGCTCGCCCTGCCTTCAAGCTCGCTGACGGCTGGTTTGGCGGAAATGGGCTTCAGCCTGAGTTCGCTGGGGCGGGGTGGGAGAAGGTCCGGGCGGCGATCTACCGCGAGCAAGAGCCCTGAACGCTGACGCCTTCAGGTCGCGGATTTGCCAAGTAACTCTATATATTACATAGGGTTATGGCGCATACTCGAAACGAGACGGCGTCGACTGATCGCCCTCCATCACCCCGCAATCCCCAATCGATTAACGGTTAATCGATTAGGTTTTTCTATCGATTGACGGGTCTGTCCCCTTGATAAATCGTCCCGGTTTCGCGATTCTGGGGACTGTTCTGGCGGCGGATCGAGGAGCTTATGGCGCGTTGCGAACCGTGGAGTGAGTCCCGAGGGCTCGAGGTCATCGCGGCCCATTCGGCAGGCGAGGGTCCGATGCTGCCGATCCTGCATGCCCTGCAGGAGACCTTCGGCCATGTGCCCGAGGCCGCAGTGCCCATGGTCGCCGTGGCGCTGAACCTGTCGCGGGCCGAGGTGCATGGCGTCGTCACCTTCTACCACGACTACCGCGCCAAGCCCGCCGGCAAGCACATCGTGAAGCTCTGCCGGGCGGAAGCCTGCCAGGCCATGGGTGGCGAGGACCTGGTCCAACGCGCCGAGGCCCGCCTCGACACGAAATGCGGCACGACCAGCGCCGATGGCCGGGTGACGCTCGAGCCGATCTACTGTTTGGGCCTCTGCGCGACCGCGCCCTCCGCGCTCATCGATGGCCGGGTCGTCGGCCGACTCGATGCAGGCAAGCTCGACGCCATCCTCGACGAGGCCATGCGATGAGCATCAGGATTTTCGTGCCCCGTGATGCCGCGGCGATTGCCGTCGGCGCCGAGGAGGTTGTGGCCGCGATAGCGACCGCCGCCAAGCAGGTGGGCGCCTCCGTCCAGATCGTTCGCAACTCCTCGCGCGGCATGCTCTGGCTCGAGCCGTTGGTCGAAGTCGAGGCGAACGGCAAGCGCTACGGCTTCGGGCCGGTCGCGCCCGGCGACATCGCGGGCCTCGCGGCCCTCGGGCTCTTCGATGCCGGGAAGATCGCGACCCTCAAGCACGAGCTTGCCATTGGCGAAGTCGAGAAGCACGCCTGGCTCGCCAAGCAAACGCGCCTCACTTTCGCGCGCGCCGGACGCACCGATCCGCTCTCGCTCGACGATTATCGTGGCTCCGGCGGCACCAAGGGTCTCGCCAAGGCGCTGTCGCTCGGCCCCGTCGCAACTCTTGCCGAGGTGACAGCGTCCGGTCTCAGAGGCCGTGGCGGCGCGGGCTTCCCGACCGGGATCAAATGGAAGACGGTCGCCGACACGAAAGCTCCTCAGAAGTACATCGTCTGCAACGCGGATGAAGGCGACAGCGGCACCTTCGCCGATCGCATGCTGATGGAAGGCGATCCCTTCGCGCTCATCGAGGGCATGACGATCGCGGGCCTCTCGGTCGGCGCCAGCAAGGGTTTCATTTACGTCCGCTCCGAATATCCGCACGCCATCGCCGCGCTGAACGAGGCGATCGGCATCGCGCGGAAGGCGGAGCTGCTTGGGTCCAACGTCGCCGGCAGCAAGCAGGCCTTCGATCTCGAAGTCCGCGTTGGCGCCGGCGCCTATGTCTGCGGCGAGGAGACGGCACTCCTCGATAGCCTCGAAGGCAAGCGCGGCATCGTGCGCGCCAAGCCGCCGTTGCCGGCCCACAAAGGCCTGTTCGGCAAACCGACTGTCATCAACAACGTGCTCTCGCTTGCGGCCGTCCCGCACATTCTGGCCGACGGCGCCAAGACCTATGCGGACTTCGGCATGGGGCGCTCGCGCGGCACGATGCCGATCCAGCTCGCCGGCAACGTCAGGCAAGGTGGGCTCTACGAGACGGCCTTCGGCGTGACCTTGGGAGAGCTTGTCGACGACATCGGCGGCGGCACGGCCTCGGGCCGTCCGGTCAAAGCCGTGCAGGTCGGCGGCCCGCTCGGCGCCTACTTCCCGCGCGCTCTGTTCGCAACGCCCTTCGACTACGAGGCCTTCGCGGCCAAGGACGGCCTCGTCGGCCACGGCGGCATCGTCGTTTTCGACGACACCGTCGACATGGCGAAGCAGGCGCGCTTCGCCTTCGAGTTCTGCGCCATCGAGAGCTGCGGCAAGTGCACGCCCTGCCGGATCGGCGCGGTGCGCGGCGCCGAGACGGTGCAGAAGATCATGGACGGCGACGGCATCGAAGCCAATCTCGCGCTCGTCGATGATCTCTGCAACACCATGAAGTTCGGCTCGCTCTGCGCGCTCGGCGGCTTCACGCCCTATCCAGTGCGCAGCGCGATCACCCATTTCCCCGATGATTTCCGCCGCGCCAAGCGGCTGCAAGCTGCGGAGTGACGCCGGTTATGGAGACGCTCGACCGTCGGAATAGCCAACCGTCACGTCGGCTCGCGCTCGAGAGCCGTGGCGCGATCCTCGACCTCGGTGACGCGCCGATCGAAGTCGCCGGCGGTCGCCCGCATCATGACCAAGGTTCCGGCCAGATCGCGCTGGAACTTGGCGACTTTGGTGGAAAGCGCATCCATCTTGCCCGAAAGCCGCTGATCGACTTCATCAATGCGGCTTTCAAAGCGCGCTTCCAGCCGAGCAATGCTCGCCTGAATCGACTTCAGGATTTCCAAAGTGGCGTTTTCGACATTGTCGCTCATGCCAGCTGCATAGCAGGTTTTTCGGCCAAATGCCATCGGCCGTCAGTGGCGACGCTAAACCAGGGCCGAGCCCTTTCAGGAGTGAACACACATGTCAGCTGACGGTTCTGGTCTCGGACAGCCCTTTTCCCTGATCAGCGAGATTGATTTCGGCACGCCCGCCTCCAAGGCGACGAAGACGGTGACGCTCACCATCGATGGCAATGAGATCACGGTCCCCGAAGGCACATCGATCATGCGCGCCGCCATGGAGCTCGGGACCAAGATCCCGAAGCTCTGCGCGACCGACTCTGTCGAGGCCTTCGGCTCCTGTCGCCTGTGCCTCTGCGAGGTCGAGGGCCGCGCCGGCACGCCCGCCTCCTGCACGACGCCGGTGGCGCAAGGCATCGTCGTCCACACGCAATCGCCGCGCTTGAAGGCGCTGCGCAAGGGCGTGATGGAACTCTACATCTCCGACCATCCGCTCGATTGTCTCACCTGCGCCGCCAATGGCGATTGCGAGCTGCAGGACATGGCGGGCGCGGTGGGCCTGCGCGATGTGCGCTACGGCTATGAGGGCGAGAACCACGTCGTTGCGAAGCAGAATGGGGCTGAAAACTTCCAGTGGATGCCGAAGGACGAGAGCAATCCCTATTTCACCTACGATCCCTCCAAATGCATCGTCTGCAACCGCTGCGTCCGCGCCTGCGAGGAGGTGCAGGGCACCTTCGCGCTGACGATCTCCGGCCGCGGTTTCGGCAGCCGCGTGTCGCCCGGCATGTCGGAGTCGTTCTTCGATTCCGAGTGCGTCTCCTGCGGCGCCTGCGTGCAGGCCTGCCCGACGGCGACGCTCTCCGAGAAGTCGCTGATCGAGATCGGCCAGCCCGAGCATTCCGTGATCACCACCTGTGCCTATTGCGGCGTCGGCTGCACCTTCAAGGCGGAGATGCGCGGCGAGGAAGTCGTCCGCATGGTGCCTTACAAGGATGGCAAGGCGAACCGCGGCCATTCCTGCGTCAAGGGCCGCTTTGCCTGGGGCTACGCGACCCACCGCGAGCGAATCCTAAAGCCGATGGTGCGCGCCAAGATCACCGATCCCTGGCGCGAGGTAACGTGGGAGGAGGCCATCGGACATGTCGCTTCCGAGTTCAAGCGCATCGAGAAGACATACGGCTCGACGGCGATCGGCGGCATCACCTCCTCGCGCTGCACCAACGAGGAAACCTTCCTCGTCCAGAAATTCATCCGCGCCGGGTTCGGCGTCAACAATGTCGATACCTGCGCCCGCGTCTGCCACTCGCCGACGGGCTATGGCTTGAGGACCGCCTTCGGCACCTCCGCCGGCACGCAGGACTTCGACTCGGTGGAAGACTCCGACGTCATGATCGTCATCGGCGCCAATCCGACCGATGGCCATCCGGTGTTCGCGAGTCGCATGAAGAAGCGGCTGCGCCAGGGCGCCAAGCTCATCGTCATCGATCCGCGCCGCATCGACATGGTGCGCTCGGCGCATATCGAGGCGGCCTATCATCTGCCGCTGACGCCCGGCACCAACGTCGCCGTGTTGAACGCGCTTGCCCACGTCATCGTCACGGAAGGGCTCATCGACGAGAAGTTCGTGCGCGAGCGCTGCGAGCCGCAGGACTTCGCGGAGTGGGCGGCCTTCGTCGCGGAAGAGCGCAACTCGCCGGAGAGTAGTGCGAAGTACACCGGCGTCGATCCGACGCTCGTGCGCGAGGCGGCGCGCCTCTACGCGACCGGTGGCAACGGCGCCTTCTACTACGGCCTCGGCGTCACCGAGCACAGCCAGGGCTCGACGACCGTCATGGCGATCGCCAACCTCGCCATGGCGACCGGCAATTTGGGCCGCCGCGGCGTCGGCGTGAACCCGCTGCGCGGCCAGAACAACGTGCAGGGCGCCTGCGATATGGGCTCCTTCCCGCACGAGCTGTCGGGCTACCGGCACATCTCGGACGACGCGACACGCACGATGTTCGAGGCGATGTGGGGCGCCAAGCTATCCCCGGAGCCGGGCCTGCGCATTCCCAACATGCTCGACGCCGCGGTCGAGGGCACCTTCAAGGCGCTCTACATCCAGGGCGAGGACATCCTACAGTCCGACCCCGACACGAAGCACGTCGCCAGCGGCCTCGCCGCCATGGAGTGCGTCGTCGTCCAGGATCTCTTCCTCAACGAGACGGCGAACTACGCGCACGTCTTCCTCCCCGGTTCGACCTTCCTCGAGAAGGACGGCACCTTCACGAACGCCGAGCGGCGCATCCAGCTCGTCCGCAAGGTGATGAGCCCGAAGAACGGCTATGCCGATTGGGAGATCACGCAGCTGATGGCGAAGGCCGTTGGTCTCAACTGGGATTACGCGCATCCGGCCGAGATCATGGCCGAGGTCGCCAAGCTCACGCCCGGTTTCGCCGGAGTGACCTACCAGAAGCTCGACGAGATGGGCTCGGTGCAGTGGCCCTGCAACGACCAGAACCCAGCCGGCTCTCCCATCATGCACATCGATACCTTCGCGCGCGGCCGTGGCAAGCTGATGCTGACCGAGTATGTGCCGACGGACGAGAGGACTGGCGCGCGCTATCCGCTGCTGCTGACCACTGGCCGCACGCTCTCGCAATACAATGTTGGCGCACAGACGCGGCGCACCGAGAATGTGCTCTGGCATACCGAGGACCGGCTCGAGGTCAACCCGCACGATGCCGAGCAGCGCGGCATCAAGGAAGGCGACTGGGTGAAGCTCGGCAGCCGTGCCGGCGAGACGGCGTTGCGCGCGACCTTGACCGATCGCGTGGCGCCGGGCGTCGTCTACACCACTTTCCACCACCCGCTGACGCAAGCGAACGTCGTCACCACCGAGTTCTCCGATTGGGCGACCAACTGCCCGGAGTACAAGGTGACGGCGGTACAGATCTCCAAGTCGAACGGCCCGACCGAGTATCAGGATGAGTACGAGGCGTTTTCGAAGTCCTCGCGGCGCATCACCGTCGAGGCGGCGGAGTAGGCATGGGCGAGGCGGCGGCGAGATTTCCAGCGGTCAGGGTGAGCGAGGCTAAGGCCACCGCGCACGAGCGGTTGGTGCCGGTCGAGACGCCGGTCGCCTTCGTCTTCAACGGCACCACCTATGCCGTGATGATGGCGACGCCGGATGATCTGGACGCTTTCGCCCTCGGATTCTCGCTGAGCGAGGGGATCGTCGCGTCGCGTGAGGAGATCAAGTCCCTCGAGGTGATCCGCCACGATAAGGGCATCGAGCTGCAGATGTGGCTCGACGAGAGCCGCGCCAGCAAGCTCACCGAGCGGCGGCGGCATCTGGCGGGGCCGACCGGCTGCGGCCTCTGCGGCATCGAGAGCCTGGACGAGGCGGTCGCGCGATCCCCCGTGGTGTCGAGCGCCACGAAGTTCACGCCGGCCGATGTCGCCAAGGCACTCGGGGCGCTGGCGCCGGGGCAGGTGCTGAACCTCAAGACGCACGCCGTGCATGGCGCCGGATTCTGGGTGGCGGGCCGGAGCCTCGTGGCCATTGCCGAGGATGTCGGCCGCCACAACGCGCTCGACAAGCTCGCCGGCAAGCTTGCCATCGAGGGCACCGATCCCGCGTCGGGGCTCGTACTGCTGACAAGCCGCGTCTCGGTCGAGATGGTGCAGAAGACGGCGATGGCGGGAGCACCAGTCATTGTCGCCGTGTCGGCGCCGACCGGCCTCGCGATCCTGACGGCCGAAGCCGCCGGCATCACGCTCATCGCCGTGGCGCGCCACGACGCGTTCGAGATTTTCACCCATCCGGAACGGCTCGGCCTCGACAAGGCCGGCCGCGCCATCGAAGTCAGGATAGCCGAGCATGCAGCCTGAGAAGCTCGTGATGATGGCGAACCAGATCGCCAAGTTCTTTGCCGCCCAGGGCCATGATCGCGCCGTGCCCGGGATTACGGATCACCTGGAAAAATTCTGGGACCCGCGCATGCGCCGGCACATCGTGGAGCATGTCGACAGTGGCGGCGCCGGTCTCGACCCGCTGGCGCTCGACGCCATCAAGGCCATGAAGCCGGTGAAGTCGGCGGCATAGGGCTGGCCGCAAGCTCGCTGCACGACGAAAGCTTCCAGACATCGCCTTTGGCCGTAGGCCCGGCCTTAGCAAATATACTGCCCGCCATTCATCGTCAGCGTCTCGCCGGTGATGAAGCAGGCTTCCTCGCTCGCGAGGAACACCACTGCGCGGGCGATCTCCCCGGCGGTGCCGAGCGGCTTGACGGATCGGGCGGCCGCTGCCGGCGATGGGACAGCCCTACTCTTTGTCGTCGCCTGGTATCGCACCGATTTCGGCAACCCACGACAACGCCGACCGTCGCCAGAGCTGATGCGTCGGCACCAGCTCCTTGGCCTGGCGCAGCGTGCCGACGCGAAGGCCGAAGAATGTCGACTTGGCGTCCCCTGGAGCCGAGTAGATGTTGGTTCCGCACTTGGGACAGAAGGCGAGCCGGCGCTGATTGCCGCTCTCGGCGGTCTTTATGAAGATCGCAGGCTCGCCGGATTGCAGGCGGAAGCTGCTCTGTGCCGTGGGGACGACCACGCGAAAGGCGGTACCCGACAGCCGCTGGCAATCCGTGCAGTTGCAGATCTCGACGTCCTTCGGGTCGATCTCGGCGTCGAACGTGAGGTAGCCGCAGTAGCAGGCGCCGTCGACTTTCATGCCCGTGATCTCCCGGTGTTCGAGGCGATACCGGTTTCATTGTATCAGATGTACTGTCCGCTGCTGAAGGCGCTCAATGGCACTACCACTACCGCCAGAAGCCCTTGCGGGCCTCCCGCACGGCATCTTCCCGCGTAATGCCGATGTCTGAGAGCTGGTCGTCATCGAGTTCCAACAGGCGGCGGCGTTGCCCGGCTTTTTGCAGGGCGAGGTCAAGGTCAATCATCAACCTCATGACTCTGTGCCAAGGGAACCGCCCTTGAGCCAGGCTACGGAAGAATGCAGCGCCGCGAGAACCGTCGGTCTGAAGTAGCACTTCATGAGCCTCCATCGGAACTAACCAGCCTGTCGCCGCCGAACACATACGCTCGAGCTCGCTCGGCTCGCAAAGCATCGTTTCTCGTCCTTGCCTTAGTTTTTCTCATGATTTAGGACAGGACATGCTTCGCAAGCTGCCCGCACTCAACGCCCTCAAGGCCTTCGAGGCCGCCGCCCGCCATGAAAGTTTCACGCGTGCCGCCGGGGAGCTGTGCGTGACCCAGGGGGCCGTCAGCCATCAGGTGAAAGCGCTCGAGACCGAGCTTGGCCTGAAGCTCTTCCTGCGCGAGCGCCAGCGCCTGATCCTCACGCAAGCCGGGCGGGATTACCTGACTGTCGTCCGGGATGCGTTCGACAGAATCGCGATCGGCACCGCGCGCGTGCTGCAGCGGCAGGACTCGGGCATGCTGACCGTAAGCACCTCGCCCGACTTCGCCGCCAAGTGGCTCGTGCACCGCATCGGCCGATTTTCCGCGGTGCATCCCGGCATCGAGCTGCGCGTGTCGGCTGCGATGCATCATGTCGACTTCTCGCGCGAGGATGTCGACATGGCGGTGCGGCACGGCGATGGTACCTGGAGTGGTCTCGATGCCGTGAGGCTTTGCACCGAGCGGCTGCTGCCCGTGTGCAGCCCGAAGATTTTGAAAACCGGGCGGCGTAAAGCCGGGCCGGGCGATCTAGCCAAGCTCCCGTTGTTGCACCTCGACGACGAGGCCGGTTGGACACATTGGCTGCGGGCGGCCGGTGTCGAGCCTCCCAAAGCCTCCGGCGGCCTGATCCTCAACCGGGCCAGCATGCTCATCGATGCCGCGGCCGACGGCCAGGGCGTTGCCTTGGCGCGCACGGCTCTGGCGGCCTGGGACCTCCTCGAAGGCCGTGTGGTCGTGCCGTTTGATCGAGGACCGCAGCTCAAGAATGTCTATTGGATCGTTGCGCCGCGCGCGACGAGCAACAGTCCGAAGATCAAGCTGTTCCGGGATTGGCTGCTGGCAGAGGCCGCTGCCGACACGCGCAAGCTGCGCGAGAGCTTTGGTCTTAAGTCCTGAGATCAGTTCAGCAGATATACTGCCCGCCATTCATCGTCAGCGTCGCGCCGGTGATGAAGCCGGCTTCCTCGCTGGCGAGGAAGACCACCGCGCGGGCGATCTCCTCGGCGGTTCCGAGCCGGCCGACGGGGATCTGGTCGACGTTGGATTTGAGCACCGCCTCCTGCACCGACTGCACCATCTCGGTGTCGATGTAGCCGGGTGCGATGCAGTTGACGGTGATGCCCTTCTTGGCACCTTCCTGCGCCAGCGCCTTGGTGAAGCCGATGACGCCGGCCTTGGCGGCCGAATAGTTCGTCTGCCCCATCTGGCCCTTCTGGCCATTGATGGAGGAGATGTTGATGATGCGGCCGAAGCTGCGGGCACGCATGCCGTCGATGACCGGGCGCGTCATGTTGAACATCGAGTTCAAGTTGACCGAGATGACCTCGCCCCATTGCTCGGGCGTCATCTTGTGGATCATGCCGTCGCGGGTGATGCCGGCATTGTTGACGACGACATCGATGGGGCCGACGTCGCGCTCGACTTGCTTCAGGCCTTTGTCGCAAGCCGCATAGTCGCCGACATTCCACTTGTAGACGGGGATGCCGGTCTCGGCCTGGAAGGCCTGTGCGGCGGCATCGTTGCCGCCATAGTTGGCGGCGACCCGGTAGCCCTTTTTCTTCAACGCGATCGAGATGGCGTGGCCGATGCCTCTCGTGCCACCGGTGACTACGGCTACGCGCGCCATGACCTTTCAACTCCCTCGGGTCGCTGGCTCATTGTCAGCGCCCGGCCGGTGCCAGCCCCGGCCGGGCTTCCCCGGTACTCGAAAGAGTCGCCGCTCGTCACGGCAACGTCTTGTGGTTGCACGCTAATCCCGTGCGACGCACATGGCAATTCCCATGCCACCGCCGATGCAGAGGGTGGCGAGGCCCTTACTCGCGTCGCGGCGCTTCATCTCGTAGAGAAGCGTTGTCAGCACGCGCGCGCCGGACGCCCCGATCGGATGGCCGATGGCGATCGCCCCGCCATTGACGTTGACCTTCTCGACATCCCAGCCGAGCCCCTTGTTGACCGCGCAGGCCTGGGCGGCGAAGGCCTCGTTGGCCTCGATGAGATCGAGATCCTTATGCGTCCAGCCAGCCTTCTCGAGCGCTTTCTTGGAAGCTGGGATCGGCCCCGTGCCCATGATCGAGGGATCAACGCCCGCGTGCGCCCAGGAAACAATCCGGGCGATGGGCGAGATGCCCCGCTTCTTGGCTTCGGCAGCCGTCATCAAAACGAGAGCCGCTGCGCCGTCATTGATGCCGGATGCGTTGGCGGCCGTCACGGTGCCTTCCTTGTCGAAGGCCGGACGCAGCTTGGCGATACCGTCGAGCGTGACGCCGTCCTTGATGTATTCGTCATCGGAAACGATCACATCGCCCTTCCGGCCCTTGATCGTCACCGGCACGATCTCGTCTTTGAAGCGGCCGGCCTTCCTGGCGGCCTCCGCCTTGTTCTGCGAGGCGACCGCGAAACGATCCTGCTCTTCGCGCGTGATCTGCCACTGCTTGGCGACGTTCTCCGCCGTGTTGCCCATGTGATAGCCGTTGAAGGCATCCCAGAGCCCGTCCTTGATCATGGTGTCGATCATCTTCATGTCGCCCATCTTCGTGCCGTCGCGAAGATGCGCGCAGTGAGTGGCCTGGCTCATGCTCTCCTGGCCGCCGGCGATGACGATGGAGGCGGCACCGAGCTGAATCTGCTGGGCGCCGAGCGCCACCGCCCGGAGACCGGACCCGCAGAGCTGATTCATGCCCCAGGCCGGGCTGTCGACGGGAATGCCGGCATTGATGGAGGCCTGCCGCGCCGGGTTCTGACCCTGACCGGCGGTCAGGATTTGACCCAAGATGACCTCGCCCACATCACCCGCCTCGATGCCGGCGCGCTTGATCGCCTCGACTATTGCCGCACGGCCGAGCTCGTGGGCGGGGACGCTCGTGAAAGCGCCGTTAAAAGCGCCGACGGGGGTGCGGGCGGCGCTGGCGATGACGATCTGGTCGGATTTGGCGCTCATGGAGATCTCCTCGAGGTCGGCCGGGGCGGGAGGAACGGGTTTGCCGGAGGCCGGCGAGCCCCTTCGGCATTGCAGCATTTATGGACATTAGCGAGGGTCGGCCCGGCCTGCAATTGCCGGGTTCGATCTGCGGCGATGGGGCGTTTGTCCACTACTGCGGACACAAAGGGTCGCCTTGGCATTTCGATTTGTGCTATCTTTTTTGCAGCGCAGCGCATCCCCCCGCGCTGCTCAGGGCCAAGGACCTTACCGCGGTGGATCAGACCAAGAAGCCGGTAACCATCAAGAAGTACGCCAACAGGCGTCTCTACAATACCGAGACCAGCACCTATGTGACGCTGGACGATCTGGCCGAGATGGTGCGCAAGGAGCGGGATTTCGTCGTCTACGACGCCAAGACCGGCGATGACCTGACGCACAGTGTGCTGACCCAGATCATCCTCGAGCGCGAGAGTCGCGGGCAGACGCTGCTGCCGATTGGCTTCCTGCGCCAGCTCATCCGCTTCTACGGCGACAGCGTCGGCCGGCTCGTCCCCTCCTATCTCGCCATGAGCCTCGACGCGCTGACCCAGCAGCAGGAAAAGTTCCGCAAGCAGATGACGGATACCATGGGCGCCGCCCCGTTCTCGGGCACGCCCTTCGGCCAGGTGCCCTTCGGCTCGGCGGCCTTCGAGGCCATGCAGGAGCAGGCCAAGCAGAACATGGCCATGTTCGAGAAGGCCTTCACTATGTTCACGCCGTTCGGGCGGATGGGCGGCATGCCGGGCGGCGCCCCGAATGGCCACGCCGAGGAGCGGCATGAGCCGGCCGCACCGCCGTCAGAGGCGCCAGAATCCGCCGAGGCCCGCGGTGAACTCAATGAGCTGAAGGACCAGCTCGCCGCCATGCAACGCCAGCTCGACCGGCTGGCGAAGGGCGACCGGTAGGCCGGAAATCGTCCACTCGTTGCGTCCCTTCCTCCCCCTTTGTATGGGGGAGGACTGTTCGCCTTGGGTTTAGCGTCAAGCTAAACCCTTAGGCGAACATAGGTGGGGGTGCTCGTGCAGGAATCGCGACTCGACTATTTGAACGACACCCAGCGCCTCGCACGCACGCTCTACTGGCGTACGAGCTGGCCGGAATCGATGACAAATTTTGCGAGCATCAATCGACTTGATGCATCTCGTTGCGCAGAACCAGCACCCCCACCTTGGCGCGCCTAAGGACTTACCGGCTGCGCGCTCAAGTCCAAGGCGCGCGGTCCTCCCCCATAAAAAGGGGGGAGGAAAAGATGCGGTGACATCTCGGACAAGATGAGATCGTTGTGTGCGATTGATCTGCCCATTCGGAAGAAGGGAGGTCGCCACCGATCAACCTGCGAAGTAAAAGGCATCAGGTGTACAGCGCGCCGCCGCCTCACGGACTCGAGCCCTCGATCGGGAACAGCTGCTGATCGGCGCACATGCACTTGAACTCGGTCGAGGCGATGGCCTCGCTCGGGCCGGTATCGGGAATGTGCACGACGTTGCAGGTGGCCTCCTGATCGGATGCGGTCGTGAGCACGTTGAAGCCCGGCCGGTAGCCGCCCCGCTTGCTGCCCGGATCGCCGACGCAGAGGAAATAGGGCGCCTTGCTGGAATCATCCCTGACGCCGACGATGACCGGCATCAGGCCGCGCGCCGCGCACGCCTGCAGGCAACCGCGGCCGTTCTTGGTGTCGTTCGGCGTGATCCAGCGCGCCGTCTGCGCACTGGCAGCAGAGGCGGTCAGCAGAGCGAACAGAGCGCATAAAGCGAAAACGCTACGCAATACAATCGACATCGATCAGCTTCCCATGTTGGCCCGCCGTCCGGACACTAGTGTCCTGTCTCCGAAATGCCTTTACCGTTGCCGCAGGCTCATCGAGGCATTTCGGAGACACAAGGACACTAGAAGATCTAGGTTTCTAGTGTGGTTTTGTCCCGCAAATGCCTTGGAGTGCCTGCCGCAAAATGAGAAGGTATTTGCGGGACACCACACTAGCCGACCAGGCGGCGGCGTGTAACCCCACAATCGCCGAGACAATTAACGGTACCCGCGGATCGCGAGGCCTTTCGACCCCTAGCTGAGGCTATCGCGGCAATTCCATGTTCAAACACTACAATTTCGTGCTAAGCGACCTGTCACACGCTCGACGTGTTAACCAAGCCGGCCGGTGCCGCAACGAGTAAAGGGTCATGCACCGAACGCCCGGAAAGCTCAAATACGCCATCATCGGCGCCGGCTCCTCCGGGCTCGCGGCGGCAAAGAATTTTCGCGCGCGCGGCATTCCCTTCGAGGTGCTGGAACGCAGCTCCGACATCGGCGGCCTGTGGAACATCTCTACGCCGTCGGGCGTCGTCTACGAGACCACACATCTCGTCTCCTCGGCGCGCTCGACGGGGTTCGAAGATTTCCCGCTGCCCGATCACCGCGATGGCCAACCGACCTACCCCTCGCACGCAAGCATCCTCGCCTATTTCCGCGCCTATGCCGACACGTTCGATCTGACGGGTCACATCGTCTTCAATGCCGAGGTTGTTCGCGCCGATCCGGAAGGCGACGGCACCTGGCGCGTGCTGATTGCGGGCGAAGCCGAGCCGCGCCTGTATGCGGGGATCATCGTCGCCAACGGCCATCTCAGCGAGCCGCGCCTGCCCGAAATTCCCGGCGACTTCGCGGGAAACTACATCCACTCGCGCGCCTACAAGAGCCCGCGCCAACTCCGCGACAAACGCGTCGTCGTCATCGGCGGCGGCAACTCCGCTTGCGACATCGTCTCGGACGCGGTGCACAACGGCGCCGAGGTCAATCTCTGCCTCAGGCGCGGCTACTGGTTCGTGCCGAAATTCTTCATCGGCTTTCCGACCTACGACATCTTGCAATTCCTCGAGTTCATGCCCTTTCCGCGGGTGATCCGGCGGCACCTCTACGGTCTCGCGCATCTCGTGCATGTCGGCACCAACTATCGCTACGGACTGCCCGCGCCCGACTATCCGATCGACGCCGCGCATCCGACGATGAGCGACGAGATCCCGCGGCTCGCTTCGCATGGCCGCATCAAGATCCGGCCGGCGATCCGCACCTTCGCTGGCAACAAAGTCGTGTTCCAGGACGGCAGCAGCGTCGAAGCCGATATCGTCATCGCCGCGACCGGCTATCACACGAAGATACCGTTCCTGGATGAGGCGATGGCCTTCGGCGCCGATGGCCGGCCGCGCTTTTTCCAGAACGTGCTGCACCAGCAGCACGACACGCTGTTCGCGGCAGGCCTCATCCAGGCCAATGGCAGTATCTGGCGGCTGGCCGACTATCAGTCGCAATTGATCGCGAGCTATCTGGTGGCAAAGCAGCTCGATCCCAAGGCGGTGACATTCCTCGACGCCGCCAAGCGCCAGGAGACGCTGCCGGTCGGCCACTTCGTCCGCTCCGAGCGGCACAATCTGGAAGCGAACTATTTCGATTATCGCCGCACGCTCCGCCGCCTCACCCGGCAGCTCGGGACCTACGCAACGGCGCCTTGGCCGGAGCCCGATCGGAGTGCGGCGGAGCCGCTTCGGCGCGCCGAGGCGTTGAAGCAGGCGGCGGAGTAGGCGCGTCGGATCGATTCATTCGCCGGCGGCCATATTGAATTGGCGCAATGCGGCGGCCGACGCAATAGACCTATTCCCGAAAGCTCATCGTTCCCTTTCCTCCCCACTTCGCCGTGCCGAAGGTGTGCCTCCCGCACGACGAAGGGGGAGGAAGGTACGCGGCGATTCTCGTGCACCCATCAAGGTGTAGGCCCTACAATGTCGCTGGCGCAGCCCAGCCAGCCCGC
>JANNSX010000056.1:0-4672 GCA_031403155.1 Hyphomicrobiaceae bacterium
AGGGCTATGTCGCCTTCGCCGCCCGCTACGAGCAGGCGGGGGCCTCCCGGCGTGCGGCGATTGCCATCGGCCCCGAATACGGCACCGTCGGCTACGAGTTCGTGCGCGCCGCCGGCCGCGAGGCCATGGACGCCTTTGACCTGCTGATCGTGTGCGGCTTCGCCTTCTCGCCCGAGGTCGACGACACGCGCCTCAATTTCGGGCGCCTCACGGTCCTGAAGGCGCGCATGAACCAGGATCTGCGCATGGGTGACAAACTGAAGAACACCGGCGCAGGCAATCTATTCGTGGTGTTCGGCAAGCCCGAGATCGAGATCAAGGATGCCGGCAAGGGCCTGATCCAGGTCGAGATCAAGGGCGTCGACATCTTCGACCCGACCACGGGCGAGGTGCGCTCCTCGACCAAGCCGGAGGAGGACATCGCCGCCTGGTTCATCGACGACGACTACGACGAGGAGAGCTTCTTCGTGCGCCAGGCCTATTTCCTCGCTGGCCGGCAGTCCGACCCTTACGCCGCTCTGAAGCGCGCTCTGAAAGCCGAGATCGACGAGGAGGCCTGGGCGAGCCTGTCCTCGACTGTGTCGCGACCGTTCGTGCGGCCGAAGCAGGGCAAGATCTCGGTCAAGGTGATCAACCACTACGGGGACGAGGTGCAGAAGGTGTTTCGGGTATAGGGGGATGAGGTTGAGATGCCCGCCGGTTTCGAGCACTCGTTGCCCGCCACCCGATGAGTGGGACTCAGACGTGACGGGTCGCTAGGCTCAGACAGCTGGTTCGCTGGCATAGCGGGGCTACAGCCCGTCACTCTCGATTTCGATGTTCGTATCGGTCGTGCTGATGAAAATGACCTTGCCCGCGTTTGCGCCGTTTCTAAATCTCCGCATCAGCGCTGACATTGTTCGTGACACAATCTATCCAGAGGGTGCTGCACTCAAGCACTTGCCCTTGGTCGATCTACCTGACTTGCGGCTGCCTCTCCCACCCCTCGCCGAACAACACCGCATCGTCGCCAAGGTCGATGCACTGTTCGCGCTCTGCGACCGGCTGGAGGCGAGCCTCACCGCCACCCCCACGACCCGCAGCCGCCTTCTCGACGCCCTCCTAGCCGATGCCCTCGCGCCCGCCGCCGATACCCTCCGAGCAGCAGCCGAGTAGCGCGCCATGGGCCATGTTCGCCTCGGCAAGCTGCGGACATCGCGAAAGTGGCGGGAGGTCGTTGCGCTCCTTGAACGCAACGCCGATTTGGCAGAGATCGCCCAAGCGGTCTCGGTCGCGGCAGAAGGCGAGCTTTTCTCCACTCGCGGCGACCCCGTGCTCGCCAGCACGGTTTGGCTTCTCACCCAGCTGCCACTGGCCGCGCGCTCAAAGCGCTTTGCTACGGAACTCGCCGGTCTTGGTTTCGCGCCCGGAAGTGACCAGTCGCTTCTGAGCCTTGTCGCCGGCCTCTCGCGCGCCGTCGACAGCCAGATCTCCAGTGCCAACCACCGCACCGATTTTGGCGAGCTGGCACGGCAAGCCGCCGCCGAGAGCTTGTCGACGCTTGTTGGTGCGCGGTTGCCAGGACTCTTTGGCACCAGCTCCGCCGACTTCCAGATCGAGCTTGCGAAGTTCGCCGCCAAGGATCGTTTCGCAGCGCTCGCCCGCGATTTCTTTGCGCGCCTCACGTTCAAGACACTCGACTACTACGTCAGCCGAGTTCTTCCCGACTACGTCGGACCCGGCCGCCCGCTCCAGTCGCTTGAAAGGCAGGAGGAGTTCCGCGCTGGGCTCGATCAGCACTGCCGCGAGGCGTCGGTCATCGTCGAGACCTTCGCCGGCGGTTGGTTCTCGAAGGCAAACTTCACAGGCAGACTGACGAGAGAAGCAACGCAGAGCTTCACCGACTACGCCCTCAAGAAGATACGCGACGAGCTGCGGGTCCGGAGGGCGGACGATGCGTGAGCATCTCTTCCTCTGCGGGCTTGATGACACCCAGCGCAGCCAATTTGCTGACGGTCAGAGTCTCAGCCACGACGCTGCGAGCGGCAATCTCAAACTGAGGCTCGACCAAATGCGCCAGAGGCTCGCCGGCAATGAGCCGGAGCGTCTGACGGATCTCCTCGAGATCGCCAGTTGTGTCTTCGCAGCCGATCGCGTGACGAGCCGAGGCACCGCGATCCTCAAGAATATGGGCGAGCACTGGCGCCGGGCATTCCATCTTGTCATTGGCGTTCGTGATCCCGCCTTCTGGAATGGTCAGGCGGTCAAACACGCGCTCTCCGAGGCCCTTGGTTTCCTCTCGGAAGATGACTGGCGGTTTGAATTCGTCCACAACCGCAATCCTCGACCACTTCAGGGTTACCTTGATATCCGACCTCACGAAGCCAATACGGAAGGTGGAACGTCGATCGTTCTCTTCTCCGGGGGCCTCGATTCATTGGCCGGCGCCGTGCACGAGCTGAGAACGACGAACAGGCACGTCGTGCTCGTCAGCCATCGCAACATACCGAAGGTTGGTGCTCATCAGGTCGAGCTTGCAACAAAACTGGCCGAAGACTTCCCTAGACGGGTCACTCACGTCTTCATCGACAATTCTCTGACCCAACAGCTGGACGATCGAGAAGAAACCCAGCGCACTCGGAGCTTCTTCTTCACTGCCATCGCAGCCGTTGCAGCTGCCGAGGCCTATCGGCGATGCCGTCGAATGGCCTCCGGCGATGCCCCTTGATCCGTGCGGGTAGTCTTTCGCAATCTCGATTTCTTCAACGGACTTTCGTCGTCAGTGTCGCCGTTGTTTCAACGGACTTTCCAGAAAGCTGCATACGCCGTGCACGCAAGTCGAAGTTCGAAAGTCCGTTACACTAACCTCCCGATTCGAGCCGAAAGTCCGTTGAAGAAATGGCTAGACCGATCTCCCGATTGACGGCATCCCCGGATGACGTACTCGCATTGGAAATGCGTTCTGCGAATGGTGACGTTCGGGCCGCCATCGTGTTGCATCGGTTCCATGGGATGACGGTAGCGTAGGTTTCGGCGGCAGTAGGCGTGTCGGTCCCGACTGTTTCCAAGTGGTCGCGCCGGTTCGCGGCCTATGGCATCACCGGATTGCAGGACGCGCCGCGATCTGGAAGGCCGACTAAGAAACCCAAGCCAAAGTTGACTCATCATCCGATTGAGTTAAGGACGGCGAAAGCGTTCGTCAAAGAGCATCACCGTCATTGTCGACCGCCGGTCGGGCACCGCTTTTCTATAGGTGCCTATTACGGCACCGAATTGGTAGGCGTCATCGTGATCGGGCGGCCTGTAGCTCGCAAGTTGGATGACGGAATGACTGTGGAGGTCCTTCGATGTTGCGTGAAAGACGGGGCACCACGAAACACTTCATCTTACCTCTACGGTGTGGCGCGGCGCATATGGGCTGCTATGGGCGGCGCGAAGGTCGTGACGTACACTCTGGATACAGAGCCCGGCGATAGCCTTAGAGGCGCCGGATGGAAACCTGTTGTCGCTTCAAGGGCTAGGCACTCAAGGCCGTGGAACGGGCCTGGACGCGAACGTGAGGTCGTGCCGATATACAGCGTTCCGAAAACTCGATGGGAAGCGCCGGTGACGTGATGTTCGCCGTGTTTCGCTGAGGGCCTAACACAGCCGAATCGGCTATAGCATACGCCGCTTGCAGGAACAGAACGTTTGGTTTTGTTAGTCGGCATTGGAAAAACTACACTTTGGAAAACCGCCCATGGTAGACACTCCACACGAAACAAATGTGAATCCTCAATACCCGCTAGGAACGAAACCCTGCAGGGTGTGTGCCGAACCAATCAGAGAGAACGCTTTGAAGTGCATTCACTGTGACAGTGATCAGAACTGGCTATACTTTAGACTTGGATTCAGCAATACGGTTCTTAATCTTCTGTTGGCTCTCATATCCGTTCTAACGGTAGCCGTGCCCATCATTAAAGATGCGGTCACAACAAATAACTCAGAACTCGTCTTTTCTTACCAAGGGTCCAATAGCAATGCTCTCTCCGTACTTGTTTCCAATCTGGGGGTTCGCCCTGGCTCTATCCATGACTTCGGAGTGATCGTATATCCGAGCGTCAATAAACAGCTTTCTATAACAAGGTTAGGGGGTTCACCCGCTACTGTTGTTGGCCCCGGCACTAGTATTCTATTGAGCCTTGTGCGAAATGGCGATATGCTTCCCGTCGACGTCCCAGATGACGAAAACTGCACGATCGAGTTTGTCACAACTGAACCGCCCCGGGTTTGCCGGAGGCTCCAACTCTTGAGAGATTGGAGCCATGACAAACGAATCGACAACTCGGAAATTCTCGCCGGAGGTGCGTGAGCGTGCCGTGCGGATGGTATCCGAGCATCGAGGCGAGCACCCGTCGCAATGGGCGGCGATCGTCTCGATCTCGTCCAAGATCGGCTGCACGGCGCAGACGCTCTCCACATGGGTCAAGCAGGCCGAGCGCGACACTGGCAAGCGTGCCGGCCTGACGACGGACGAGCGGGAGCGACTGCGCCAGCTCGAGCGTGAGAACCGCGAGTTGCGCCAGGCCAACGAGATCCTGCGTAAGGCATCGGCGTATTTTGCGCAGGCGGAGCTCGACCGCAAACCCAGGACATGACGTCGTTCATCGATGAGCACCGGTCAGCGTACGGGGTCATGTCGAAGACGTGCTGG
>JANNSX010000057.1:0-7302 GCA_031403155.1 Hyphomicrobiaceae bacterium
TCATCTCGTGGTGGCGAAGGGCGACCGGGCGCGCGTGCGCTTCGGCAATCTCACGATGACCAATCATCCCATCCACATGCACGGCTACGACTTCGAGGTCACCTGCACCGACGGCGGTTGGGTGAAGGAGAGCGCCCGCTGGCCCGAGGTGTCCGTCGACGTTGCCGTCGGCCAGATGCGCGCCTTCGAGTTCGATGCCATCTACGAAGGCGACTGGGCGATCCACTGCCACAAGTCGCACCACACCATGAATGCGATGGGGCACGACGTGCCCACCATGATCGGGGTCGATCATCGCGGCATCGCGAGCCGGCTCATCAAGGTGGTGCCCGACTACATGGTCATGGGCGAGCGCGGCATGGCGGACATGGGCGTCATGGAGATGCAGCTTCCCGCCAATACGATCCCGATGATGACGGGATTCGGACAGTTCGGTCCGATCGAGATGGGCGGTATGTTCAGCGTGGTGAAAGTCAGAGATGGTCTGGCGCCACGCGACTTCAAGGATCCGGGTTGGTTCAAGCACCCGGAGGGGACGGTCGCCTACAAAGTCGACCTTGCAACGGGCTCGAGATCGAAGGATGCAACAATGGAGGCTCCCAAGAAGGCCCAACACAAGCCGCACAAGCCCACCCTCGCCAGCGAACAATAAGTATCCAAGTTACTTCCTCAGTTTCATCCACAATGGAGAGAAGAATGATGAAAAGCTGCTGTGTCCTGATTGCCGTACTGTCCATGCTCACGCCAAGCCTAGCTCTGGCCGACGCCGGGGCCGATGGCATGTACAATGTTGGCAAGAAGGGTGACAAGGCCAAAGCCAAACGCACGATCAACATTTCCATGCGCGAATCAGATGATGGGAAGATGGTTTTTGAACCCAGAGTTCTCCAGTTCCGCAAGGGCGAAACAGTGATTCTGAACTTCACTAACAAAGGTGAAGTCGACCATGAGTTCTATATGGACACTGAAGAGAAGGTTCAGGAACATAAGGTAGTGATGGAGAAGAACCCGGAAATGGAACATGCCGATGATAATTCGATCCGGCTCACACCCGGAGAGAAAGGCCAGATCGTCTGGACATTTGCGAAGGATGGGAGCTTCAGCTTCGCATGCATGATACCCGGGCACTATGATGCAGGCATGCACGGCAAGCTCAAAGTCAACTGACTCAACCGCAACGAAAACTACACTGCAACAGCAAGGAGTTTGCACAATGCTCACCATTCGAAGACTCATTCAAGCAACCACAGTCGTAGCCGCGCTTGGCCTCTCCACCACCACCGTGCTGGCCGAGAATTGGGTAAAGGCAGAGGTCAAGGCCATCGACCTTGAGCAGGTCAAGATCACCTTGAAGCACGAGCCGTTGACCGAGTTCGACATGCCGGCCATGACCATGGTCTTCCGCGTGACCGACCCCACAAAGCTCGCGGGCGTCGCTGAAGGCGACAAGATCGAATTCGTTGCCGGCAACGAGAACGGGCAGATGATCGTCAAGGATCTCAAGAAGGAGTAGCCGCCGCGACCAGGCCGGAGTGCAGCTTCTGGGTTGCAGCCGGCCTGATCAGCATGAAACGCAAGTAATCGAAAGTCTTGCCGCATGCCTTAGTTCATTCGATGCGATGTCGGTAGCCAGGAGCAGCTCAAAACGGAATGCCTCAGCGTTGCTTTTCCGCACTTTGCGGTACTGCTGGCTGGTTTCCAGCCGGGCAGCCTCTATGTCTCCAATTGGCCCATGACGTCAAATCGCTCGACAGTCGTTTTCCAACCGTTCCGCCGATTGAGAGCCGGCGCCTGACATGGCCTGTTATACCGCTCGCCTCTGTCGATGTCCGCTGACCGAGGTTCAGCGGCAATGACTTTACTCCAAACACGCGCCACGCCAGCTGGCAGCCTCTCGACATGCCGGACTCACCTGCCACATATCCGGGGAAAAAATGAATCGCCACCGCCCCACCATTGCGCACGATCTTCTCCGAGATCGCCAGCTCGCTCTTGATGATGGCTCGCAACATCACGAGTTTCGCAGTTGTCCTAAGACCAGCTGCACAATTTGGAAATCGAAATCGCACGCAGCACTTCGCCGCTCACTCGGCCGGTTTCGCAAGTCGTTGCCGTCCGTGGTTTGCGATTTGGTTTGCCTCGATCGCGAGCTTGCAACCCTGATAGTGACCTAGGTTCAAACGCACCTTGCCGTGCAACTCGTCTTGGCAGATCCGTTTGAACTCATCCAGGAAATCTTGCGAAGGCAATGCGATGCGTCCGCTCGTTGTGCACCAAAGAACATAGTCGGCGTAGAGCTCATTCCCTGCAACGCCACCAGGTTCCGCCGGTCTGATGCGATCGGCCATGTACTCATGGACGTCCCCTATTGGACGCAGCGCGACGGTCCCATTGCCGGGCGACACGGTCGAGCCAGACCGGTCGCGACCGACCGCGACCGACGTCGCCTGTCGCGCGATGCCGGCTGTTGCGGCATACTCGGAAAGCACAATCGGCGTGAATGCGCTCACGACCTCGACCATGAGCACGATCAGCAATACGAGCGCCGTCGGAACATCCGACGCCGAGATGCGATCGCCCGTCAGTCTGGCAATCAGGTCCGCTTGTGGATCGGAATCGAGTGAGGCGCCGCTTTGTTGCAATCGCAATAACTCCGATCTCAATGCGGCGATGCGTTGGTCAATCCTTTCTGCGTTTTCGATTGCCGCTAGCTCCTGCCGAAGTGTTGCCACCTCGACGCAGGCCGCGGCCGTGCGCGCTCCGATCTCAGCGCAGACGTCGGACATTGATCCGACTGTGCCCCGCAGCCGCTTCTCCGACCAAATCGGCCGCGACAACACGGCATCGATGGCGACCTTGATTTCAGACGATGACCGCTGACTTGCGACTGAGCCTCGCTTGGCGAGGAGCTCGTTCAGCTCGACCATGTGCATTGCGTGCGTTGTACGGAGCGCGTCCTGCTTTCCGGTCATCGCGCTACGATTTTTTGCAACAAGACCAACGGCGGACGTGATGGCAACACTGAAGCATGCCAGCCAGACAATCGATGCAAGCGTCAACGTTATCGGCCGTCGCGCCCGATAGAGAGCCAAAATGAAGATGGGTCCGAGTGATTTCCAGCCATCGGCGGCGATGCCGAGCAGCCCGAGGACAAGGGCCTCTTGGTCATTCCGACCAAAGCCATAGCCCGACAGATAATTCATGCTGCCCGACGCGAAGATCGTCAGCGCCCATCCGGCCCATCCGACACCAAGCCACAACTGCCACATGACCTCACACCTTGGGCGCGGGCCCGTGCTTGTCCTCGTAAAGCTCGATGGCGTGGAGCACGAGCTCGGAGAGTGAGCAGCCATCACGAGCCGCAAGAAGGCGCACGCGCTTCTTCACATCGGGTGGCACTCTGAGATTGAGTTGGACCGTTGGATCGCCTTTTGGCCGACCACGTCCCGCCGCCGGACGTCTGAGATTGTCGCGCGTCTCGCCTTCCGACGGCGGGCCGCCGAGTGTCTTGAACATTTCTCTGACCCGGTGAGCGGCATCTCGTGTGGTCATGCGACACCTCCGGTGTCTTTCTTGCGCGACGGGTCTGGTTTGCGTTGTCCTTTCGCCTCGGCGACAGCCATCTCGAGCAACGCTGTGAGAACGGCGTCCGCTTGGGCGTTCAAGTGCTTGTCCTGTGTCTCGTTCAGCGCCCTGCCGTGGTTCTGCGCATCGCGATAGGCGGCATGCTCGCGGATCGTACCCGGCAGCACCGCATAACCTGCCCTCTCCACATAGGCGCGGGAACTGATCTCCTCATTCCTTGTGAGGATGCGCGATAGCGCAATGACGAGGCGGTTGTGCGCGATGCCGTGGCGCTTCAACTCATGGAACAACAAGATCGCCGGCTTCAGATCGTCGAGACTGCCGGACGACGGTTGCACGATCAGGTGAGCCTCGCGTGCGACATCGAGCGTGCTCCGGTCCGCGCGCGCCGGCGTGTCGACAATGAGCAAGTCGCCGTCCTGTGCCAAGTCGAGGGCCTCCTCGATCGAGTCGAAGCCCTCGACCGCGATCTGGCGGGCGGTCTTTTTGTCGGCCCGCATCTTCTCCCACTCGACCACCGTTTTCTGTTGCGGATCGAGATCGACGATCGTGACATAGAGACCGGCACGGGCTGCGACGGCACCGAGGGCCCGGGCGAGCGAGCTCTTGCCGACGCCGCCTTTCTGACTGACCAGTGCGATGACGACCCTAGTGGGAATGTGCTTGGGTTGTGCCATGGGGTTCGGACTATGCCTCGCGTGGAGTGGCTTCGCTCATCGCCACGCGCAAGTCGATCCAGCGCTCGACATCGGACAAGAGCCATCCGACCCGGCGCTCGCCCAGCCGGATGCGCTTCGGGAACTTGCCTTGTTTCTCGAGGCGAAGAATGTGCTGCGGCGTGTAGGGCACGATCTGCCTCAGCTCACGCTTTGTGATGATGCGCGGTAGCTCGCTGGGCATGTGGTCACTCCAAACTAAGCAAGCGAAGCCCGCCCGATGACACTTGAGATACAACACGAGTTGCAGAGTTGAGTCAACGAAAAGAATTATTGCTATTAAGATATCTGAAATAAAGATCGACTGTTTCCTCCATGTCGCGAGATGTCGCGATAGGTTGCGCCGTGTCGCGACAGGCCACGACACGTCCCGACCGGTGGCGCGCTAGAGTCGCGGATGCTCGGCGACGAGCATCGAGACGCGATCTCCCCATAGCTCGAGCGCGGCCCGCATTTCGGGGAGATAGCCAAAGCGATTGTAGACGCCCGCGACCCCGCCGAGAATACCCGACTTGTGGTTCAGAATGCGCTCGATCACATGTGGGCTGGTGCCGGCACGCGCCAGCTCGGTTGCGAGCGTCCGCCGCAAATCGTGCAGCGTCCAACCAGCGACACCGGAGCACGCGTCAAGCCTCCCCTTGGCTTTCGAAAATCCGGAGATCGTTCGGCCTTCCTCGCCAATCGAAGGAAAGACAAGCTTGTCACTGATCTTGGGAAGAGAGCGAATGAGCTCGATCGCCACGGTCGAGAGCGGCACCGTATGCGTCACGCTGTTCTTGGTCCGATCACCAGGGATGGTCCAAAGCCGCTTGTCGAAATCGAGATCACCCCATTGCATGCCGGTGACCTCGCCGCGACGCTGGCCGGTCAGGACCAGCAGCTCAACGACGGAGCCGAACGGATAGCCCGCTGCCTTGGCGCAAGAATATATGGAAGCAAGCTCCTTTTCTGTCAGAACGCGATCGCGACTTGAAACTTTCGCCGGCCGCTGAACGTGCGAGCAGGGGCTCGTCTCGAGCAGGCTTCGCTCAATCGCCCAGTTGAAGAGCTTGCGGACCGAGGCCAAGGCGTGATTGGCAGCACTTGGGGTGCCGGCCATGACAATGCTGTCGAGCACCGCATGCACATCCGCCCGCGTGATCTCGCGGATGTCGCGCCGGCCCCATCTCGAGACAAAGTGGACTCTGAGATTGCGCTCGGTCTCGCCGGCTGTGCTCGGCCTGTTGTGCCGCCGACAGTGCGTCTCGACAAAGTCGGCAACGGCCGCATCGAATTGATGAGCCGTTGGTGGCGCTTGCTGACCCGCCTCCGGGTCGATGCCGAGCTTGGCGTTGCGCAATACCGCCGTTGCCAGCTCGCGCGCGTCGGCGAGCGAGAGCAGGGGGTATCGGCCGAGGGTCAGGCGTCGCGGTTGTCCCCGGAAGCGGTAGACGAGGACGAACGACTTGGTCCCCGACGTCGAGACGCGGACGCCAAATCCGGGGATCTTCGCGTCCCAAATCTCGATGCGTTTCTCCCCTGCCGCGAGCTTGCGCAGCGCGATGTCAGTGAGGATCTGGCCGACCTTCAGTTTCAAAATCTTGTGCTCCAAGGGCCCATTCCTGGGTAGCACATGGGTAGCAGAAATGCACGCGCTTGGAGGTTTCGATAGATTCCGGTAGGTTCACGTAAACGCTGGAAATATATACAAAAATCTCATAGGCACGTTCCGGCAGGTTTCGTCAGGAAATGGCAAACTAAAAGACTACGAATCTGGGGGTCGTGGGTTCGAATCCTTCCCGGCGCGCCAATGATTTCCAAGTAAGATCAGTATGTTGTGAGGAGAACAAATGTTCTCCTTAGGCTCATTCTGACTCTTGTTTCCGGGCTCCATTCTGACTCTCGTTCCGCGGGTGTTCTAATTCACTGACCCAGGCTCGCCGTTTTCGGGCAGCCGCCAGGCGCTGGGTCTCGGTCTTCTTGATGTATCCCCGAGCGGCGTCCGGTGTGCGATGGCCCGAGAGGCGGATGACTCCTTGCTCGGTCAATTCCGCGTCTCCGAGTTCCGTCATGCCGCCGTGGCGGCACGCGGTCATGGTGATGTGCTCCGCAAGCCTAGTACCCGCCATCAGAAATGGCGGGTACAAGGAGCCCGTCCAGATAGCTCTGCCTCCGGGCTGATGGTCGGAGGATAGCCTCGTCAGGCGGCCTTGGCGAGCTTGGTGAGGTTGTGGGCGGTGCAGATCATCGCCCACTCGGCGCTGACTTTCTCAATACCGCGGAGCAGGAGCTGCCTGAACCCTCTTGCTTGTTTGATTTGTCCGAACACTGGTTCCACGATCTGTTTCCTGAGGCGGTAGCGGCTGCGCCACCCTGCTCGCTTCAGCTTTCGTCGCATGGCCTGGGTGAGTGGACCGCCAACGCGGCGGACGGCGTCGGCCGGGTGCTTGGCGCGACCGGTCGCGATGTAGGCCGTGATACCGCGTTCTTCGAGGCTGGCGAGGTTGGCTTCGCTCAGATAGCCGCTGTCGGCAGAGGCTTCTTTCGGCGGCCGGCCGAGGTTGGCCTCGATGCCGTCGAGGAGGGGGACGAGCTGGGCGTGATCGCTCATGCTCGGTGTCAGGCCGTGCGCCACGATGATCTGCGCTTCCCCATCGACGGCAGCCTGCGCATTATAGCCCTGAATGTAGCCGTCCTTGGTCTTCAGGATGCGGCTTTCGGGGTCGGTGAAGTTGCGCTGTGCCTTCGGATCGGGCTCGTCCGAGGTCGGGGCGGGCGTCTTGCCGTTCTTCTTGCGGCCCTCGGCCTTGCGCTTCTCTTCGGCCTCGGCCCGGATCCCTCGCTCCTGCTCGGCAGCAGCCTTTGCCTCGGCTTCGAGTGCAGCCTTGGCCGCGGCGATGTTGGCGATCCGCTTGGTCTTGTTGGCCACCCAATCCGGCAGCTCGTCGCCGCGCTTGCTCCCGTAGAGCTTGTCCTCTTCCGCGCCGAACCGTCGACCTTTCCCTCGTGCGCTTCTTTCCGC
>JANNSX010000058.1:0-2834 GCA_031403155.1 Hyphomicrobiaceae bacterium
CGCCCCCGCATCTGCCCGTCGAAAAGGGTATTGGCAATCGCGACGATCATCATCCCCTGATGATGAGCCATGAAGGCCCTCACGACTGCCATGGATTCGCCGGCTGGTACCCGCGCCGGTGTGTAGTCGAGTGCCTCGTAGAAGCCGTAACGACCACGTCCGCCAACCGCATTCAGCATTTCGAAGTTGGCCGCCGCTGCGGCCGGCTCGACCATCGCCGCCAGGGCTGTCGCGTACGGGGAGATGACGAGGTTGTCGGCAAGGCCGCGCTTCAGGCCGAGATCGGGTACGCCGAAGCTCGAGTACTGGTAGGTGAGCTCGAAGTCGCGCGCGTTGTAGGCTGACTCGGATATGCCCCACGGCACGCCCTGCTTGCCGCCGCGCTTGATCTGATGGCGCACGATGAGGCGACTTGTTCGCTCGAGCAAGCTTCCGGCGGGTGCGCGCATCACCAACGCCGGCATCAAGTATTCAAACATCGATCCCGACCATGAGATCAATGCGGCCCCACCGCCGGTCGCGACCACCGAACGCCCGAGGCGGAACCAATGTCTTGCCGGAATATCCCCCTTGGCGATGGCGATAAAACTGGCGAGCCGGGCCTCCGAGGCCAGGAGATCATAACAGCTGGGGTCGAGCGAACCCTCCGATATGCGGTAGCCAATCGACAGCAGCTTGCGGTCGGGATCGAGCAAGAAGGCGAACTCCGTGCCGAGGGCCAGGGTTCGCGCGGAAGCTGCCAACGCCTCGATCTTGGCGTGCAGTTGCTCGACTTCCGGCGTTCCCTGATCGAGGTCGCAGCGATGCGAAGCGATGGCGGCGAGAGTCGCTTCCGCCCAGAACACCGTGTCGCCGCCAGCACTGTCGCCACGCTCGTAGGCGAGCGCCCGAGTGATGTCGACCAGCGCCTCGGCCTCACTGGCGAGAGCGGACAGCTCGCGGGCCGTTGCCGCGCCCTCCCGAACGGATTCGCGCGTCGCCCGTTCCAGATTGCCGGCCAACGCGGCATGCTGCTCGTCGAACTGCTGCCAGGTGACCGTCTGGCCAAGTTGTCCGGCGCGCAATGCTGTCGCTTCGACGCGCAATATCCTCAGCGCATCGCTGATACCTGCGAAGCATTGCTCCGTCGTCACGGATTGCTCTTGCCACTCCAGACAGGCGTTTGCGAGCGCGATGAGATGGCCGGCGAGATTGCCGCTGTCGACCGTCGAAACATAGGCCGGCTCCAGGGGCCGCAAGTCACGCGTGTCGTACCAATTGTAGAAATGACCTCGGAAACGTTCGAGACGCTGCATCGTTCCCAGCGTCGCTTCCAACTTTTCCACCGCCTCGGCGGTGCCGATCCAACCGAAGTCCCGAGCGCTCACAACCGAAAGCAGATAGAGGCCGATATTGGTTGGCGAGGTACGATGAGCCAGCGCCGCACCGGGTCCTTCCTGAATATTGTCCGGCGGCAGCATGTTGTCGCCGGGAGTGACGAAGCTCTCGAAAAATCGCCAGGTGCGGCGGGCCGTCCGCCGCAGCGTCCATCCTTCACTTTCGGTCACCGGCAGCCGGGCGCCTTCGACCGGTGAGCGGCTGATCTGCCGGGCAATCGCCGGTGAGACGATCCACAGCGCGGCAATAGGGAGCACGACTGGCCAGGACGTCGCGTCGCTGATCCAGGCAAGCGCAATCGCGGCGGCCCCGAGGGCCGGCGCGACTGCCATGAAGCGCGTGATCCCGAGCCAGCCGAGCCGCTGCCCACTCGACACTTGCGCCGCCGTGACCCATTCGAGCAGTTTTCGGTGGCTGACGAACAGACGGAACAAGGTCCGCAATATTGCATCTGTCATCAATGCAGCGTGATGGGCGAGAAATGAGACCTGCAGCACCGTCTGGGTGAGTGCAAGCCACACATCGGCGCAAAGCGCGCTCAAATGGCTGCGCGGCGTGATGCCGGAGCGTTGCGGCAGGATAGCGCCGATGACCGGCAGAACGGCCGGCAGGGCGATGGTTGCGATGACGAACAGCGTCCAGGGCAACGCGGCGCCGAGCGGCAAGGTCCAACCGGCGAACAGGGCGGCGACGCCGGCCGGCGCGGTCAGTGTCCGGCGCAGATTGTCGAGCATCTTCCAGAAACCGACTGCCGGGATCCGTTGCCTATGGCCGCCGGGCCCGGCGATCGATCTCAGTCCGAGCAACCAAGGCAGCAGTTGCCAGTCGCCGCGAGCCCAGCGATGACCGCGCAACGCCGCAACGTCGTATCGCGCCGGAAACTCTTCCACCACCTCGACGTCGGAGGCCAGAGCGGCGCGCGCAAATATGCCCTCGAACAGGTCGTGACTGAGCATCGTCTGGTCGGGAACCCGGCCGGCCAGTGCCGCCACAAACGCATCGACATCGTAAATGCCCTTGCCGGTGAACGAGCCTTCCCCATAGAGGTCTTGGTAGACATCTGACGCGGCAGCGGCATAGGGGTCGATGCCGTTCATGCTGGAGAAGACACGTTGGAACAGCGAACCCTCGCGCCCGATAGGCAACGACGGAGTGACGCGAGGCTGCATGATGCCATAACCCTCGACGACACGTCCCTCGCGGGCGTCGAACCGCGGCCGATTGAGCGGGTGGGCCATCTTGCCGATCAGGCGCCGGACAGTATCGCGTGGCACGCGGGTGTCCGCGTCGAGCACGATGACGTAGCGAACATTCGCCGGCACAGCCGGCACCTCATCGTCGTGGCCGACGAAGCTCGTGTCCGTGGCTCCGCGCAGCAACCGGTTCAGCTCATGGAGCTTGCCGCGCTTCCTCTCCCAGCCGATCCACTTGCCCTCACCGGCATTCCATTGCCGGCG
>JANNSX010000059.1:0-13767 GCA_031403155.1 Hyphomicrobiaceae bacterium
GAATGCAAGGACCTGTCGATCTCCTATTTCACGCGGCTCGGCGAGGTGCCGGCGGTCAAGGGGTTCAACCTGACGCTGATGCCCGGCGAGGCGCACGGCATCGTCGGCGAATCCGGCTGCGGGAAGTCGACCGTCGCGCTCGCCATCATGAACTACATGGGCCGCAACGGCGCCATCGTCGGCGGCGAAATCCTGTTCGAGGGTCGCGACATCCGCCGGATGCAGGAGCCCGAACTCCGCAAGATCCGCGGCTCCGAGATCTCCATGGTCTACCAGGAGCCGATGGCGTCCCTGAACCCCTCCATGCGCATCGGCGAGCAGCTCGCAGAGGTCCTGATGCTGCACGAGGGCGCCAAGAAGAGCGAATCCATGGAGCGCGTCGCCGAGATGCTGGCGTCGGTGCGGCTGCCCGATCCCTCCCGCATCATGAACGCCTATCCGCATCAGATCTCCGGCGGCCAGCAGCAGCGCTGCGTCATCGCCATGGCGCTGCTCGCCAAACCGAAGCTGCTCTTGCTCGACGAGCCGACCACCGCGCTCGATGTGACGGTGGAAGCCGGCATCGTCGATCTCATCAAGGAGATTTCGGCGAAGTTCGGCACGTCCAAGATCTACATCTCGCACAATCTCGGGCTCATCCGGGAAACCTGCGACAAGATCACGGTCATGTATTCGGGCCAGGCGGTCGAGGTCGGAGACATCAAGACCGTCTTCAACAACATGCGCCACCCCTACACGCAGGGGCTCTTCTCCTCTATCCCGCTTCCCGGCGCCGACAAGAATTCGCGACCGCTTCTCTCCATCCCAGGGCAGCTTCCCCTGCCGCACCAGCGGCCGCGCGGGTGCACTTTCGGGCCGCGCTGTGCGCATTTCCAGGGCGGCCGCTGCGACGTGCCGGAGCTGCCGATCCGCGCGGTCGGCGATGCGCCGGACCACGCGGTTCGCTGCGTGCGCTTCGAGGAGATCGATTGGGGCGCGGCCGGCAAGGCACACGTGGCGCGCGAGGCCGTGAAGCCGGGCGATGTGGTTCTGACCGTCGATCACATGAGCAAGCACTACGAGGTGCAGCGCGGTGGCGCCTTCGGCGGCACGGTGGCGACAGTGAAAGCCAACGAGGACCTTTCCTTCGTGGCGCGCGAGGCCGAGACGGTCGCCATCGTCGGCGAATCCGGCTGCGGCAAGTCCACTTTCGCCAAGGTCGTCATGGGGCTCGAGCAGAGCTCGACCGGGACGGTGACGCTGGGCAATCTCGAGATTGGCGCCGTGCCGGTCCGGGAGCGCGACACCAAGACCATCTCGAAGATGCAGATGGTGTTCCAGAACCCCTTCGACACGCTCAATCCGAGCCATTCGGTCGGCGGGCAGATCGCGCGTGCCGTCAAGAAATTCGGCGTCGAGAAGGACAAGAGCAAAATCAAGGCGCGCGTGCTCGAGCTGCTCGACATCGTCAAGCTGCCGCACGAATTCGCCAAGCGCCGACCGCGCCAGCTGTCTGGCGGTCAAAAGCAGAGGATCGGCATCGCCCGCGCCTTTGCCGGCTCGCCGAGGCTGGTCGTCGCCGACGAGCCGGTGTCGGCGCTCGACGTCTCGGTGCAGGCGGCCGTCACCGAGCTGTTGATGGACATTCAGCGCAAGAGCCGCACGACCATGCTGTTCATCAGCCATGATCTGTCGGTGGTGCGCTACCTCGCCGATCGCATTGTCGTCATGTATCTCGGGCGGATCATGGAGCAGGGCACGACGGATCAGGTCTTCTCCGCGCCCTATCATCCTTACACCGAGGCGCTGCTCTCCGCCGTGCCGATCGCCGACACCCGGGTCGAGAAGCGCAAGGTCGTCATCACCGGCGAGATCCCCTCGCCGCTCAATCCGCCCAAGGGCTGCGTGTTCTCGACGCGCTGCCCCTACATGATCAAGGGCACCTGCGATCGCGTCGAGCCGCCGGCGCAGGTATTCGGCAAGGGCCACGCGATTGCCTGCCATCTCCCGCGCGAGCAGCTGCTCGCCATGCTGCCGGTCATCACCATGAAGGGCAGCCGCGACGGATCAGCCGGCGGTGGTCCGGCAGGCGGCGGGAAGATCGAGGCTCCGGCCGTGCTGGTCGGCGCGCCGGAGCGGGTGATTGCCATCACAACCGTGGAGCCGGCCCCGGCCCAGGCCATCAACGGCGCCAAGGTGAAGCTCACCCTCGAGGAGCGGGCGCAACAAGCGCTGGCCGAGCTCAGCGGCTCGGATGCCGAGCGGGCGAAAGCGGCGCTGGGGAAGCTCGTCGACGCCTGATCCACACCGTTTGCGACTATAGCTGCAGGTCCACCCTCCGTCATGGTCGCGGACGCGACCATCCACGGGAGCAAGTGTTGATCCGAGGTCATGCCGTGTGGCGTGACTTCGCTTGCATCACGGCCTCCCGTGGATGCTGACTTTCGTCAGCAGGACGGTGTGGGAGAACCACCGAGTCACCCGCCCCGCCGCCCTCTGCGCCCGCGTCGTCCGCCGTCGCCACCCTCGGCGGACGGCGATGATGACCGCTCCGGCAATGTCACCGCCGCCGACAAATTCGGGAAGGCGTCGACCTTGTTCGGCAGCGCCATGGCGTAGACGAAGTGCTCCTGGAACTTGGGCTCGAGCGCCGTCTCGATCTTTTCGATGCGGGCAACCAGCGCCTCGATCTCGCGGCGATGGCCGCGGTTCATGAGCGCCATGCGCGCGCCCATGCCGGCGGCGTTGCCGACGGCCGCCACTTTCGACAGATCGCAATCCGGAATAAGCCCCAGCACCATCGCGTATTTGGGATCGATGAAGGAGCCGAAGGCGCCGGCGAGCTTGATGCGGTCGACCTTTTCGATACCGAGCTTGTCCATCAGCAGCTTCACGCCCGCATAGAGCGCGGCCTTAGCGAGCTGGATGGCGCGGACGTCATTTTGTGTGACCAGGAGCTGTTGTTGCTCATTCTGCCAGAGCAGGTAGGAGAAAGTGCGGCCGTCGGCGATGATGCGCGGGCTCTTCGCCGCCATCTCGCCGCGCACGACGCCGTCCTCGGTGATGATGCCGGACAGGAACATCTCCGCCACCACCTCGATGATGGCCGAGCCGCAGATGCCGGTGACGCCGACCTCCTTGGCGGCCTCCGCAAACCCCGGCTCGTCCGACCACATCTCGGCGCCGATGATCTTGACCTTCGGCTCCAAGGTCTCGGGATCGATGCGGATGCGCTCGATGGCGCCCGGCGCCGCGCGCTGGCCGGCGGAGATCTGCGCGCCCTCGAAGGCGGGCCCCGTCGGCGAGGAGGCGGCGAGAATGCGATCCTTATTGCCGAGCACGATCTCGGCATTGGTGCCGATGTCGACGAGCAGCGTGATTTCGTCCGCGCTCTGCGGCCCCTCGGCCAGCGTCGCACCGGCGGCATCGGCACCGACATGGCCGGCGATGCAGGGGAGCGTGTAAACGCGCGCGCCGCGATTGATCGGCAGGCCGAGATCGGTTGCCCGGAAGTCGAGCGCGCCGGAGGCTGCCAGCGCGAACGGCGCGCCGCCGAGCTCCGTCGGATCGATGCCGAGGAACAGGTGATGCATGATCGGGTTGCCGACGAACACGGCCTCCAGGATGTCGTTGGAGTTGATCTCGGCTTCCTTGACGACCTGACCGATCAGGTCGGAGATCGCGGCGCGCACCGTGTCGGTCAGTGCGGGCCGGCCATCCGGGTTCATCATGACGTAGGAGACGCGGCTCATCAGATCCTCACCGAAGCGGATCTGCGGGTTCGAGGTGCCGCTGGAGGCCAGCACCCGGCCCGACAGCAGCGAGCAGAGATGCATCGCAATCGTCGTCGAGCCGATGTCGCAGGCGATGCCCCAGGCCTCGTTGTGAAAGCTCGGCCACAGCGCGGTGATGCGCGGCCGGCCGCGATCGTCGTGGATGGCGGCCGTCACCTTCCACTCGCCCTGGCGCAGAATGCCCTGCACCTCGGAGAGCAGATGGAAATCGATCGTCGGATTGTCGATGTTCCACTCGCGCTTCAGAGCTTGATAGAGCCGCTCCAAATCGCCGAGCGGCTTGTGCATGTCGGGCTCCTCGACCTCGACGTAGCAGAGGTGGGTCGCGATATCGCGCTCGATGACGCGGTCGCCGGCGGCCTTGCGGATCGTCTGCCGGTTGACCTGCACATCCTGCGGCACATCGATGACGAGATCGCCCATGATCTTGGCCGAGCAGGAGAGGCGGCGGTCGGCGCCGAGGGTTCGTTTCTCGGCATAGCGCGTTTCCGTCGCCGAGAAGGGCGAGAGGTTTTCGCTCGCCGACGAGATGCCATGCTTGGCGAAATGGCCTTCGGCGACCGTCACCTGGCAGCGCCCGCAGATACCCCGCCCGCCGCACACGCTCTCGACATAGGCGCCGACCGAGCGGGCCGCCTGCAGCACGGGTGTCCCGATCGGAAACCGTCCGCGCCGGCCCGACGGCATGAAGAGCACGAGCGCGTCGCGCGTGTCGGTGTCTGCTGCGGGCGCGACGGTGGAGTCGGTCATGTCAGGCGATTCCAGTGTTGGAGGCTTTGGGCACGAGTCTGCGGGGAGCGGTAGGGCAGAGGGGGCCCTTTAGCGACAGGGGCGCGTCTCATTGCGACGGAGGCCTGATGAGATTGGCATTGAGAATGGTCTCGATCCGCCCAAACCTGAGGATTCGTGAGAAGATCTTCACCGCGTCGTATCCTCCCCCTCTTTATGGGGGAGGACTGTTCGCCTTGGGTTTAGCGCAAGCTAAACCCTTAGGCGAACATAGGTGGGGGTGCTCGTGCGGCGTTGTCAGGGCTATCGACATTCTGTTTTCAAACGCCCGCACACATGCTTCGCCGTGACATGAGCCGCATGGCGTCATCAACGATATGCTCGCACCGCGGAACGAACACCCCCACCTAGGCGCACCTAAGGACTTACGCGCTTTGCGCCTAAGTCCGAGGCGCGCGGTCCTCCCCCATAGAAAGGGGGAGGAAAGGGCGGCGGCATTTCAGGCCACACAAGACCGCCATGTGTAATTGCACTTCGGTGAGCGATGCGGTGCGCACAGTCGGCGTGATGAGCCAAAGCTAAACCGTCGCCGTTTCGCCTGGAGAGATGCATCCTCAAGACGTCTTCGCCACGGCCTTGCATTGCGCGTCGCCGCTGCGCGCCAGGAGATCGTAGAACTGGATCGTGCGGGTCAACAGGCTTGGCGTTACATTGGGATCGCCGAGCATCTGGACCTCGGTCGGATTTGCGTTGTTGGCATTGTCGAAGGTGACGCTGACCTCGTAGGGCTCGATCTCGGGTTGGAGATCAAGGCGGCCGACCAGCATGACGGTCGCACCAGCCTTGGCCACATGCCTCAGCCGTAGCGCGACTTCGCCACAGCTCTGATCCGCATTGATCTTCACACCGCACCAGGTTTCGCCGCACTTTACGATATCGAGCACAAATTTATGCTTGGCGCTTGTCCATCGGCCCGTGAGATCGTAGGTGATCGACTGAGCCTCGGCCGCGACGGGCATTGTCAAAACACCCATGAGCACGGCAACAACACGAATGAGCGGAGCGGATAGGGTCGTTGCGATGACCCGTGTTGCGCTTCTCACAGCCAGCATCATCTTCGTTCTCCTTCTCAGCGTGACGGCCATCAAATCGAGCCTTGGCGTTGTCCGGCTGCCCGTCGAGATCTACCTCCTCGATCAGAATCTCCCAGCAATCTTCCGCCTGCATATGGCGGCATCGGGGCTGGCGCTCGGCTTCGGGTTGCTGACCATCCTACTCCGGTTTCGACCCGGGCTGCATCGCCCCCTCGGACGATGGACAGCGGTTCTTGTCGTCATCGGTGGGCTGACGGCGCTACCATCGGCACTGTATAGCGAAGCCTCGATGGCAGCACGCGCGGGTTTCTTTGCCCAAGGCCTCGTCTGGCTGGCCCTGCTCGGGGCAGGGATCGTCGCGATCCGTGCGCGCGATATCGTCCGGCATCGCCGCGCCATGCTGGCGATGTATGCGGTCGCCACCGGCGCGATCTGGCTGCGGATCGCGACGGCCGCCACAGCCACCTTCGCGCTGCCGTTCGACGTGACCTATGCCATTGCGGCCTGGCTCGGCTGGCTCATTCCGCTCGGTCTCGTCTGGTGGATCATACCAACGTGCAAATCCACTCACCCGTTCACGACTGAGCCGAAATTTGCCTTCTCCCATGGGGAGAAGGTGGCGCGGTCCATGCGGAGCATGGCTCCGCCATGACAGCGCCGGATGAGGGGGTCCGATCTCCCTCATGGGAAATGGTCCAACACACGGCCCAGTGGGCAGACCTTCTTCCTTTCGAGAGTGCGTACCCCCTCTCCCGCGCGTGCTCGCTTGCACGCCTTCGGCACGACCCGCCACCCTCTCCCATCGCGCCGGAGGCGCGCCTTCGGCACGACGGGAGAGGGCGGATTCGGATCTGTCTCGAACTGATCAGGGAACTTTGCAAAGGGGTCGAGTCAAGAATTACGTCTGCGGTTATCACTCGATCTCCAGCCGTGGCTGCGGTTGGTGAAAGATCGGCCGTTACCGCCCCAGAACTCGCACGGTAAGGCCTCCGAGCGCTTGCCGCTGCTGTCCCGCCGCGTCGAAATTCGCCGGATCGAGCCAGGCCTCGTAAGCGATTTTCAGCTTGGGCCACTCCTTGTCGATGATCGAGAACCAGGCCGTGTCGCGATTTCGGTCCTTGTAGATCATCGCCTGACGGAAGATGCCCTCGAAGGTGAAACCCAGTCGTTCAGCCGCCCGGCGCGAGGGCGCGTTCAGGGCATCGCATTTCCATTCGTAGCGGCGATAGCCGAGCTCATCGAAGACGCGACGCATGAGAAGAAACATCGCTTCCGTCGCCGCGCGCGTTTTCTGCAGCGCCGGTGCGTAAGCAATGTGGCCGGTCTCGACGACGCCGTTCTTCATATCGATGCGCATCAGGCTCGCAACGCCCGAGGCCTTGCCTGTCGCCTTGTCGAAGATGGTGTGGAAGAGAGGATCATCGCCCGAACCGGTCGTCGTCACCCACTGCCGGTAGTCGTCGAGAGTGGCGAAGGGGCCATAGCCCATATAGGTCCACATGCCCCCGCTCGTGTCGGCCGCGTTCGCCGCGTGCAGTCCGGCGGCATGCTCCAGCGACAGCGGCTCGATACGGGCATAGCGACCCACGATTGGCGTGCGTGGCGGGCGCGGACGCTCCGTCCAGCCGGCGAGGGAAGGGCCAATAGGCTGGCCGAGGGCGTTGCGGAACTCAGTCATATGGGACTCACTGTCGTTGGTGTTGCCTCGTTAGGCTTCTGCCGCTGCCGGGACAAGAGCCAGTAGGTCATCGCGGACAGAGCATCTGGATTTGAAGATGGCGTCATCGTGTGCAGCGGTTGGGTCACGCGCGGATCAGGTCTCTTCGCTATCATGAACGTCATTGGCCGCGCTAACCCAACTCACAAGAAACGCTCCGCCCTCACCGCGGTCCGTCGCCGAACCCGAGAGCATGAAGAAATCCAGAGGGACGGAGTGGCCGGCCCGAGGTGGAATCGTTCGGATGTGGCACGCGCACGATCGCCTCATGCGGGATCGCGTCGACGATCCTGCGTGAGGCGTGAATCGTTCGCGCAGGCCAATGTGGCGCGAGAGATTCACGTCATCCACCGGCGCGAACGCGCCCGTGGATGACGATCTCGCGCGCGGCCACTCCGTCGTCGCCGAGGGTTTGCCACCGCCATGGATTTCCGGGGCCTGGGCCCAATGTGGAAACCCCGCGCCTACATCCGGTGCGAGAGTAGTTACGGTCAGGTTTCCCATCCGCAACGGCAGGTTGGCGCCGGATAGCTTATGTCCGGCCTCCTCGACGCTCCCCGCTACCGGCTCACCAGCGCGCGTTCCAGTCCTCTGGCGACGGGGTTGGGCGTGAGTATGGGGGTGTGCGCAATGGGCGGGGATAAGTTCTTTGGCGGTATGGTGAATGGAATGGAAACGCTTGTGGGGAGGATGGCCGGGCGACCTGCCGATCGCCCCTACGTCACGCGCTCTGTGCGTCCATGACATTCAGGTGGCACGGTGTCTCGGCTGTAGGGGCAACCTGCGGTCGCCCGCTTCTGGCGCGTGGGATCGACATGCTATGTGGCCGCCCCTCACCCTCCCCTCTCCCCGTACGCTCACGCTACGGGGAGAGGAAGGCAAAGGCCGTACCCGCCTTACATGTCAGGGACGCGCGATGTTTCTGCCTCTCCCCGCTTTAGCGGGGAGAGGGGAGGGTGAGGGGCGGCCATAAGGGAAATCGTTTCCAGGATAGATCGCTTAGAAGTGATCGGCGATTCGCTGACGTGGTCCCTCACCACCACAGCATCGGCGCCTTGGTGATCACCTCGGTGCCCGTCTTCGTCACCAGCACATTCTGCTCGAAGCCCGCGGCGCCCACATCGTCGAGGCCGTAGAAGGCTTCGACGCCCAAGGCCATGCCTTCGCGAAATACGTCGTCGTCAGTGCACATGTCCGGGCCGATATAGGGCTTCTCGAAGAACAGCCCGATGCCGTGCCCGAAATGCGGCCACTTCTCGCTCATCTGGTTGGCGGCGGCGCCATACTGCGCGCAGAGGCGGCGGCCGTGCAGCGCGACGTCCTTCACTTTCGCGCCGGGCTTGATCTGCTCGATGATGGCTTCGACGATCCGCGCCCCCGTCTCGACGAGCTCTTTCTGGGCCGGCGTCGGCTTGCCGCCGCACACGGCAGTGCGACCGGGATCGAGATAGTAACCCTCGAACATCGGCCCATAAATCCAGCCGCGCACGAGATCGCCCGGCTTGGGCGCGTCATGCGTGTAGCCGGCGATCGGATTGCGCACGAACTTACCGATATGCTCGCCGAAGCAGGTCGGCAGCATGTGGATGGTGCCGCCCGAGCGCACCACCTCGTGCGCCGCCATGGCGGCGGCCTCCGTCTCGCTGCGGCCCATGATGAGCGCCTCCATCATGCGGACGAGCGCGCGCGCCGCCGTCTCGCCGCCGATGCGCAGCGCGTCCTGCTCGCGGGGGCTCTTGATGAGGCGGCAGGAGACGACGAGATCGTCCTCGACCTGCCAGTCGATATCGGGGGCAACCTCAAGCATCTGCCGCCAGTATTTCAGCGGCACGACATCGGAGCCCACGAGCGCGACCTTGCCCTTGATCTTGCGCTCCTTCAGCGTCTGCGCGATGTCGATGAAGGGCCGGTTGGAGGAGACGATGCGATCAGTGGCGATGATCTCGGTCCTGAGCCCTGGCTCATCGGCATGCAGCTCCGGCGTCTCGCCCTGGCGCAGCAGCACCGAGTTGAAGGAACGGCCCTCGAAGAGTGCCGAGTCGTAGCCCTGACCGGAGGCGGTGGAAAAGAAGTTCGTGA
This sequence comes from Hyphomicrobiaceae bacterium, assembly GCA_031403155.1. Taxonomy (GTDB): domain Bacteria; phylum Pseudomonadota; class Alphaproteobacteria; order Rhizobiales; family Hyphomicrobiaceae; genus JANNSX01. Next base: position 9,393 of record JANNSX010000059.1, read on the forward strand.
GATAGAGCACGTCGCCGCAGCGATCATTCGTCCCGCCCGAACGCCCGAAGACAACGGCCGTCTCGTAGCCCCGCCGCTTCATCTCGGCGTGGACGGTCTTCCAGCGTGCCTCGTATTCTTCTTTCGGGAAAAACGTTCCGAGCGTGCCACTGCCGAGCATGGGAGAGTCTCCGAGGCTGTGCCGATCTCGAATGCTCATGCTAAACAAGGAGCTACGGCCAGACCAGCCTCGACACACATAACGGCATTGCAGAAGAGCTGGCAGTTTGTATCCAGCAGCGCGTGCAATGAGCCGTGCCACTTGCATGCGGGTTGCGGTGCTTGCGGCCAGAAGCGGGAGACTGGCGCCGGCTTCGCGAGAGCGCTTCCGGAAAAGCCTGTCCCGGCGAAGGCCGGGATCCGAAGCGGTTTTCCGAAAAGAAGCACGACAAACCAAGGAATTAGGGTGTTGGAGTGATTCAACGAAAAACGGAAACACCCTAATGTCCGCTCTCTCCGATGTCCTGCGGCGATCACGTTGCGAATCGGCGGCCGTGGCTGGCTCGTCGCGTGCGGTGCCGGCCTCGGGATCCGCGCTGGAATGCTAGTGCGCGATGACAACATCACTCCGCGACAGCCGCCCAAGACCTCCAATGAGCGATCGTCTCCAGAAATCGCACCGCCAAATTCTCGAGCAGGAATCTGTTTTGTGTTTCCGACAGTTGGCATGTCATCGCGCTCGCTCGAGAGGGTCGTGCCGAGCTCGTTTATCCACTGGTTGCGCAGAATTGGGGATAGTTTTCCGGCAGGGACCTTGCCGGCGCCTGAATCGGTCTAACGTCTGAGCCACGGTGACGAAGTGTTAGTCGGACTTGCTGCGTCCGCCCCGGTTGGGCCGCACCGTCTTCTTCGGTTGCTTGTGTTCAGGTGGTCGTACGCTCGTCAGTAGAGCGTTGCGGGGTGGGGTTGCGCATGTTGAGGTCAGTCAGTCGGTTGTTGCTCGTTGCGCTCGCCGTGCTGGGGACGGCGATAGAAATTGGCTTCGGCGGTACGGGTTCCCTCTGGGCCCAAGAGACGATCGTTCACAAATCAACTCTGATCATCTCGCCTGAAACCGAGTTTCCGGTCGCGCGCAGCGCGCGCCTCGGCCAGGATAAGTCGATGGTCATCGAGATGCCGACGCGTCTGGGCAATGTCGTCGTCTCCAATCCGGACATCGTCGATGCTGTCGTGCAGACGACCAATCGCGTCATTTTGATCGGCCGCAAGGTCGGTCAGGCTAACGCGCTGCTGTTCGACGAGCAGGGCCAGCGGCTGATGACACTCGAGGTGGTTGTCGAGTTCGACTATCAGCCTCTGCGCACCATGCTCGAGCGCATGTATCCGGGTGCCGGCCTCACCGTCGAATCGGCCAACGAGAATCTCGTCCTGTCGGGTGCCGTCAACCGCCCGATCGATGCGACGCGCGCGGCCGAGATCGCCACGAGCTTCCTGCCGACCGGCAAGAAGCTCATCAACATGATCGATGTGAAGGCCGAGGAGCAGGTGATGCTCCAGGTCACCGTCGCCGAGATGCACCGCGAAAGCGTCAAACGGCTCGGCGTCAACTGGAACGGCAACAACATCGGCGAAAAGGCGATCGGCGGGGCGACGAACAACGGATTCCCCGTCTCGAATGGCATCGGCCGCGACTCCTTCCTGTTCGGTCTCCTCGGCGGCGATATCGGCAGTTGCGTGATCCCGGGCGCGGTCTCGGCCATGGTGCCGCCGACGACCCTCGCCGGGGTGAGTTCGGTCGACTGCCTCGCGAAAACCGTTCAGGCCTTCGAGCGGAGCGGCATCATGCGCACGCTGGCCGAGCCCAAGCTCACGGCCATCTCGGGCGAGACCGCGAGTTTCCTCGCCGGCGGCGAGTTCCCGATCCCCGTCGCCCAGGACAAGGACACGATTTCCGTCCAGTGGAAACCCTTCGGCGTCGGTCTCTCCTTCACGCCGATGGTGCTCGACGCCGGCCGCATCAGCTTGAAGATCGCCACCGAGGTCAGCGAGATCTCGTCCGAGGGTGCGATTACGCTCGACACCCTCTCGATCCCGAGCCTCAGCGTCCGGCGCGCCTCGACGACGGTCGAGATGCCGAGCGGCGGCTCGCTCGTCATGGCGGGCCTCCTCTCCGACAACATCAGCCAGAACATCGACGGCGTACCAGGCCTCAAAAACATTCCGATCCTCGGCGCGCTCTTCCGCAGCAAGGACTACCGGAAGCGGGAGACCGAGCTCGTCATCATCGTCACGCCCTATGTCGTTCGCCCGACGGCGCGGACGGCGCTGGCGCGGCCCGACGACGGCTTCATGCCGGACGGCGAGATCGAGGGGACCATCATGGGCCGGCTCAATCGCGTCTACGGCAATCCGGCCGAGCCGCCGACGGGTCGCTTCCAGGGCGATATCGGCTTCATCATCGAATAAGTGACCCAAGAGGAGGCGTGTGACATGTCGCGGGTGAGAAAGTTCGGCGAAACGAGCGTGCTCAAGGCAGTGGCGCTATCCGTAGTCGTGACAGCATCGGCGCTGTTGGCCGGCTGCCGCGACGACGTGGGTGATGATCCCGTGGCCGGCTGGTCGACCATCGATCCGATGGTCAACCATCCGATCGCCGTCGGTGTCAGACCCTATCAGCTGGCGCTCGAGCTGCCCGAAGGCGACAAGGGCTTGAGCCGCCAGCAGGCGGATGATGCGCGGCGCTTCTTCCGCCGCTACCGGCTGCAGGGCGCCACGGCACTCGCCGTTGAAATGCCTGAGCATGCGCGTGGCAGCCTCGCCGACGCACAACTCAACGCCATCCTCGCCAGCGAGGCGGTACCGCCGCATGCCGTCCGCTACGTCTCGGCGGGAAGCTACGGTTCGGGAAGCGAGATCGCGATGGCCTTCGAGACGGGACACGTGGCGCATCCACCCGAGTGCGGCTATTGGCCGGACAATCTTTCCGAGAGCCGGGACAACACGCCTTACTGGAATTTCGGCTGCGCCCAGAGCCGCAACCTCGCCATGATGGTCGCGAACCCGAATGATCTCATCGGGCCGCGCCGCAGCACGCCACGGCCGAGCGACCGGCGCGACGTCGTTTGGAAGAAGTATATCGGCGGCGAGACGACGGATTCCTCCACCGCCGAGATCGAGCAGAAGGCGGACGTCTCGTCCAATCAGTAGGCATTTCTCGCGTGTGTCGTTTCGTTGAGTTCCAGGTGTCGGTGCCCGGCGGTTCCGGGCGGTTCCGCGGCTCTCGAGGTAACGACTCATGTCGAAATTCCCGAACATCCATGGCTCTCGCTATGGCGCCGTCTTGCTCGTTGCGCTGCTCGCAGGCTGCGCCGACACAGGATCCAACGGGTTCCTGAGCGACAGCGCCCTTGCGCCCCCGGCGGGCGAGACTGCTTCGCTACCTCCGGCAACCCCTGCGCAGAGCCTCGGCGAGGCCTTGGCGCTTGAGCAGGCGGGCGACCGGCAGAAAGCGTTGGCCGCAGTCTCGCTCGCCTATGCGGCGGAGCCTGCCAATCCGGACATCGTGGTGGCCTATAGCCGCTTGGCCCTCGCCAACGGGCAAACTGGCGAAGCGCGCAAGGCCATTGATGCCGCCGAGGCCGGAGGACTTAAGGACTGGCGCATTCTTTCTGCAAAGGGCGCGATTCTTGCCGAGCAGGGCGATCTCAAGGGAGCGAAGGCGGCCCTCAATCAAGGGCTCGAGCTTGCTCCCGAGCAGCCGGCCCTCCTGAACAATCTGGCATTCGTGTATGCGCTGGAAGGCGAGCCCAAGATGGCCGAGGACCTCCTCCGCCGGGCGAGCAATGTGCCGGGCGCCAAGCCCCGCACCCGCCAGAACCTGGCCCTGGTGCTTGGCCTCCAGGGCAAGTACGAGGAAAGCAAGACGATCGCAGCCGCCGAGACCACTTCGGAGGTGGCCAACGCCAACGTCGCTTACCTCAAGAGCCTTGCCCAATCGAAGGGCGGCACGAAGCTCGCCCAGACCGACGGCTGAAGCCGTAGGGCTGGTCTACAGGCTCGCTACGACCATCGAGGTGCTCGCCGATCGAATTGTGCCGGGGCTAATCCGTCAATCCGCCCTTCCCCGGCTACTGAGGGCGTTTCCTTTTTTCGTTGAATCACTTCAACACCCTAATTCCTTGGTTTGTCGTGCTTCTTTTCGGAAAACCGCTTCGGATCCCGGCCTTCGCCGGGACAAGCTTTTTCCGGAAGCACTCTAAGGGCACCTTCAACGATAAGTGAATCGTGATCCGTGAGCGTGCGACGGATCGACTCGGGGGATTCTCTCGCGGCGCGAACAGTCGTACGCGACCGGCATGATCGACCGGGACGGGATCAGATTGCGCTGGGAGACATT
>JANNSX010000060.1:0-7389 GCA_031403155.1 Hyphomicrobiaceae bacterium
GATGAAACCCAGCAAGAGCTGCTTGGCTTTGACGGCTTTTTCGGTAGCGGTGACAGTCTCGTTCACGGTCTATCCCCGGCATGAACATCCTGCCGGTGATCCTCGCCGAGGGAGGTAAATGAAAGGTGGACGAACCGGAAATTTTATCCGCTCAATTGTCCTCGTAGAGGCGAAAAGCCTTCCTCACCTGGTTGTTCACCAGGTCGATGCCTGTCTCCTGAGCGGTGGGGGAGCTACCCGGTTCCAGTCAAGTGAGACTGTCGGGGAGGATCGCCTTCTTCTTGGCGATGAATTCTCCGAGCGCCTCGTCGATGCCTTGATCCAGCGCGGGGGCCTCGTACTCATGCAGCCACTTTTCGGCGACGCCGTGGGCCTTCTGATCGGTCCTGAGGCCGCCCTCCGCCGTCCACTGCTCGTAGGAATTGTTGTCGGCGACGATCGATCGGTAGAAGGCCGTCTCGAAATTGTCCTGGGTGTGTTTGGATCCGAGGTAGTGGGTCTGGCCGCTGCCGCGCACCTCACGGATGGCCGAGAGCGCCTGGCCATTCTCGGACAGATCGAAACCGGCGGCGAAGCGCTGCATCATGGCGCACTGGTCGACGTCCATGATGAATTTGTCGAAGGAGGAGACGAGGCCGCCCTCGAGCCAGCCAGCCGCGTGCAGGACAAAATGCGTGCCGGCCATCAGCGTCGGGATGAGGGTCTGCGCGCTCTCGTAGGCCGCCTGCGCATCGCAGAGCTTGGAGGCGCAGAGCGAGCCACCGGAGCGGAACGGAATGCCGAGGCGGCGCGCGAGCTGGGCCGCGCCGTAGATGACGAGCGAGGGCTCCGGCGTGCCGAAGGTCGGCGCCCCCGACTGCATCGACATGGACGAGGCGAACACGCCGAAGACGACTGGCGCGCCCTTACGGACGAGCTGGATTGTCGCGGCGCCGACGAGAACCTCGGCGAGGACTTGCGTCAGCGTTCCGGCCTGGGAAACCGGGCTCATGGCGCCGGAAAGAATGAACGGCGTGGTGATGCAGGCCTGACCTGCCCGCGCATAGGTCTTCAAGGCGCCGAGCATGGTGCCGTCGTAGATCATCGGCGAGTTGACGTTGATCAGATTGATCAGGACGCAATTCTCGTCGACGAACTTTTCGCCGAACACGAGCTTCGCCATCGACACGGAATCCTCGGCACGCAACGGATGCGTCACCGAGCCCATGAAGGGCTTATCCGAGTAGCGGATGTGGCTGTAGACCATGTCGAGATGGCGCTTATGCACCGGCACGTCGACCGGCTCGCAGACCGTGCCGCCCGAATGGTGCAGCGACGGCGCCATGTAGGAGAGCCGCACGAGGTTGCGGAAGTCTTCGATGGTCCCATAGCGGCGCTCGCCGTCCAGACCGCGCACGAAAGGCGGGCCATAAACCGGCGCGAAGACCGTCGTGTTGCCGCCGATCTCGACCGAGCGGGCAGGATTGCGGGCGTGCTGGGTAAAGGATCGGGGCGCGGTGGCATTGATGAGTGAGCGGCAGAGACCTTTCGGAAACCGCACCCGCAGGCCATCGACGCTTGCCCCGGCATCCTTCCAGAGCGCGATCGCCTCGTCGTCGTCGCGGATCTCGATGCCGATCTCCTGCAGGATCAGGTCGGCATTGGCCTCGATGAGTTGCAGGCCCTCCTCGTCGAGGATGTCGTAGGGCTTGATCTTGCGGACGATGGCTGGGAGTTGCACCGGCCCCTGGCCCCGGCGGGCGTTCCGGCGCGCCTCGGCGCCGCCACTGGCGCGCCGCCGCCGGCCATCGGTTGCTGATGCAGGGGTTTCGTCGGCCATGGCTCGTCCTCGGAATTTGTTGGGGCCGGCTGCTTCGCCGGGCCTCAACTGTTCTGCCCCCTCTTTGCGCCGGGGGCCAGTCCCTCGACCGTCCTCGGGCGGCCTTGTGCCATCCGATTGCGACATCTTTGGTTGTCACACGTTCTTGACGCGCGAACCGGTGCCCACTTCGCCTGAACGTGCTGAGTCTTGGTTTTGAGCACGTTCTTGACGCGCGAACCGGTGCCCACTTCGCCTGAACGTGCTCAAGACATGCTCGCGTCTCAATGCCGCCGCGCTGTGTCGCTTTCAGCATTGCGCCGGATGGGCCCTCGCCGGTATGAAGGCCCGTTCGCGACAGCGATCTCCTGGAGCACCCCATGGCCGACGACGATATTGACCTCAAAGCCTTGAACGACGAGGACCTCGTCGCGCAGATGCACGACGACCTCTACGACGGCCTCAAGGAGGAGGTCGTGGAAGGCGTCAACATCCTGCTCGGCCGCGACTGGGCGCCCTACAAGGTGCTGACCGAAGCGCTGGTCGAGGGCATGCGCATTGTCGGCATCGACTTCCGCGACGGCATCCTGTTCGTGCCGGAGGTACTGCTGTCGGCCAACGCCATGAAGGGCGGCATGTTCATCCTGCGGCCGCTGCTGGCCGCCACCGGCGCGCCCAAGCAGGGCAAGATGGTCATCGGGACCGTCAAGGGCGACATCCACGACATCGGCAAGAACCTCGTCGGCATGATGATGGAAGGCGCCGGCTTCGAGGTGATCGATCTCGGCATCAACAACGCCGTCGAGAAATATCTAGCCGCCATCGAGGAGCACGACCCCGACATCATCGGCATGTCGGCGCTGCTGACGACGACCATGCCGTACATGAAGGTCGTGGTCGACACGCTGAAGCAGAAGGGTCTGCGCGACAAACTGATCGTCATGGTGGGCGGCGCGCCGCTCAACGAGGAGTTCGGCAAGGCGGTCGGTGCGGACGCCTATTGCCGCGACGCGGCGGTGGCCGTCGAGACGGCCAAGGACCTCATCAAGCGCAAGCACAACATTCTGGGCGCCCGGGCCTAGGGTGTTGCCGTTTTTCGTTTTATCACTTCAACACCCTAATTCCTTGGTTTGTCGTGCTTCTTATCGGAAAACCGCTTCGCACTTTTCCGGAAGCACTCTAAGGTCGAGCTTATCCGAACCCGGACCAACCGCATGACATATCGGCCAGATTTGGCCGGTATGCGGCCGCTCTGACGCCTCTTTCGTCGGCCACGAAAAGCTTGGCTGACGAAAATCTGGAGCGTCTCATGTTGCGCGTAGCTCTCATCGCCCTCGCCGCCCTTTCTCTCGCATCGCCCGCAGCCGCCGGAAGCTCGCTGCTCGAAGGCAGCTGGACCGGCGAAGGCTTCGTCCAGCCGCGCTCGGGCGAGCCGGAGACGGTCACCTGCAAGGTCTACTACCGGCAAACGTCGGATACCGTGCACGAGGTGGCGGCCCACTGCTCCTCGCCCTCCTTCGAGTTCCAGCAGATCGGCGAGCTGACGACGGTACGCGACGGACGCTACATCGGCGAGTTCGAAAACGAGCAGTACCAGATCCGCGGCAAGCTGCGCGTGTTGATCAGCAGCGAGGATCCCAACGGCCAGGCCGTGACCTTCACCAGCGATCAGGCGAGCGGCAAGTTCGAGCTGAAGCGGTTGTAGGGCCTAAACCGCGACCTTCACCACCAGCGCCAGGCCCATCGCCAACAGCGCCACGAGCACGAGCTTGCGAAGCGTCTCGGCGGCAAGTTGCTTGCTGATTGCCGTGCCGATGGCAACGCCGAGCAGGGCCGGCGCGATGCCAGATACCGTCAGCGCGAGCTCGGTCCAGCCGAGCAGCCCCACCCAAGCGAGCCCCACCAGCATCACCAGCGACGACAGCGTGAAGGAGATGTTGGAGGCCTGCACGAACTGCGACGGCGATAACGGCACGGACAAGAGATAGGGCACGAGCGGCATCACCTGCGATCCCGTCATGCCGTTGAACAGGCCGCTCAGAAACCCGACCGGGGCTTTCAAGAGGCGCACCATGGCCTCGGGCATCATCCAAGGTCCGTGCACCAGCATGAATGCCGCGTAGCTGGCGAGCACGCCTCCGAGCAGTCCGGCCACCTTGAGATCGTCGATCTGCGGCAGCACCCATAGACCCAGGACAAGCCCCGGCAGCAGCGCGGCATAGAGCGGCCAGAACCGCTGCGCCATCTCACCGAAGCCGCCGGCATTCCGCATGACCAGCAGGTTGCCGGTGATCGAAGGCAGCAGCACCAGCGGCATGCCGGTCTTGAGTCCAACCGATAAGGCGAGGAGCGGCAGGGCCGTCGTCGAATAGCCGATGCCGGTGATGCCCTTGACGACGCCTGCCGTAAGCAGCGCGAGCGCCGCCAGGATGATTTCCCCGCTGGTCATTTTTCCCCTTCGGCCAACGGCTTAACCCCTCTCCGCAACCTGACGGAACCCTGCACATCCCGTTCAGGTCCGGTTCAAGTGCGCCGTTACATTGTGTCGGCCAACGGTGGGGTGGCGATGCATGGTGCTTCGACCGTCCCCGCTCCGGTTGAACCCCGGCGACACGCCGCCGGCCACCTAAGGGGACGTACATCATGCAGACTTGGACATCCATCGGCGTTGCCGCCGCGATCGTCGTCGCGGCTATGGCGACGCCCGCCAGCGCCGGCGGCGGCCATCGCGGCTGTAGCTACAGCGATTACCAAGGCTATCACCGCCACATCGGCGCCAACGACCGCGCGATCTCCTGCGACGAGCAGGTGCAGCACCGCCGTCACTCGCGCCGCAAGAGCCGCCGTCTGCATGTCCAGCAGCCCTACGGCGGCTACGACACCTACTATTCCGGCGGTGGCTATAGCACCGGCGGCTACGACAGCTGCCATCGCGACTGGCACTGCGAGCGCACCGGCCTCTTCGGCCTGGACAAGTATTGCTATTGGAGACAGGTCTGCGACTGATCGGCTCTGAGACGGCTGCCGCGTGCGGTCGCCCCCCGATCCGCCCGGCGCTCAACCCGGTAAGGTAGACTTGGGCCCCGCTTGCCAGACCAGTGGCAGGCGGGGCCAAATTCATTTCTGCGAGACTCTTCCAGGCGGCCACTCTGCGAACAGCAGGCCCGCCAGATCCGGTATCGCTTCATGCCCCGCGACCGGTCCGCGCCCGACGACACCCGCGTTCGATAACATCGCGAAGCCGTGGATGCTGCTCCACACCATCAGCTCCAGCTCGCGCCGTCGATCTTCGGTCGTGACGCCGAGATGGGCGGCGGCCGGGCGCACGATCTCCGAGAGCTGCGCATAGGCGCGGTCGGCGGCCTCGCAGAGTGGGGCCCGGCTCCAATCGAGCCGGGGGCCCGAGAACATCAGTTGGATGATCGCCGGATTCTCGACGGCGAATCCGACATAGGCCCGGCTTGCGGCGCGCAGTCGCTCGACTGGCCGCGTGGGCGCGGCGTCGATTGCCCGGCCCAGCGCCGCATGGAACCGCTGGAATCCGACCGTCGCAATGGCGGTCAGCAGACCCTGCAGGCTGCCGAAATGGTAGGCCGGCGCGGCGTGCGAGACGCCGGCTCGGGCTGCCGCTCCCCTGAGCGTCAGGCCCTCGGGTCCGGCCTCCCCCAGGATGGCGATGCCCGCCTCCACAAGCGCCTTCCGGAGGTCGCCGTGGTGGTATTTCTGGTCAGCCTTGCGCATCTCTCGGCCCCCTCGATCGCGGCCCCTCAGACGTCATCATGCCGCTCTCAGAATCCATCTTGACACCGTCTAGATACTCCGGCAGATTGATTTTGACAATGTAAAGATGGAGGTTTCGATGAATTGGGAGACCGCTTTCTCGATTGCCAGTGCCACGGCCGGCCTGTGTTGGCTCGCCCTCGTCTTCCTACCCCGGTCCTGGCCGGTGCTGCCGGCGGTCATCCGCCTTGCCGTACCGCTGCTGCTGGCCGTCGCCTATTCGGCGCTGGTGCTGGCGTATCTCTTCCGGGTCGAGGGCGGCTTCGACAGCATCGTCCATGTGCGGGCGCTGTTTTCGAGTGATCCGGTTCTGCTCGCCGGCTGGTTCCACTATCTCGCTTTCGATCTCCTGATCGGCGCCTGGATCGCGGATGAGGCCGACCGGCATGGCGTCTCTCGGTTCATCCAGGCGCCCATTCTCGTCGCGACCTTCATGTTCGGACCGCTGGGCTGGCTGCTGTTCCAAGGCGTCCGCCTCGGACAGTCTCACCTGCGGCCCTCGACTGTTGGAGCCTCCACATGACAAGTCTCGCACTCGAATTGCCCCGCTCGTCCGCGATTGCCCACGGCACATCCGATCCGATCGCTCCGGCGCGCCATGCGCTCGCGCTCATGCTGATCATCGCCGTGCCGGCGCTTTTCGCCTATGGTCTCGACGACCGGCTCATCGATGGCGTCAGCGTCTGGTCGAAGCCGCTGAAGTTCCAAGCGGCAATCGCAGTTCACTTTGCGACGCTCTTGCTGCTGGCTCCGTTGCTCTCGTCAAACGCGCGCCAATCACGCCTGCTCAGCCGGAGCATGCTCGCCGCCGCTGCCATGGCGGTGCTGGAGATCGCCTACATCACGCTCCAGGCCGCGCGCGGCCGCGCCTCGCATTTCAACATCGAGACGCCGATCGAGCAGGCGCTCTACAGCCTGATGGGTGTTGGCGCGACGATCATGGTCGTGGGCTCGGCGATCTTCGGCTGGCTCGTCTGGCGAAGCCGTCCGGCGAGTGACGAGCAAGCGGGCCTGAGGACTGGCGCCGCGCTCGGCCTCATAATCGGCTCGATACTGACCCTCGTCATCGGCGGCTATCTCGGCTCCCAGGCGAGCCACTGGATCGGCGGCGATCTGACGGATGCGACGGGGATGCCGTTGACCGGCTGGTCGACAACGGGAGGCGATCTCCGCCCCGCGCATTTCCTAGCGACACATATGATGCAGGTGCTGCCGGTGGTGGGGTTGCTGGCGGATCGGGTGCGGGCGCCGGTTGCCGCGATTTGGATTGCAGCCATCCTCTACACCGCTTTAATCGCCGGCGTGGCCGCGCAAGGCTTGATGGGAGCCCCGCTGTTTCGATGAGAAGGCGAGAGACAATGCCGGCACATTGACTCGGTGATCCGGGTGATGACACTTCGCCGTGTCAATCACCCGGCCCCTATCCGCATGTCCCGCTATTCCGCTTTCGCGATTCTGAAAAACGCCCTCACGGGCAACGAGCGCTGGAGCCGTGCGTGGCGGGCGCCGGAGCCGCGCAAGTCGTATGACGTGGTCATCATCGGCGGCGGCGGACACGGGCTGGCGACCGCCTTCTATCTCGCCAAGAACCACGGCATCACCAATGTCGCCGTCGTCGAGAAAGGCTACATCGGCTCCGGCAATGTCGGGCGGAACACGACGATCGTGCGCTCGAACTACATGATCTGTCCGCGATGCGACATCATCACGTTGAAGTTGAGCGTGTGCGACAGGCCTTCCCATAGCTTCATCGAGTGCTCGAAGAACTGCGTGTTGCCATCGATCATGTAGTTCGAGCGCACGATCGTCGT
>JANNSX010000061.1:0-7351 GCA_031403155.1 Hyphomicrobiaceae bacterium
CCGGCATGCCGCCCATCGGAGCTCTCCAATGAGCCAGCAACCCAATCGCCTCGCCTCCGGCGGCCGCATCGATCGGGCGCGGCAGATGACATTCCGCTTCGACGGCAAGAATTACAGCGGTTACGCCGGCGACACGCTCGCCTCCGCGCTGCTGGCCAATGGCGTGAAACTCACCGGCCGGAGCTTCAAGTACCATCGCCCGCGCGGCATTCTCTCGGCCGGCGTCGAGGAGCCGACGGGGCTCGTGACGCTGCGCTCGGGCGGACGGCGGGAGCCGAATGTACCGGCGCCGATGGCCGAGCTCTATGAGGGCCTCGAGTCCAAGAGCCAGAACGCCTGGCCCTCGCCCAACTTCGACATCATGGCGGTCAACAATCTCTTCAAGCCATTCCTGTCGGCCGGCTTCTACTACAAGACTTTCATGGGGCCGACGAAGAAAAGCTGGATGTTTTTCGAGCCGATCATCCGCAAGGCTGCCGGCCTGGGCGCTGCTTCGACCGAACCCGATCTCGATCGCTACGAGAAGGTCAATGCGTTCTGCGATGTGCTGATCGTGGGTGGCGGCCCGGCCGGACTCTCGGCCGCTCTCGCCGCGGGTCGCGCCGGCGCGCGCGTGACGCTCGCCGACCAGATGCCGCAGCTGGGCGGCGCGCTGCTCGACGAGATTGTGGGCGGAGCAGCCGATCAGTGGTTGAAAGCCATTCTCGCGGAGCTGGAAAAACTTCCCAACGTCCACCTGATGCCGCGCACCACCGTGTTCGGCCAGTTCGACGGCGGCACTTTCGGACTTGCGGAACGCGTCGCCGATCACAAGCTGCAGCCCGCGCCCTTCGAGCCGCGCCAGCGCTACATCGTGCTGCGCGCCGCCCGCGTCGTCATCGCGGCAGGCGCCATCGAGCGCCCCATTCCCTTCGGCAACAACGACAAGCCCGGCGTGATGCTCGCAGGCGCGGTCCGCAGCTACCTCAATCGCTACGGGGTGATCGCGGGCCGGAACGCCGTTGTCTTCACGAGCAACGACAGTGCCTATCAAACCGCGTTCGATCTTAAGTCGGCCGGCGCCACCGTCACGCTCGTCGATGCACGACCGCTCGATGCCGCGGCGATCAGGACGCTCGAGACCAAGGGGCTGAAGGTCTACGCCGGCCACGCGGTCGCCGAGGCGACCGGCGGCAAGATGGTCGCAGGCGCCGCGATCGCACCCTTCGACATCGCCACCGGCAAATGCGCCGGCGGCTTTACGCGAGTCGCTGCCGATCTCATCGCGGTTTCTGGCGGCTGGGACCCGCAGCTGCATCTGGCGACGCACAAGGGCGCCAAGCCCGTGTGGGACGACACGCTGCATTGCCTCGTGCCCGGCGCGGAAAGCGCCATCGAGCATTTCGCCGGGGCGATGAAAGGCAGCTTCTGCTCGGCCGCAGCGGTCAGCGAGGGCTTCGCCGCCGGCGCCAAAGCCGCCGAGCTGGCGGGTGCCAAGGCAAGCGCGGGATCAGCACCCAAAGCGGATGGATTGCCGGACGGTTCTCTCGCCGCCGGCTTCGCTCCCGTCTTCGACGTGCCGCCGCCGCACGGCCTTCGCGAGAAGAAGCGCTTCATCGACCTCCAGAACGACGTCTCCACCTCCGACGTGAAGCTCGCGCATCTGGAAGGCTACGTCTCGGTCGAGCATCTGAAACGCTATACGACGCTGGGCATGGCGACCGAGCAAGGCAAGACCTCGAACGTCATCGCGCTGGCGCAAATGGCGAAACTTCGCGGCCTCGACATTCCCCAAGTCGGCACCACCGGCTGGCGCCCGCCCTACACGCCGGTCGCCATCGCGACGCTTGCCGGTCACGAGACCGATCATCACGTGAAGCCGGTACGCCGCACGCCGTTCCATTTCTGGAACGAGAAGGCCAAATGCGTCTTCCTCGACACCGGCCTCTGGAAGCGGCCGTGGTACTATCCGCAAGGCAACGAGGACGTGAACGGCGCTTACCGCCGCGAGACAAAAGCGGTGCGCGAAACCGTCGGCGTCGTCGACGTCTCCACCCTCGGCAAGATCGACGTGCAGGGGCCGGATGCGGCGGAATTCTTGAACCGCGTCTACGTCAACGGCTGGAAGAACCTCGAGGTCGGCAAGGCGCGCTACGGCATCATGCTGCGCGAGGACGGTTTCATCTTCGACGACGGCACCACCTCGCGGCTCGCGGAAGATCACTACTTCCTCACCACCACGACGGCGGAAGCCGCCAAGGTCATGGCGCATCTGGAATGGCTGCTGCAAACCGCCTGGCCCGATCTCAAGGTGCACGTCACGTCGGTCACGGATCAGTGGGGCGGCGTCGCGGCGGCGGGGCCGAATGCGAGGCTGCTCCTGGCCGATTGCGTCGCCGATATCGACATGTCGAACGAGGCCTTCCCGTTCATGGGCGTGCGTGCGGGCAATGGACATGGCGGCTTGCCGCTGCGCATCCACCGCATCTCCTTCTCCGGCGAGCTCGCCTACGAGGTGTTCACGCCGTCGGGCTATGGCTCGGCGCTGATGGATCTTCTGGTGGCGAAGGGCAAGGCGCACAGACTCGTGTTGTATGGGGTGGAGGCGCTCGGCGCGCTCCGCATCGAGAAAGGCCATGTCGCCGGCAACGAGATCGACGGGCGCACGACGCTGGAGGATCTGGGGCTCGCCAAAATGGCGTCGACCAAGAAGCCCTATATCGGCAGTGTGCTCCGCCATCGCCCGGCCATGCAGAGCGCGGAGCGCCAGCGTCTCGTGGGATTAGCACCCGTCGATCCCACCAAGCGCATTCGTCCCGGCATGATCCTGCAGCCGCACAACGGCCCCCATCAGGGCCACGGCCTCGGCCACGTGACATCGACGACCTACAGCCCACAGCTCGGCCACTCGATCGCGCTCGGCCTGTGCCAAGGCGGGTTGAAGCGCGAGGGCGAGGTCATCGACGCGGTGTATCCGCTGCAAGGCGACGTCGTGCCGGTCCGGATCGTGTCGCCGCATTTCTTCGACCATGAAGGGAAGAGACTGCATGGCTGAGTTGGAATCCGCACTCGGCGGTCACATCGTCTCCGGCCATCACGGTGCGGGCAAGGGCGCGGCCGGCGTCGTGATCGAGGAGATCACGGGCCGTGATTTGTTGCAGGTCGGCGCCTGGCCGGAGACGGTCTCGTCTGTGGCGCAAGAGCTGGCTGCCGCGATCGGCACGGCGACACCCGCGCCGCGCGGGTCCGCGGTGACATCCGGCCCGCGCGCAGCCTACTTCGTTGGTCCGGACAAAATCTGGGTGACGGCGCCGTTCGCCGATGGCCTCTCGGCGAAGTTGGGAAAACTCTGGCCGTCCTCGAAAGCGGTGGTGACGGAGCTAGGTCACAGTCGCACGGTGCTGAGGATCTCCGGCGCCAATGCCCGCGATCTCATCGCCCGCTTTCTCAGCCTCGACACCGATCCGGCGCTGTTTCCAGCCGGCCGCGTCGTCTCCGCCGGCCTGCACGGCCTCGGCGTCACCCTGCATCATGTAACGGATGGCGCCTACGACCTCTACCTGCCGCGCACCTTCGCGCTCTCGCTCGTCGAAGGAATCGTCGAAGTGGCGGAGCAGTGGGGCGTCGAGGTTGGCCCGTAGGTTGGGTTAGCGCGGGCAGGGGGTCGCGAGGTTGTTCGGTGCCGCGCCGCGCGTAACCCAACGGCGTCATCGATTGCCGCTGTTGGGTTAGGCGCGGACCGGCGTTCACATCCATCGGCTACGTCATTGCCCGCGCTAACCCAACCTACAAGAGAGACCCTTCGGCGCGCAGAGGTGAGGGTGTCGGAGTTTCCTCAACCGCCCGCGAGCTTTTCCGCGAAATAGGCGAGCGCGCGTTGGTACTTGTCGGACTTGTTCCATTCGGCGAGCGCGCCCTGGCTGAAGCCGCCGCCCGTTTGCCAGCCGTGGCCCTTGAGATAGTTCGCGGTCGACGCCAGCACATCCGCCGTCGAGCCGACGAGGTTGCGGCGGCCATCGCCATCGTAGTCGACGGCATAGCCCAGATACTTGGAGGCGAGGAACTGCGTCTGGCCGATCTCGCCCGCCCACGCGCCGCGCATCGAGGACGCCGACATCCAGCCCTTCTGCACGATCTTCAAGGCACTCATCAGCTCGTTGGTGAAGAAGGCCGAGCGGCGGCAGTCATAGGCGAGAGTTGCGAGCGAGCGGAAAATATTCATGTTGCCGCGGTTGGCGCCGTAGTCGGTCTCCATCGCCCAGATGGCAACGATGATCTCCTTGGGGACGCCATAGCGCTTTTCGATTCCGGAAAGCAGCTTGGCGTGCTGCTTGAGCTTCGCCCTGGCGCTGCCGAGCCGCGGCGTCACGCGCTGCGCGACAAATTTCTCGTATGAAATCTTGAAGGCCTTCTGGTTGCGGTCGAGGCGGATCACCTGCTTGTCGTAGGTGAGGCCGTCGAGAGTGGCCAACGCCTTGCCGGAGATGCCGGCGCCGGCGGCCTCCTGCCGGAAATCGGCGAGCCAGGCCGAGAAGCCGCCGGCATTGCTGCCGCATTGGGCGGCGAGCGCCGGAGTGGAGAGCGCGGCTAACATCAAACCTGTCATTGCGAGGCGGCGGAAGACCATGGAATTCCCTCGGGCTCGGAGCTTCGGCTCAGATACTGTATACAGTAGGTGCCATGCTTAGGCGGCAACCGGCAAGCCGTGTTGTCGTCAGGCGCCGCATAAGGGGCGATTGTGATGCAAATGGGGAGCGGCCCGCTTACGCCTCCAACCCCGCCCAGATCGCCTCGACACGGCGGCGGATCATCAGCGCCTCCTCCCAGCGGTCGGAGAGCTCGAAGCCGTCGGCGCCGGTGATGGCGTACTCCTTGGGGCCGAGCTCGCAGCAGAAGTTGAGGACCGCATCGGGACCCGAGCGCGCGCGCCAGCTCCGGAACCCCTCCTCCCACCATTGAGCGAACAGATCGAACCATTTCTGGTGCTGGGGGAAGGAGATCTGCACCTGGATCTGCTCTCGCGAGGCGACGCGGCCCTGGAAGGCGTTCGAGCGTTGCAGGATGCGGCGGATGAGGGCGTGGTTCTCCTCCGAGATCGGATACCAGAACTCGCGATCAAGCAGAAAATGCGAGAGATCGGCGCAAAGCGGCATTTCTGGAATCGCATCGATGAGCTGCAATGTTGCGAACAGATCGTTGGTGATGCAGTTGCGGTGCGTCTCGAAGAGGATCGGAACGCGTTCCGCCTCCGCCATGGCGATCCAGGCGCGAATGACGGGGATCATCTCGGCGACAGAAATCGGCATCACCTGGCCGATGACATTGACGAAGCGGGCATCGAAGTCGCGCGCCAGGCGCAGCACGGGACGCAAATCCTCGATGGTCTTGGGGAAGGCGTTGATCAGGCAGCCGAGCTTGTGGCGCTCGAACAGCGGCTTCGTGGCCCTCATCTTCTCGTCGTCGAACAGCCCCAAGTCGATGGCCATGCCGTGATAGCCGGCTTCCGCCACCATCTCGAAGGCTTCCTCGTGGGAGCGCTCGACGCCATCGGGCCGGCGCAACTCCATGGCCCACAGCGATTGGAAGATCTCGAGGCGTTGGGACATGACGCGCCGCCCTATCTGACGAGCTTCTTCGCGGCTTCCGCGATCTTCGGCGCGGTGATGCCGAAATGCTCGTAGAGCTTCTCGATGGGGGCGGAGGCGCCGAAGCCGGGCATGCCGACGAAGACGCCATCGGGCCCGAGCCAGCGGTCCCAGCCAAATGAGATGGCGGCCTCGACGCCGATGCGGGGAGCCTTGCCCAGCACCTCGTCGCGGTAGGACTCCGGCTGCCTGGCGAACAGCTCGAAGCTCGGCATGGAGACGACGGCGGCCTCGATCTTTTCGGCTGCCAGGAGCTTGGCCGCGTCCATGGCGATGGCGACCTCGGAGCCGGTGGCGATCAGCGTGACGTCGCGCTTGTTGCCCCCCGCAAGCACATAGCCCCCCTTCGCCGACAGGTTTTCATCACTAGCGGAACGCATCGTCGGCAGGTTCTGCCGGGTGAGCGCGAGGACGGAGGGTGTCTTCGCCGAACTGAGCGCGATCTCCCAGCACTCCGCCGTCTCGATCGCATCCGCCGGACGCAACACCAGCAGGTTCGGCATCGCGCGCAAGGCCGCCAGATGCTCGACCGGCTGATGCGTCGGCCCGTCCTCGCCGAGGCCGATGCTGTCGTGTGTCATCACGTAGATGACGCGCTGCTCCATCAGCGCCGAGAGCCGGATCGAGGGCCGGCAATAGTCGGTGAAGACGAGGAAGGTGCCGCCATAGGGCACGAGGCCGCCATGCAGCGCCATGCCGTTCATGGCCGCCGCCATGCCGTGCTCGCGTACACCATAATGGATGTAATTGTCGGCGAAGCTGCCGGGCTTCACCGGCTTGTGCAACGCGGTCTTGGTGCCGTTCGAGCCGGTCAGATCGGCCGAGCCACCCATCAATCCCGGCGTTACCGGCAGCAGCTTCTCCAGCACCTGCTGCGAGGAGACGCGCGTCGCGAGCTTCGGTTTCTCGGCGGCGTATTTGGCTTTGATCTCGGCCGCGGCTTTGGCGATTGCCGTCTTGGCATCGGCATCGATCGGATCGCCCAAACGACCGCGGGTCGCCTTGTCGAGCCTGGCCGCGCGGGCCTTCCATTGCTCGTGCGCTTCAACACCGCGTGATCCCGCCGCGCGCCATGACGCCAGATTGTCGTCCGGCACCACGAAGGGCGCATGCTCCCAGCCGAGCTGCTTGCGCGCCGCCACGATCTCGTCTGCCCCGAGTGGCGAACCGTGCGTCGCCGCCGTCCCCTGCTTGTTGGGCGCGCCGTAGCCGATGATCGTGCGGAAGGCGATCAGCACCGGCTTGTCCGACACTTGCGCATCGGCCAGCGCCTTGCGGATGGCTTCCCGGTCGTGACCGTCGGCCTGCATCGTCCGCCAGCCCGACGCCTCGAAGCGCTTCAGCTGATCGTCCGACACGGAAAGATTGGTCGGTCCGTCGATGGAAATCTGGTTGTCGTCGAACAGCACGATGAGCTTGGAAAGTTTCAAATGCCCCGCCAGCGAGATTGCCTCGTGGCTGACGCCCTCCATGAGGCAGCCATCGCCCGCCAACACATAGGTCTTGTGATCGACCACATCATCGCCATGCCGCGCGTTGAGCAGCCGCTCGGCGAGCGCCATGCCGGTGCCGTTGGCGAGGCCCTGGCCGAGCGGGCCCGTCGTCGTCTCGATGCCGGGTGCGTGGCCGTACTCGGGATGCCCCGCCGTCTTGGAGCCGAGCTGGCGGAAATTCTCGATTTCCTTGATGTCCATGCCCGGAGTGCCGGTGAGATAGAGCAGCGAATA
>JANNSX010000062.1:0-3237 GCA_031403155.1 Hyphomicrobiaceae bacterium
CGGCGCGGGCAGCGACACGCTCAATGGCGACACTGGTAGCGACCAGATCAATGGCGAAGCGGGCGACGACACCATCAATGGTGGCGACGACAACGACCGCATCAACGGCGGCCTCGGCGTCGATACGCTGAACGGCGGCGACGGCAACGACCGGATCTACGGCAACGGCGGCAACGACAATATCCACGGCAACTCCGGCAACGACTACGTCATGGCCGAAGTCGGCAATGACACCGTCAGCGGCGACGCCGGCCTCGACCTGATGAAGGGCGGCAAGGGCAGCGACAACATCTCCGGCGGCTCCGACAACGACAGGCTTTATGGCGACGCGGGCGCCGATACACTGAACGGCGGCGACGGCGACGACAAGCTTTACGGCGGCTCGGAGAACGATACGATTTCCGGCGCCGCGGGCAACGACTTCGTGCTCGCCGGTGCTGGCAATGACACCGTGGCCGGCGGCTCGGGCACTGATAACCTGCTCGGCGAGGGCGGCAACGACACGGTCAACGGCGGCGACGGCGACGACCGGCTGAACGGCGGCATCGGCAACGACAGCCTCATCGGCGGCAACGGCGCCGACACGATGTACGGCGAGCTCGGCAACGACACTCTCGACGGCGGCGAGGGAAATGACTGGCTCTACGGCGGCATCGGCAACGACACGATCGCCACCGGCAACGGCAACGAGCACGCCTTCGGAGGCGACGGCGACGATTGGATCATCTCCGGCACCGGCGTCGGCGTTTACGACGGCGGCAAGGGCAGCGACTGGATCTCCTATCGCAACTCTTCGGCCGCCGTGACCATCAACCTCAAGACGCAGGCCGGCGAGGCGGGCGACGCCGGCGCCGACACCTACACAGACATCGAGAACGCCGAGGGCACGAATAACGGCGATACCCTCAAGGCCGGCGCGGGCGACAACACCTTCACCGGGCGCAGTGGCGACGATCTCTTCCTCTTCGAGGCGGCGACCGGAGACGATGTCATCACCGACTTCACGGCCGGCGGCACGACCGACGAGATCGACCTCGGCGATTTCGGCATCGCCAACTGGACGGCGCTGCAAGCCATGATCACCGACACCGTCAATGGCGCCCTGATCGCCTTCGCAGACGGTTCGACGCTGACGCTGACCGGCGTTCTCGAGGCGGCCCTCACCTCGGGTGATTTCATCCTGACCTGACAGGCAGGACACCCTGGAAAACGAAATGGCCCCGCCGCGTCCTCGGACGCACGCGGGGCCGGTTCATTCGAACCTCGAAGAGACCCGAGCCTTTGGCCGGGCTATTGTCCACGGGGCCCTGGACCGTGTCATGACACCGGTCCGCCCCCGTCTGAGTTCAGTTCCAATGTTGAGATTGATCGGCCCGGTCCGGGACACTGAGCCGCCGGCTCGTTAGGAGCGCGACACTCAAAAAAACTGGGCCGTGACCCCGAGCTTGGCAGGGTCAGAAGGGACTATCCGGTGGAATCATGCCTCACTCCTCACGTCCTGTTGCACCTTGCCCGGAGCGATCCGCTCTGGAGTGCGACCGGCCCTCGGTCTGCGGCGACTGGCGCTCTCGCATCCGGCCGGCACGCGGCTCAACGGGCAACACCGTGAGACTGCGCTCCATGTATGGGCGTGTCAACGGAAATCAATCAGCCACGCTTGTTTCCTCCATCGCTTTCTGGTTCCCTCCTGTTAACAAGGACCTGAGCAAACAAACATGCCCAACGCGCCGGCACGCCTGGAGATCACACCCCGGATCATCGATCTGGGCGACCGGGTCATCCAGCTCAACAACGTCGCCTCGGCGTCGATCGGCTCCGTGCATCCGCTCCGGGGCGCCGCGCGCTTCGCGCTCATCGTCTTCGGCGTCCTCGCGCTCGCCGAGCTGCTGCGCTTCCAACTTTGGAGCACGGGCAAGGACGCACCGCTCTTCAGCGCTATCGCGGTGCTGGCATTGGCGTCGCTCGTCGTGGCCATTGGTCTCTTCCTCTACCGCAAGCGCCTGCTGGTCGTCTCGACCACGGACTCCCAATCGACCTGGATCCGATCGGCCGATGCGGATTTCCTGCGCCTCGTCCTGGAAGCGATCCGCACGGCCATGACCTCGACCGATCCCGGCTTCCGGGCACATGTCGATCTGGTGGCCATGACCATCAGTGGCGCGGCCCCCGTGTCGGAGGCCGCGGCCGGGCCGATGCTGAGGGCCGAAACCGGCGGGGTGGACGGCTGGGCCGATCAAGGGCCGGAACCCTCGCTTCCCCCATCGATGAATGGCGCGGGCCACGGCGGCACCGCGCCGCCGAGCCTCGACACACCCAACGCCATCCTGGCCGAGCCACCGCGCAATCCGAGCTTCGCCGAGGCCATGTTGCGCGAGGCACGTAGCCCAGATGTGACCGCCACGCCGGCCGCCCGCTCGAACGGCCGCGCGGAGCTTGAGGATGTGATCCTGCTCATCGATCGCGCGGCGCTCCCCCACAAGGCCGAACTCGGCGCCCTCCTCGAGCCCGTGCGCGACCACCTGACGGGTGGTCGCACGCGGCGGAGCGATGCCATGCACAATTGGCAGCTCTTCCACGACTATGCTGGCAAATACCTGACCGATGTCAGCGGCCTCGCCGACTCATGCCGCCGCGTCGAGGCGGTGTTGAGATGAGGGTTCGGGAACGGCGGCCGTGATGGGGCGCGAGTTCGCCGCGGGGCTGGGCTACGGCCTCCTGGCGATCATTTCCATCGCCGCCACGCTCGGCGCGCGCGGCTTCGCCCACGAGGTCATCGGGGCCTTCCGCCGGCACACGGCGATCCCGAGTGTCGGCGGCGTGCTGCCGGGCTTCGTACCGGGCATCGACTGGTCGGACCACTGGTCGTTCGGACAGGTGGGCTATCCCGCTGTCATGATCACCAACACGGCGCTCTACCGCTATCCCTACTATCACACCGCCGAGGACACCGTGGACAAGGTCGATGTCGAGACGCTCGCGCGGATCACGAAGGGTGTGGAGCAGGTGATCCGGGAGCTGGCGCGGTAGAGCGAATACCATCAAGCAGATCGTTAACGCGCAGGCATGATTGCCGCGGTTGGCGCGCGTGGCTTGCGTCCCGCCTGGAGCCGCCCCTCACCCTCCCCTCTCCCCGCAAGCGGGGAGAGGAAGAGGCACGGTGCGCCCCTGACCAAGTAAGGTGAGCACGCCCCTCACCCTCTCCTCTCCCCGTAGCGAAGCGTACGGGGAGAGGAGAGG
>JANNSX010000063.1:0-5739 GCA_031403155.1 Hyphomicrobiaceae bacterium
AGCAGGAGATGCGCAAACGGTTGGGCCAACGGCCCCTGCCGGCACTCGTGCTCAAGATCGAGACTGCACTCGCCGTCCGCAACCTGCCTCGCCTCTTGGTGCAAGCGGCAGGTCAGCAGCCGACAGCCGTGATGGTCGCGCGTGGCGATCTGGCCGTCGAGTTGGGCCTCGACAGGCTTTCCGAGATTCAGGAACAGATCCTGTGGCTCTGCGAGGCGGCCCATGTGCCGGTTGTCTGGGCGACACAAGTGCTCGAGGGTCTCGTCCGCAAGGGAATGCCGTCCCGACCGGAGACGTCGGATGCTGCGCTCGGCCAAAGGGCAGAGTGTGTGATGTTGAACAAGGGGCCTCACCTCGTCGAAGCCGTGCGCTTCCTCGACAACATCCTTCGCCGCATGGATCGGCACGTCCACAAGAAGTCACCCGTCTTGTGCGGGCTCAACTCCTGGTCCGATCTGACCGCTGTGGGCGATGTCGATAGTCCGGTTGGCGCTATGTCGGCGTCGAGCAGCAAGCGCCGCAAGAAGCGGAGCAAGGACACGTGAGTCTGCCGGCGCAACTACGGGAGGGCTACCGGCGCTTCCGTCGCGGCCGCTACCGCCGAGAGGCAGCCCGTTTCCGCGAGCTTGCCGAGTCCCAGCGTCCCGGCACGATGATCATTGCCTGCTCTGACAGCCGTGTTGACCCTGCGACGATATTCTCCGCGGCGCCGGGCGAGTACTTCATCGTGAGAAATGTCGCAGCACTCGTTCCACCTTGCGAGGCGACCGGCACGTACCATGGCACATCAGCGGCGATCGAGTTCGCGGTGATGGGCTTGAACGTAAAGAGCATCGTCGTCATGGGACATGGGATGTGCGGCGGAGTCGCCGCGGCACTTGCCGTCGCGGACGATCGGCCTGTCGGACAGTTCATCCGGCCCTGGGTCGACATGCTCGCCGAGTCGCGCGAGAACCTGCTGGAGCACGCAGGCTCGTTGCGTCCTGAGCAGCGGCAACGGGCCTTAGAGCGCATGGCAATACAGCACTCGCTCGATAATCTCTTGACCTTCCCCTTTGTCGTAGATGCCATCGAGCGTGGTCACCTTGCATTGCACGGAGCCTGGTTTTCGATTGCCGAGGGGCAACTCCATTGGCTCAATCGGGATACAGGTGACTTTGAGCTAGTCGGCGCCACTTCGGAAACTGGATGATGAGAGAGGTTCGCAGAAGTCCTCTCGCTGTCTCGGAGGCAAAGCTAAAGTGAATCATGAGGAGCACTGACTCGGGTGAATTGTGCAGTGCGAGAGGCAAGGCTAACTTTGGCAAACCCGGGATGTCACATTAGTGTTGCGCACCGGCACAGAGTCCGGTTGGGGTCATTCACGACACCCGGAACCACACCTGTAAGTTATTGAGACAGCCGCAATGCCTGTCGAACAAACTGGCACTTGAACGTCCGCTCTCTGAGCCATGCGGCTGAATTGCCCCCAGCGGAACAGCCAGATTCTTCACCGGCAGGAGCATGAGAGTCATCTCCCCATGTATGGGAGCCTCTCAAACGCGCGGGTGGACCATGAGCCGAGTCAAATTCAGCGACCTCATTCCGTTACCCCAGCTGACCGGCGAGGCCATGCTGGGGATCGCGGAAGAAATCGCTCGAGAGAAGAAGGCGTGGCGAGCCAAGATGAGTGTCCCCGACGGCATTGTGATCCCGGAGCGCCCGATCCCTGAGGATGACGAGGCACTCTTGGACGAATACCGCACGGCCGCCAAGGAGATGTCGGCCCTGCTCAAGATTAGGACGTCCGCTAAATGCCCGGATGGACAGGAAGGGGCTGCGCTCGACACCTGGTACATCCGGGTCATGAACTGGCGTTTCCGACTTCAAGTCGCCCTACGAGATCGCATCAAGGGGAAATGATGCCGGGCCGACCAGCGGATCAGATAAGCGGCCCTACCGCTTCCATAAGCCTTCGAAGCGCTTGGCCGCCGTGCGGGTGTATCTCGCCGTATGCCGGGGATCCCGATGGCCGAGGTAGTCCTGGATGAGCCGGCTGTCCTGACCAGAGTTCGCCAGATAGAATCCGCAGCCGTGCCGGAGCTGGTGGGGATGAACATGGGGCAATCGAGCTCGTTCGCCGGCTTCACGCAAGAGGTAGTTGACGGCCTGCCGGGTCATGGGGGTTCCGCGCTCGGAAAGGAACAGCCAGGGAAGCCGGTCGTCGCGCGTCCGAAGGTAGGCCTTGATCGCCCTGAGTTCGTCGCCATTGATCGGGTGCTCGACGTTGAGACCGCGCTTCAGGCGGCGGATGTCGATCCGAGACTCTTGGAGGTTCACCTGGTCCTTGCGCAAACGAACAGCCTCGGAGACCCTCAACCCATGCCGGTACATGAGGAGGATTAAGAGGTCATCCCGCTGTCCGTGTCGGCCTTTCCGTGCTGCAGCCCGCAAGGCGTCGACCTCAGCTTCAGACAGAAAGTCCTTCGCTCTCTCATGAGCGTCGACCGGAAGGTCGGCACCGCTTTGGGATCGCCGACCAGCCTGAGACTTGATCGATTTCGACCGACTCTTAACATTTCGCCCTTTGGTGGTCATCTTTCGGTCTCCGAGAAACCAGCATGACTGTTGAAATCACAAGTCGAGACTCTTTACAATTGGCGTATTATGTAAAGAGTGTGGGTCGCCGATTCAAGGGCCTGATGTGGGTCGTTGTCGGAAGCACTACCTTTAGCAGAGCTTTGAGATGCATTCCCTTGGGCCTCAGCAATACTGGCGGCTTGCCGCTGGCTATCGGCGAAATGCCGAATTGCAGCCACAAGACCTGCGGGAGCGCACGCTGGTCCATGTGGCACGCCTCGAGAAGCTCGCACAGGAAGTCGAGGTGTTGGAGCTGCAGGCCTTGAAAGACGAATTGGCGCGATTGCCGTCCAAGCAAAAGCTCTGCGTATTCGCCGATCGACTGGGCATCGAAATCGAAGACGAGGTCATTGAGCGGGTCAAAGAAGACCTTCGAAACGAAATCTTCTGCCGGCTGTTGAAGTTGAGGTCAGCCTCAAGCTTCTCATAGGTCTCGCTATTCGGTCTCAAGCGAAATCACAAGCCGGCATCAAGGATGCATCTTTCGCAGACGCGAATTCCGTCGCCGAGTATGTCCGGTACCCCGATGCAAAGCATCTCCCAGGTGATTGGCATTTTGCCTGTTGTAGCGCTCATGCTCGCCAGCCAAGACGCTTCGGATCACCAATCGCTGAAGCAGCCGATAGCCTGTGGACGCACGGCGTCGTTTGCTGTCGAAGCATTGCCAGAATGGCCAATTTGGCCATGATGCCCGAACGCTGCATCGGGGGGTACCATGCGCAGCATGACAGCAAAAGACGCCAAGTATGGTTTTGGCCGGCTGATCGATCTGGCGCGGGCCGAGCCCGTCACGGTCGAGAAGCACGGCCGCCCGGTCGTGGCCGTAATGGCTGTCGAAGAATTCGAGCGACTCAAGGCGCTCGATAAGCAGTTCGTCCAAGCCGCAGGCGCAATCAAGGCACGGAAATAGTCATGGATCAGGCGACCCATAACAAGATCGTCTCGTTCATCTGGGGCATAGCCGACGATGTCCTGCGCGACTTGTTCAAGCGCGGCAAGTACCCGGACGTCATCCTGCCCATGTGCGTCATCCGCCGCATGGATGCCGTTCTATCTCCCAGGAAGAAGGCGGTGCTCGAGACGAAGAAGACGCTTGATGAGGCCGGCATCACCGAGCAGCGTGCCGCCCTTTCCGAGGCGGCTGGTCAAGCTTTTTACAAACACGTCTCAGTTCACGCTGCAGGACCTCAAGTCCCGCGGCAACCAGCAGCAGCTTCTGCTCGACTTCAAGGATTACCTCGACGGGTTCTCGCCGAATGTCCAGGACATCCTTGAGAATTTCAAGTTTCGCAATCAGCTTGCGACGCTCTCGAAGGCGGACGCAATTGGTACATTGATCAACAAGTTCCTCGATCCCGAGATTGACCTGTCGCCGGCCGGAATCGACAACCATTCGATGGGCACCATCTTCGAAGAGTTGGTACGCAAGTTCAACGAGGAGAACAACGAGGAGGCCGGCGAGCACTGGACGCCACGCGACGCCGTTCGATTGATGGCGAACCTTGTGTTCCTTCCGATCGAGTCCAAGCTCAGGTCGGGCTCATACCTGCTCTACGATTGTGCCTGTGGCACCGGCGGCATGCTGACCGTCGCCGAGGAAACGCTCGATGCCATCGGCAAGAGGCGTGGATTGCAGATCCTGAGCCACCTTTACGGCCAAGAGATCAATCCTGAGACGTATGCCATCTGCAAAGCCGACATGCTTCTCAAAGGCGAAGGTGAGAATGCCGAGCACATCGTCGGCGGCGCTGAGTGGTCGACGCTATCGCACGACGCCTTTCCCGCTCAAGAATTCGACTTCATGCTTGCCAACCCGCCCTACGGCAAGAGCTGGAAAAAAGACCTCGAGGCGATGGGCGGCAAGGACGAGATGCGGGATCCGCGCTTCAAGGTCACGCTCAACAACGAGTCCCTATCGCTCGTGACGCGATCGAGCGATGGGCAGATGCTCTTCCTGGCCAACATGGCCTCGAAGATGAATCACAAGTCCGCCCTCGGCAGCCGCATCGCCGAGGTTCATAACGGCTCGTCCTTGTTCACGGGCGATGCGGGTCAAGGCGAGAGCAACATTCGCCGCTGGCTCATTGAGAACGACTGGGTCGAGACCATCGTCGTGCTGCCGTTGAACCCGTTCTACAATACCGGCATTGCAACCTATATCTGGGTGCTGTCGAACAAGAAGCCGAAGCCGCGCAAAGGCAAGCTCCAGCTGATCGAAGCCAGCCAATGGTTCAAGCCGTTGCGCAAGAACCTTGGCAAAAAGAACTGCGAGCTGTCGCCAGAGGATATCGAGCGCATCACGGCGACATTCCTCGATTTCAAGGAAGCCCCGCAGTCGAAGATCTTCCCCAATGAGGCGTTCGGCTACTGGAAAGTCACGGTTGAGCGGCCGCTTCGGCTGCACAGTCAGCTGACGCCCAAGCTTATTGGCAACCTGCGGTTCGCGTCAGGGCACGACGATGTCCGCTCAGTGCTGTTCGACGATTTTGGAGAGACGCTGTTCACGGATTTTGCCTCCGTCGCCAGCAAGGTGGAGGAGCGGCTGACGAACTGGGGCCGCGAGGACGAGGAGGAGGACGAAGAGGAAGAAGGCAGCACGAAGAAGGGCCTGCCGGAAAAGAAAAAGAAGAAGCTTCTCGACCCCAAGACAGGGGAGCGCGACGGACGCCTCATCGAGATCGCGAACAAGCTGCGCAAGAAGCTTGGAGACATGCTCTTCGAAGACCACAACTTATTTCGAGACCGCGTCGATGAATCCCTGGAGAAACTCGGCATCAAGCTACACGCCGCCGAGCTGAAGTTGGTACTCCGCGCCGTAAGCTGGCGCGTCGAGACAGCGCCGCCAGTCATTGCCAAATTCCACAAGCCGGGCAAGGCGACCGTTGCCCCGATGTACGGGAGATATGCCTCGCTTGTCGGCGACCCGAAGATCCTGCTGGAATACGAGCCTGATCCGGAGTTGAGCGATACCGAGCAGGTGCCTTTGCTCGAAGACGGCGGTATCGAGGCCTTCATCCGGCGCGAGGTGCTGCCCTACACGCCCGATGCCTGGGTTAAGGAGGAAGGCACCAAGATTGGCTACGAGATTAGTTTCACGCGACACTTCTACAAGCCGCAGCC
>JANNSX010000064.1:0-4495 GCA_031403155.1 Hyphomicrobiaceae bacterium
GCGGTCTTGCCGCCCGGAGCCGCGCACAAGTCCGCGACCTCGATGCCGGAGACGTCGCCCAACAGCTTGACGGGCAAGGTCGCCGCCGCGTCCTGGACCCACCAGGCGCCCTCCTCGAAGCCGGGCAACGTCTCGACCCGGCCGCCACTTGTCACTCGGACGCCACCCGTGGCGAGCACCTCGCCGCCGAGCCGCTCGGCCCATCCGGCCGGATCGGATTTGACGGAGAGATCGAGGGCGGGTTCGAGAAGATGTGCCGCCGCAATTCGCCCGGCGATCACCTCGCCGTAATGCGCCGACCATCGCCGCCACAGCCAGTCCGGTGTGTTGATCGCGGCGGTTCCAGTCCGCTCCCTGAGCTGCTGTGCGTCTCGCGCCAGCCGGCGCGACACGGCGTTGACCAAGCCTGCCAAGCGCGTATGCCGCTCTTCGGCGCGCGTCAGGGCGACGGCATTGTCGACGGCGGCGTGCGGTGGCGTTTCGAGATAGAGAAGCTGCGCCGCTGTGATCCGCAAAATCTGGCGGACCCGGCCCGCATCCTTCGGCAGCGGGCGCTCGATCCGCTCGGCGAGGGCCGCATCGATCTCGCCTAACCGGCGCAGCGTCGTGGTGGCGATGAGGCGCACGAAGGCCCGATCGCGCGGCTCCAACGTCGAGCGTGCAACCGACCGCTCGAATGCCTCGTCGAGCGGCCTCTTCCGATCGAGAACGTCGGACAGTGTGCGGATGGCCTTTTCCCGCGCCTCGAGACCGGGCGTGCTCAACTCCACGGGCCCTTCTCGCCCTTGAACGGCGGCGGCACAGCACCGGCTGCAACAGGACCCCTCTCCATCTCGGGCTGTGGGCCGCCGAGCTGCACCTGGCCCATCCCGGCCGCGATCTCCTGCAGCCGTGCGATCCGGTCCTCAGTGCGCGGATGCGTCATGAAGAGGCCGGAGAGGCCGCCCGCCAGCGGATTGACGATGAAAAGATGCGCGGAGGCCGGATTGGCTTCGGCCGAGGCGAGGCGGAAGCGTCCCTTGGCCTGCGCCAGCTTCTGCAGCGCCGAGGCGAGCCAGAGCGGCCGCTGGCTGATGCGGGAGCCGAGCTCGTCGGCGGCGAACTCCCGGCTGCGGCTGATCGCCATCTGCACGAGGGTCGCGGCGAGCGGGGCGGCGAGAATGGCAATGAACCCGCCGATCGGACCCAGCACGCCGCCACGCTGCTGATTGCGTCCGAAGAACAGACCGAACTGGGCGAGCATGGAGATCGCGCCGGCGAGCGTCGCGGTCATGGCCATGGTCAGCGTGTCGCGGTTCTTGATGTGGGCGAGCTCGTGCGCGATGACGCCCGCCACCTCCTCCTTGGTCAGCATGTCGAGCAGGCCGGTCGTGGTCGCCACGGCCGAGTTGCTCGGGTTGCGCCCGGTGGCGAAGGCATTGGGCTGCGGGTTCTCGATGACATAGACCTTCGGCATCGGCAGCTCGGCATTGGCGGAGAGCTGCTCGATGATGCTGTAGAGTTCTGGCGCCGATTCACGGTCGGTCTCGACTGCCCGGTGCATGCGGAGCACCATCTTGTCCGAGTTGTAGTAGGCGAACAGGTTCATCGCCGCCGCGAGAAGGAAGGCGATGACCATGCCCGTCTGGCCACCGACGAAGTAGCCGACCATCACGAAGAGCAGCGTCAGCGCCAGCAGCAGGAATCCCGTTCTGATAAAGTGCATCGCGACCCTCAAGAGTGCTTCCGGAAAAGTGCGAAGCGGTATTCCGATAAGAAGCACGACAAGCCAAAGAGCTAGGATGTTGGAGCGATTCAAGCAATCACGGAAACACCCTAAGGTCCCGCCGGGCATTAACGTCTTGGGACCCGGGCGGTTGCGTAGATATAGTACGGCCCAATCAAATTTTCGACCTTTGCGAAATGGCGAGCGCAGGTGCACGCCCCCTTGCGGGTGCAGGGCCATCGCATAAGATGATCTTGAGAAGTCTAAGGTGTTACCGCACCCTTTCCTCCCCCTTCTTATGGGGGAGGACCGCGCGCCTTGGACTTAGATGCGCAGCAGCTAAGTCCTTAGGCGCGCCTAGGTGGGGGTGTTGTTTTGGCGAATCAAGTCGTGGCGAGCCGAAGCGGACTAGAGCGCTATTCGATCTGACGGAATCAGATCGGCGCTCTAGGTCATTGGTTTGAGCACTTTCTTTCGACCAACCGGTTTCCACTTGGTCGGAAAGCGCTCTAGGGCAACGCATCAGCGATGACGTCCACGGCAAAGCTCGCGAGCGTTGAGTACCGGATCGCCGGGAGCACCGACAACGCGGGACGAGCACCCCCACCTATGTTCGCCTAAGGGCTTAGCTGACGCTAAACCCAAGGCGAACTGTCCTCCCCCATAAGAAGGGGGAGGAAGGCACGCGGCGAGCGCAGGTGCACGCCCCCTCGTCGCGCCGGAGGGAAGAAAGTATACGACGGGTAAATCGCTCTCCCGGGTGGTTGAAGAGACGCGAATGTAAAGGTCAGCAGGGGAACGCACTTGACGGAAGAAAAGCTTGTCCCCCCACCGGCCGATGCGACCGCAGAGGATCACCCTTTGCCGCCCGCCGCCCGGCGCGCCCTCGAGGAGGCCCGGCTCCGGCGTGAGGCCGAGGCCGAGCGTGTGAAGGTCGCCGAGGTTGATGGCCCGAACGGCCCCGAGCCCACGCGCTATGGCGACTGGGAGCGGAACGGCATCGCGTCCGATTTCTGAGCATTGCCGGGTGGCCACGACCCGCCGTCTCGAATTGCGACAAGCGCAACGGCTGACCTGCCAAAGCGTTGTGAAGCAAGCCGGGCAATTGGCCCGGCATTCGAGCTGTCACTCATAAAGAAGAGCCCCATCCGCGTCGGGCTTGCCCGCCGTTTACCGGTTGAGCGGGCCAATTAACCACTCCTTCACCTTGAAATCCGACGGCGCCTTCCTCCAGCCCCGTCTCCCGCACGCCTAGCATCCCGCTTGCATCTCCCCGGGCAATTCACTCCGCCCGACCCCCCCAGGGAGACGCACATGACCCTCTCGACCCTCCGCAACTCAACCTTCCTCACCAACGAGCGCGGTTCCATCTCCATCATGTTCGGCGCCGCCATCATTGCCATGGTCGGCGTGGTCGGACTGTCGATCGATGTCGGACGGTCGATGGATGCGCATTCCAAGGCGGCCTCTGCTCTGGACTCGGCCGTGCTCGCCGCCACCCGCGCCGTCTTCAGCGGCGACAAGTCGGTCTCCGAGATCGAGACACTCGCCACCAACTTCTTCGAGGGCAATCTCGAGAGCGTCGGCGACATCGGCGCCGACTACACGGATTTCACCGCCGACGTCGACACCGAGACGAAGACGGTCAAGGCCAGGACCACCGTGCACGTGCCGACCACCTTCGGCGCCATCTTCGGCGTCAACAAGATCAGCTACACGGTCGCCTCGAGCGCCACCTTCAACATCCAGGACATCGAGCTGAGCCTCGTGCTCGATCTGACGGGCTCCATGTGCCAGCCCTGCTCGAAGATCGATGCGCTGAAGGATGCCTCGAAGGAGTTGATCGACGCGCTGATGCCGGAAAATGGCGGCGCCAGCGAGGTCAAAATCGCGCTCGCGCCCTACTCGGCCTCGGTCAATGCCGGTCCGCTTACCGAAATCGCGACCGCCGGCCGCAGCACCGATGGATGCCTGGTCGAGCGCGACGGCCTGCATGCCTATGAGGACGTTGCGCCCCCCGCCGACTATGCCGACGTAACCGACGCCGACATCGTCTCCGGTACGTCGCTCAACTTCATCGCGAATGCCCCCGCGCGCCAGTTCAACATCGATCGCCGCGGTCAGCGCAATTCCTACTCGTGCCCAAACGCCGAGCTCGTTCCGCTCTCGACCGACAAAGAGATGCTCAAGGATGCGGTCGACGGTTTCCGCACCAACGGCTGGACGGCCGGCCATCTCGGCGCTGCATGGGGCTGGTACATGATCTCAGACAGCTGGGGTGCATTGCTCCCCGGTGAGAGCTCGCCCAAGCCCTACGGCTCCAAGAACCTCATCAAGGCCATCGTTCTCATGACCGACGGCGAGTTCAACACGGCCTATCGGAACACCAACTCAGCAAACCAGGCCATGTCGCTCTGCGACGCCATGAAGGACAAGGATGTCATCGTCTACGCCGTGTCGTTCAAGAGCGCGAACCACCCGACGCTGCGCAATTGCGCCTCGACCGACGCCAATTCCGGCGACCTCCTCTACTGGGACGCCGACAACGGCTCCGAGCTGACGGCCGCCTTCAAGGACATCGCCATTCGCCTCACCAACCTGCGTCTGGACAAGTAGTCCCTCCGCAGCTAGGCAGTTCGGGCGGGCGTCACCGGGGGGTGGCGTCCGCCCGAGCCTTTTTCGGTATCGACTTCATTTGCTTTGTTGCATTTTCTTCGGCGAACCGGGAAACCACTTCGCCTGAAAATGCTCCGTCAGCGCGACCAGGGGGAGCCACGTTGCGCGTACCCT
>JANNSX010000065.1:0-1684 GCA_031403155.1 Hyphomicrobiaceae bacterium
CTTCCGCCTTCACCCCGAGTGCCGCCTGAGCCGCGGCCAACCGGGCGATCGGCACCCGGAACGGGCTGCAGCTCACGTAATCCATTCCGATTTTGTGACAGAAGAAGACGCTGTCGGGGTCGCCGCCGTGCTCGCCGCAGATGCCGACTTTCAGATGCTGGCCGTGCTTCGCCTTGCGGCTGTCGCGGCCCTTCTTGATGCCGATTTCTATGAGCTTGCCGACGCCGTTCACGTCGATCGACTGGAACGGGTCCACCGGCAGAATCTTCTCCTTGATGTACGTCGGCATGAAGCCCTTGATGTCGTCGCGGCTGAAGCCGAACGTCATCTGCGTCAGGTCGTTGGTCCCGAAGGAGAAGAACTCCGCTTCCTCGGCGATCTTGTCCGCAGTCAAGGCCGCGCGCGGCAACTCGATCATGGTGCCGAGCTGGTACTCCACGTTCACGCCGGCTTTCGTCATGCACTCCTCGGCCACCAGGATCGCACGCTTTTTAAGGAGGATGAGTTCCTCGACCACGCCGACGAGCGGGATCATGATTTCGGGGAGCACTGTCTTGCCCTTCTTCTTGACCTCGATGGCCGCCTCGATGATCGCGCGCACCTGCATGTCGCCGATCTCGGGGTACACCACCGGCAAGCGACAGCCGCGAAAGCCCATCATCGGGTTGAACTCGTGCAATTCCTCGACGCGTTCTTTGACCTTGGCGACCGGAATGCCGAGGCCCTTGGCAACGTCGGCCTGGCCGTCGGCATCGTGCGGCAGAAATTCGTGCAACGGCGGGTCGAGCAAGCGGATGGTCACCGGATAGCCGTCCATCGCTTCGAAGATGCCGACGAAATCCTGCCGCTGGTAGGGGAGCAGCTTGGCCAGCGCTTTGGCGCGCTCCTCGGTGGTCTCGGCAAGAATCATCTCGCGCATCGCGGTGATGCGGGCATCGCCAAAGAACATGTGCTCGGTGCGGCACAGACCGATGCCTTCGGCGCCGAACTCGCGCGCCTTGACGGCGTCGGCCGGCGTGTCGGCGTTGGTGCGGATCTTCAGCTTGCGAACCTTGTCGGCCCAGCCCATCAGCGTCGCAAAATCGCCCGTCATCGTCGGCGCGACCGTTGGAACCTTGCCGATCATGACGTCGCCGGTGGTGCCGTTGATCGTGAGGTAATCGCCCGCCTTGGCCGATTGCCCCGCGATAGTGATCGTGCCGGCGGCCTCGTTGACTTTGACCGCTTCGCAGCCGACGACGCATGGCTTGCCCCAGCCGCGCGCGACGACGGCCGCGTGGCTCGCCTTGCCGCCGGTGCTCGTCAGGATGCCCTTGGCCAGATGCATGCCCGCGACATCTTCAGGGCTGGTTTCCTTGCGGACGAGCATGATCGGCTCGTTCGGGAATTTCTCGGCATGCGCGACGGCGGCGTCGGCAGACAGGACAATTTTGCCCGATGCGGCGCCGGGGCTCGCGGCGATGCCTTGCGCGATCACCTTGGCGGTCGCCTTCGGATCGAGTTGAGGCAACAACAGGTGATTGAGCGAATCGGGCGCCACACGCTTGACGGCCGTGTTTTCGTCGATCAGCTTCTCCTTGACCAGCTCGACCGCGATGCGGACCGCCGCTGTACCGGTGCGTTTGCCGGTGCGGGTTTGCAGCATGTAAAGCGTCCCTTCCTGGACGGTGAACTCGATGTCCTG
>JANNSX010000066.1:0-13647 GCA_031403155.1 Hyphomicrobiaceae bacterium
GGCAACTTTCCCCTAGGCGGCACGGACGCTTCTCTTGTGGTGCTCGCCGAGCGCCTCAATACCAATGTCCTGCTGTCCCTGGACCACCGTCATTTCGACGCGATCCGGATGAAAAACGGAAGTTACTTCCGCCTGCTTCCCGATTAGCTCTCCAGGACTGGTCGCGGCGTAGACTGAAGGCATGCCGAACCGACTCGCCGGCGAGACCAGCCCCTACCTCCTCCAGCACAAGGACAATCCCGTCCACTGGTGGGGCTGGGGTCCGGAGGCACTGGCCGAGGCCAAGACTTCGGGCAAGCCGATTCTGCTCTCGGTCGGTTATGCGGCCTGCCACTGGTGCCATGTCATGGCGCACGAGAGCTTCGAGGACGAGCCGACGGCCGAGCTGATGAACAAGCTCTACGTCTGCATCAAGGTCGATCGCGAGGAGCGGCCCGACATCGACACCATTTACATGACGGCGCTGCACGCGACCGGCGAGCAAGGTGGCTGGCCGCTGACGATGTTCCTGACGCCGGACGCCCGCCCCTTCTTCGGTGGCACCTACTTCCCGCCGGAGGATCGCTACGGCCGGCCATCCTTCAAGCGCGTGCTGATCGAGATCGCGCGCATCCATGCGGATGAGCGCGAGAAGGTCGAGAAGAACGCCGGCGCGTTGATGGCCCGCCTCAAGGCCGAGCGGCCGCGCGAGCATCAAGGTCGCGTCAGCGAAGCCGGCCTCATGGATTTGGCCGAGCGGATGGTGCAGGCGGTCGATCCGGTGCATGGCGGCATGCAGGGCGCGCCGAAGTTCCCGCAGTTCTCCTTTTTCTGGTTCCTGTGGCGAGCTGGAAACCGGTTCGACATTGCGCCCGCGAAGGATGCGGTGATCCGTACTCTGACGAATATCTGCCAGGGCGGCATCTACGATCACATCGGCGGCGGTTTCGCGCGCTACTCCGTCGATGAGCGCTGGCTGGTGCCGCATTTCGAGAAAATGCTCTACGACAACGCGCTGCTCCTACAACTTCTGACAGAAGCCTGGAAGGCGACGAAATCGGAACTGTTCCGTAGGCGGATTGAAGAAACGATCAGCTTCGTCTTCCGTGAGATGCGCGCTCCCGACGGCGGATTTGCCGCATCCTGGGACGCCGATTCCGAAGGCGAGGAAGGCAAGTTTTACGTCTGGACCCCGAGTGAGATCGAAGTCGTGCTTGGTCGAGAGGACGCCGCCCTCTTCCGCCGGGTTTACGACATCACATTCGACGGAAACTTCGAAGGTCACAACAACCCCAACCGGCTGGCCAAGCTCGCGCTCGAGGACTTCGAGACCGAGCAGCATCTGGTGGAGCTCCGTGCCAAACTCTTTGCCCACCGCGAGAAACGCGTGAAGCCTGGCTTCGACGACAAGGTGCTCGCCGACTGGAATGGGCTGATGATCGCGGCGATTGCTCAGACCGGCTTCGCATTCGGCGATCAGAAGATGATCGATGAGGTCCGGCCGGTCTACGACGCCGTGAAGCTGCTACTCGGCCGCGGCGATGGCCGGCTCTGGCATGCCTATCGCGCCGGTATCGCGAAGGCCCCGGCGACCTCAGCCGACTACGCGAACATGATTTTGGCCGCACTCGCGCTCCATCAGGTGACCGGCGAGGCGCACTACCTCGACGACGCCCGCAACTGGACCGCCATCCTCGATCGCCACTACTGGGCCGACGCGGGCGGCTACGCCTTCACGGCCGACGACACGGACGATCTGATCGTCCGCACCCGCGCCGGCCATGACGACGCCACGCCCAACGCCAACGGCACGATGGTCACCAATCTCATGCAGCTCTACCTGCTGACGGGCGAAGGGGCCTACCGCGCCCGTGCCGACGCCATCATCGACTCGTTCCTGACCGAAACCATGTCGGTCCCCCACGGCCATACGGGCCTGCTCGGCGGCTCCATGGACGCGATCCTGCCTCAGCACATCGCGGTCATTGGCAGGGCGGGGGCAAGCGAGCTGATCGATGTGATCCGCCAAACCACTCTCCCCGGAGCGGTCGTACAACACATCACCGATCCATCTCACATCCCCGTGACCTCACCACTACACGGCAAGACAGCGGCTGAGGACGGTTCGGCGCGCGCTTACGTTTGCCTCGGCCCGGTCTGCTCCCTGCCGCTCGGGACACCGGAGGAACTGCGAACCCACCTCCGCTCGGTGCGTCATTCGAAGGCTTAACGAAGTCTCAATTTCGCTCCCGCATGTTCCCTCCCTGAGAAATTCGATTGGCGCGCTTTCGATCGCGCTCTCGGGGGGACCCATGCGCCAGAAGATCGAGAACGCCCACAAGCATCTCTCCCGTTTCGGCGTCGTGCCCTTCGTCCGCTATGCGAAGATTCGCTATGTCGTGCGGCCATATCACCGGAAGCTCAACACGCCGTTGCCGGATATGACGCCCTACGACACGGCGATCCGGGGCAAGCACGGCCTGGAGATCGGTGGCCCGAGCTACTTCTTCCGGGTCGATGGACAGCTTCCCGTCTACGGCCGCGCCGGCACCATGGACAACTGCAACTACGCCTCGACGACGTTTTGGGAAGGCGAGATCACGACATCCGAGTTCGAGGTTGAAGGCCGCATGCTCGGCCGCCAGTTCGCCGCCGAGGCGACAATCGTCGATCAAGCCGCGCCCAATCCGCCCTATGACTTCATCGTCTCTTCGAACTGCATCGAGCACATCACCAATCCGCTGAAAGCCTTCCGCGCCATGGCCGCGATCCTGGCGCCGGGTGGTGCGCTCATCGCCGTGTTGCCGCGCAAGGAAACGAATTTCGACCACCGCCGCATGGTGACGGAGTTCGGCCACCTGCTCGAGGATTTCGCCAAGGATGTCGGCGAGGACGATCTGACCCATAAAGATGAGTTCGCCAAGAACTTCGACATCTCGCTCGCCCATTTCTTTCCAAGCCGGGACGCCTTCCTGGAGACGATCCAGAACAATATCGCACATCGCTACATGCACCATCACGTGTTCGATCTCAGCCTGCTCCGCCAGTGCGTGGCGTATGCGGGGCTGGAAACGGTCGACGCGCGGAGTGCGGGCACGGATTATGTGATTTTGGCGCGGAAGCCGAAGACCAGCTAAGTGGGGCTCGCACGGAGCTTGGATTTTCGTCATTCCCGCGAAGGCGGGAACCCAGACATGCCACGGTCGGTACGTAGTCTCCTAAACTCGGGCAACTGAACGTCGTGGCAGCCGTTCGCCGCAATCCCACACCTCCACGCCAAGCCTGACATGGCTAGGCGGCCGCCTGCGCGGCCGTGACGGTGGGGAGGGGCTCTCGCAGGCTACAACGCAGAGTATGGCGAAACCGCTGGTTCCTTACGCATTCATGCTGGTGAAGAAGTCGTTGTTCGACTTGGTCGCGCGGAGCTTGTCGAGCAGGAAGTCGATGCTCTCCATGGAACCCATGGGATTGAGGATGCGCCGCAGCACGAACACTTTTTTCAACTGATCCGGCGTCGTCAGCAAATCCTCCTTGCGGGTGCCGGATTTGGCAATGTCGATGGCCGGGAACACGCGCTTGTCGGCAACCTTGCGGTCGAGCACGAGCTCGGAGTTACCGGTGCCCTTGAACTCCTCGAAGATCACCTCGTCCATGCGGCTACCGGTGTCGATCAAGGCGGTTGCGATGATGGTGAGCGAGCCGCCCTCCTCGATGTTGCGCGCGGCACCGAAGAAGCGCTTCGGCCGCTGCAGGGCGTTGGAGTCGACGCCACCCGTCAGCACCTTGCCGGATGAGGGAACGACGGTGTTGTAGGCCCGGCCGAGGCGGGTGATGCTATCGAGCAGGATGACGACATCCCGCTTGTGCTCGACGAGGCGTTTCGCCTTCTCGATCACCATCTCGGCGACCGCGACGTGGCGCGCCGCCGGCTCGTCGAAGGTCGAGGAAACGACCTCGCCCTTCACCGAGCGCTGCATGTCGGTGACCTCTTCCGGCCGCTCGTCGATGAGCAGCACGATCAGATAGCACTCCGGATGATTGGCGGTGATCGAGTGGGCGATGTTCTGCAGGATCACCGTCTTGCCGGTCCGCGGCTGGGCGACGATGAGCCCGCGCTGCCCCTTGCCGATCGGCGCCACGATGTCGATGACGCGCGGCGTCAGGTCCTTGATGGTCGGGTTCTCGACCTCCATCTTCAGCCGCTCGGTCGGATAGAGCGGCGTCAGATTGTCGAAGTGAATCTTGTGACGGACGGCTTCCGGATCCTCGAAATTGATCGTGTTGACCTTGAGCAGCGCGAAGTAGCGCTCGCCTTCCTTGGGTCCCCGGATCTCGCCATCGACGGTGTCGCCGGTTCTGAGACCAAAGCGGCGGATCTGGCTTGGGCTCACATAGATATCATCGGGGCCGGGGAGATAGTTGGCGTCCGGCGAACGCAGGAAGCCGAAGCCGTCCATCAACACCTCGACGACGCCGGTGCCGATGATGTTGATGTCCTTGGCCGCGAGCTGCTTCAGGATCGCGAACATCAGCTCTTGCTTCCTGAGCGAGCTCGCGTTCTCGACCTGAACCTCCTCGGCGAAGCTCAACAGCTCCACGGGGTTCTTCTGCTTCAGGTCTTCGAGTTTCATTTCTTGCATCAAATAGTCTCCGGGGAGGGGTGGGCCGCGCGGGTGAAATGGCGCGGCCGATAAGGGGAGGGAAGGGTAGAATCAGGGGGAACAGATCCGGCGCTGCTTGAATGTGCAGCGCTCCACGGCTCTAACGGCAAGGGAGCCTTACCGGTACTGTCCTGTGAAGGAACGAGATATCGATCTTATAGCAGAAGCCTCGCCGTACTGGAAGGGCATCATTCGAGGGTGTTGATGACGCATCAAAATGGCTTCACGATGACAAGGATGACGATGCCCACCATCAGCAGCGCCGGAACCTCGTTCAGCATGCGCCAGTGGCGGGGTGTACGGTCGTTGCGATCCTCGGCGAACTTGCGGACGGCGGCCGATAGGTAGCCGTGCAGCGCCGACAGCGCGATGACCAGCGCGAGCTTCGCGTGGAACCATGCGGAGCCGAAGAAATCCGCCTGCCAGGCGAGCCAGAGGCCGAGCCCCCAGGCGATCACCATGGCAGGGTTGATGATGATGCGGAGCAGGCGCCGCTCCATGATTTTGAAGGTTTCCGACTGAGCCGAGCCCACGGGCGCCTCCGCGTGATAGACGAACAGGCGCGGCAGATAGAGCATGCCGGCCATCCAGGCGATGATAGCCATGACGTGGACGGCCTTGACCCAGAGATAGGCCTCGCCGCCGAGCAGCCAGATGGCGGCGGCGACAAGGACAGCCGTGATCGCGAGCGCAATGGCGGCGCGGACGGCGGGCGCTTCGGGACCGGAGGGCTGGGTTTCAGACATGCCTGCCGCCTCCGCGACGAACGCGGTCGACCAGTTGCTTCACGTGCTCCGGCGGCGTCTGCGGGACGATGCCGTGGCCGAGGTTGAAGATGAAGCGGTGATTCGCCATAGCCTCGATCGTCAAATCGATCTCGCGGTCGAGGGCCGTTCCTCCGGCAACCAGCAGCAAGGGATCGAGCTTGCCTTGCACGGCCGCAATCGTCGCCAGCTCCTGCATGGTCGAGTGTGACATGGCTGTGTCGCAGCCGATGGCGTCGACGCCTGTTGTTCTGACGTAATCGCCGCCGCGATTGCCGGCACCGCGCGGAAAACCGATGATCGGGGTGTCGATCCCTATGGCACGCAAGCCTTCGACGATTCGCCTGGTCGGCACAACCGACCAGGTTTCGAACTCGCTATCCGGCAGCGATCCCGCCCAGGTGTCGAAAATCTGCACGACATCGGCCCCGGCCTCGATCTGCGCCGACAGATGCTCGACGGACGCCTCGACCAGCAGATCGATGAGCTTCTGGAACCCTGCCCGATCCCGATAGGCCCAAAGCCGCGCCGGCGCCTGATCCGTCGTCCCCTGCCCGGCAACCATATAGGTCGCCACCGTCCAGGGCGCGCCGCAGAAGCCGATGAGGGCGGTTTCCCTTGGCAGGGCCGCCCGAGTGCGCGCCACGGCCTCGTAGACGGGCGCCAGCCGCTCTGTGAGCCCTTCCAGCCGCAGCCCGGCCACCGCTTCGGCCGTCGTGACAGGATCGAGCCGTGGCCCCTCGCCCTCGACGAAGCGGACCGGCTGGCCGAGCGCCCACGGCACCACCAGGATATCCGAGAAAATAATCGCCGCATCGAAGCCATAGCGGCGAATGGGCTGGAGGGTGACCTCGGTCGCCAGTTCCGGATTGAAGCAGAGATCGAGGAAGGCACCCGCCTTGGCCCGTACCTCCCGGTACTCGGGAAGGTATCGCCCAGCCTGACGCATGAGCCATATCGGAGGCGTCGCCAGGGTCTCCCCTGAAAACACCTTCAGCAGGGCCTGTTTCGCTGCTGCTGCTGGCTTGCTCGACCCACTCACGCGTTTCTCCAAAGCTCCGGTAAGATTCCTTTCTTCGAAAGGATTCTTGAAGATGTTTCTATTACCGGACTGGATAACGAGTATTGCTAGTTATCACCAGCCGCCCCACAGCTTTCGAGGCAACGCGCCGGGCAAGGCCGTTCCGGGCCGAGACTCCATTTGCGTTGGGAGGAATCGGCCGATTCCCTTTTTGCCTCCGTGTGATAGATAGTCCCGCCGGGCCCCGCACGGTTGTCGATTGATTGTGGATGAGCATCGGGGCTGGCACCGCTAAGCCGGAATCCCACGGGGAAGCGCGTCAGCCTGTTTCGATTTCCCCAGCCGGTCTGGCTGTGGACGGGTTTCGGGATAATCTGGCGAGCGGGGCCGAGCCGGACCAGCTCGCCGTCGAAGAGGCCAAGTTATCAACAGTGATCCACAGATGACGAAAGCAGCGCCCGGCTTGTTTCATATGCATCTCGTGTCGGATTCAACCGGCGAGACGCTGCGGGCCATTTCCAAGGCGGTGATCGTCCAATACGCCCAGGTTCGCGCCACCGAGCATGTGCATCCCCTCGTCCGCAACGAGCGTCAGCTCTCCCGCGTCGTTGCCGAAATCGAGGCGATGCCGGGGATCGTGCTCTACACCCTCGTCAACCGTGACCTCGGCAGGCTGCTCGAGCAGCGCTGTCAAGCCCTGACGGTGCCCTGCGTGCCCGTGCTCGACCCCATCATGAAGGTGTTCGAGAACTACCTGGGCGCGCCCCAAACCCCGACGGTCGGCGGCCAGCACGTGCTCGATGCCGCCTACTTCAAGCGGATCGACGCGCTCAATTTCACCCTCGTCCACGATGACGGCCAACTCCCGGCCAATCTGGACGATGCCGACATCATCCTGCTCGGCATCTCGCGGACCTCGAAAACGCCGACCAGCATCTATCTCGCCAACCGCGGCTACAAGACAACGAACCTGCCGCTGGTGCCGGGCATCGCGCTTCCCACCCAATTCGACCGGCCGACCAAGGCCTTCATCGTCGGCCTTTCGGCGAACCCTGAGCGCATCGCGCAGATCAGGCGGAACCGCATTCTGAGCATGGGGGGCAGCGAGCTCGGCGACTATGTCGATCGCGATCGCATCGCCGAGGAGCTCAACCATTCCAAGAAGCTCTGCGCCGACCATGGCTGGCCGATGATCGATGTCACCCGGCGCTCCATCGAGGAGACGGCAGCCGCCATCATTCAACTCTACGACCACCATCTCGAAGGCGACTCGGCCGCCGTAGTGGAGGATCAGAATGGCTGACCCGATCATCACGCAGCTCATCCTCGCTTCGACCAGTGGCATCCGTCGCAAGCTTCTCAGCGACGCTGGTTTAAGCTTTGGCGTCGCCGCACCCGATGTCGACGAGGCGGCCCTCAGGGCCGAGTTCGAAGCCGCCGGGATTTCGGAGCCCGCCGACATCGCACTGGCGCTGGCCGAGGCAAAGGCCAGGGAAGTCAGCGCCCGCTCGCCCGGCGCCCATGTCATCGGGGCCGATCAAGTATTGGCCCTGGGTGATGCCATTCTCACCAAAGCGGCAGACGCCCGCGATGCTCGCGCCAAGCTCGTGGTACTTCGCGGTGGCTGGCATACGTTGATCTCAGCGCTGGTGATCGTCCGCAATGGTGAGATCACCTGGAAGCATGTGGAATACGCCGAGCTGCATGTGCGCGACTTCTCGGACGAGTGGTTGGAGCACTACCTGCGCACGGCTGGCGATGCCTTGACGCAATCCGTCGGCGCCTATCGGCTCGAGGAAATCGGCGTGCAGCTGTTCGACGAGACGACGGGCGACTATTTCGCCGTGCTCGGCCTACCGATGATCGCGCTGCTCAACCGGCTGCGTACGATCGGGATGCTGATGGCATGAGCGCCGCACCGAAAGCCTTCGTGATCGGCTGGCCGATCAGCCATTCGCGCTCGCCGCTGATCCATGGGCATTGGCTGAAGACCTATGGGATTGCAGGCAACTACGAGAAGATCGCGGTCAAGCCGGAGGATTTGCCGGCGTTTCTGGCGAGCTTGGCCGAGCGCGGTTTCGCTGGCGGCAATGTCACTGTGCCCCACAAAGAGCAGGCACTGGAGATTGCGGCGCAAGCTACTTCGACCGCCCGGACGATCGGAGCGGCAAACACGCTCTGGCTTGAAGGCGGCCGACTCCACGCCGACAATACCGATGCCTATGGGTTCATGACGCATCTGGGTGTCTCTGCGCCGGATTGGACGAAGCAGGATGGCACGGTCGTGCTTTTGGGTGCCGGCGGGGCTGCGCGCGCGATCGTGTAT
Organism: Hyphomicrobiaceae bacterium; assembly: GCA_031403155.1. Lineage (GTDB taxonomy): Bacteria > Pseudomonadota > Alphaproteobacteria > Rhizobiales > Hyphomicrobiaceae > JANNSX01. Next base: position 8,752 of record JANNSX010000066.1, read on the forward strand.
GGATTTCTCCAGGCGGGCGTCGAGCGAATCGTCCTCATCAACCGTTCACGCGATCGGGCTGAGGCGCTTGCCCGGCATTTCGGCAAACGGGTCATAGTCCGTGACTGGTCCGAACGTGAGGAGGCCCTGGGCGATGCCAGTGTCCTGATCAACACGACCGCGCTCGGCATGAAGGGCCAGCCACCGTTGGACATCGATCTCACAAATCTGCGCGCGGGTTCGACGGTCGCCGACATCGTCTACGTGCCGCTCGAGACTCCCCTCCTCGCCGCAGCCCGCCGTCTCGGTCACACCACAGTCGACGGCCTCGGCATGTTGCTGCATCAGGCGGTTCCGGGCTTCGAACGCTGGTTCGGCGTGCGCCCCGAGGTGACGCCCGCGCTCCGCGATCTCATTGTCCGCGACATCGAGGGGGCCTGATGCTCATCATCGGTCTCTCCGGCTCCATCGGCATGGGCAAGAGCGCAGCGGCTGGCTTTTTCCGCGCGAGAGGTATTCCGGTTTTCGATTCCGATGCCGAGGTGCATCGCCTCTACACGGCCGAGGCCGTGCCGCTCGTCGAGGCGGCGTTTCCCGGCGCTACGCACGATGGCGCCGTCGATCGTGCGCTTCTCTCAAAATCTCTCATGGCTGACCCGTCGGGCTTCAAGCGGCTCGAAGCCATCGTTCATCCGCTGGTTCGCGCCGGACAGCGGCGGTTCATCGAACTCGCGGCGGGTCGCGGCGAGGCACTCGCCGTTCTCGAAATCCCCCTCCTCTTCGAGACAGGCGGAGAGAAGCTCGTCGACGTTACCGTGGTCGTCAGTGCCCCGGCCGATGTCCAGCGGCAGCGTGTACTCGCCCGGCCTGGCATGACGCCGGATAAGCTCGACGCCATCCTCGCTCGCCAGGTGCCCGATGCGGAAAAGCGCCGACGCGCCGATTTTGTCGTGGATACCGGCGGCACGCTGGATGAAACGGAGCGGCAAATCACATCTATTGTCGTGGCGCTTAGGGGACGACAGGGCGAAGCCTACAGGCTCATTTGGCTCTAACGAATTCGGGGGACCATGCTGCGCGAGATCGTGCTCGACACCGAAACCACCGGTCTCGATCCCAACTCCGGCCACCGGCTGATCGAGCTCGGCTGTGTCGAGCTGATCAATCGGTTCCCGAGCGGCCAGACGTTCCACCACTACCTCGATCCCGAGCGTGACGTGCCAGCGGACGCCGAGCGCGTGCACGGCATTTCGACGGCGATGCTCAAAGGCAAACCGCTCTTCAAGGCCATCGCCGACGACTTCATCGCCTTCATCGGGGAAGCGACGCTCATCATTCACAATGCGAGCTTCGATGTCGGCTTTCTCAACGCCGAGCTGACGAAGGTCGGCAAGCTTCCCATCACCTTCGACCGGGTCGTCGACACGCTCGCGCTGGCGCGCCGCAAGCATCCAGGCGCCCAAAACAGCCTCGACGCGCTCTGCAAGCGCTACCAGATCGACAATTCGAGCCGGAAGAAGCACGGCGCATTGCTTGATTCCGAGCTACTGGCTGAAATCTATCTGGAGCTCATCGGCGGCCATCAGGCCAAGCTCGATCTAAGCCGCGAGGCACGCGCCACGACCCTCAACGGCCCAAAGCGCGTCAAGGTTTCGCCGCGCCCGGTGCCGCTGAAATCAAGGCTGACCGCCGAGGAGCGCGCCGCGCACGCCGAGTTCGTGGCCAAGCTCAAGGAGCCGATCTGGGCGAAGTATGATGTGGGGGAGGATTGAGCCGCCTTGCGGACTCAATCCAGGCAGAAGCCGAACAGGTCGCGCACGCTGCATTTCCGCACAATGACCGCCTTGTCTTTGTAGTAGGCGGTGTAAGGCCGCTTGCGGGTGACGCGATGCTTGGCCGGCGCCTCGAGCACGCGGATTTCCACGTCCTCGGTGACCGGGCCTTCGAACTGGGTCGTCGGCTTGTCGGTGGCGACCACCAGATACTTGCCGTTGTGATAGTCGTACTCGCCCGGCCGGCGCTTCACGATGATCTCGGGTGGCGTCACGATGATCGTCTTCGTGTGGTAGCCGTATTGGGCTCGCTCGGTCTCGATCTCGTAGCGCAGATACCGGCCTTTCACATAGCGGTCCTTGTAGACCAAGCCATTGCGACGGCAGGGATTATGGTCGCAGTGCCGATCGCGCGACACTTCGTCGTTGGCGAGTTCGAGAAAGCCGGCGGAAGTGGCGGCGGGAGTGAGTCCGAGGACCGCCACAACGGCCAACGCGTGCCACAGAATCCGCATGTCGCTTCTCCTCGCCAAACGGCAAGCCCAAATGTAGCTCCGAATCGACATTAATTTCTTACCGCCCCGTCAGCAATTGCCTCCCCGTGCGGTTCGCAGGCGACTGTTGCACGCTTGCGTCTGTCGATCAGGCGCAATACATCCCTCGTCAGAGCATTCCCCCGCCTCCCGAGGAGATTTCGCATGCTTGCCTGCCTGTCCCGCCCGCTGCGCGCCGTGTTTTTGGCTTTGCGCACTTTCTTGCGACCAACCGGCAGCCACTTGGCCGGAAAGTGCACTAGCACGGCCGCGCTGTCTCTCGTCGTTCTGAGCCTCGCCGGCTGCGGCATCAACAACATCCCGACCTTCGAGGAGCAGGCCAAGGCTGCCTGGGCGGAGGTGCTGAACCAGTACAAGCGCCGCGCCGACCTGGTGCCGAACCTGGTTGAGACCGTCAAAGGCTATGCCCAGCAAGAGGAGAAGGTGCTGAAGGAGGTCGTCGAGGCGCGCGCCAAGGCGACGCAGACCCAGCTCCCGGCCGACATCGTCAATAATCCGGAAGCGATGAAGCAGTTCCTCGACAACCAGGGCCAGCTCGGCAGCGCGCTCTCGCGGCTGCTCGTCATCACCGAGAACTATCCCGAGCTGAAGTCGAATCAGAACTTCCTGCAGCTGCAGAGCCAGCTCGAAGGTGTCGAGAACCGGGTCGCCATCGCCCGGCGCGACTACATCGAGAGCGTCCGTGTCTTCAACACCGAGATCAAGACGATCCCCGGCCGCTGGTGGCGCTCCTTCATGTATCCGGAAGCCAAGGAGATGGCCTCGTTCGACATTCCGGAGGCCGATCAGCAGGCGCCGAAGGTGGATTTTGGCACGGGCGGCACCACGGGAACGACGACCCCGTAGGCATGAGAGCACGTTCAGGCGAAGTGGACACCGGTTCGCCGTAGAATGTGCTCAAAACAAAAAAACTAGAGCGGGTTCTTGATTCCGCTCAGGCTGAACCCGCTCTAGTCTTGGGAGCCCTCGGGGTGACCAGAGCCCGTTTCACGGGGCCGCCGACGCAGAGCCGTCTTGCCTTCGCGGGCATGGCGCTCCTCGCACTCGCGGTTTTTGCATTGGCCGCGGTGGCCGCGCCGACGTTTCCGGCGTTGACCGGGCGCGTCGTCGACAACGCCAATCTGATGACGGCGACCGAGGAATGGGAGCTGACGCAAAGGCTCGAGGCGCTTGAGGGCAAGTCGACCGATCAGCTCGTCGTCGTGACGCTGCCATCGCTGCAGGGCTATGAGATCGAGGAGTTCGGCTATCAGCTCGGACGCCACTGGGGGATTGGTCAAAAGGGCAAGGACAACGGCGTTCTCCTGATCGTAGTGCCCAGCGAGCGCAAGGTCCGGATCGAGGTCGGGAAACGGCTCGAGCCGATCCTGACTGACGGGCTTTCCAAGCTCATCATCGAAAACACCATTCTGCCGCGCTTCCGGCGGGGCGAGTTCGGCCAAGGCATCCTGGCGGGCGCCAAAGACATCGAGGACGCGCTGCTGGGCGATGCGGCCGAGGTCGAGCAGCGGGCCGTTGGTGGTCTTCGCGAGGATGGCATCGACTGGGTCGCCGTCATCTTCATTCTGCTCTGGCTCGCCATCTTCGCTTACATCATCTGGCGCGCGCACAAGGCAGCGATGGATGCGCCGCGCACCGGGCCGGGGGCCGACCTCCGCCGGCGGCGTCGGCGCAGCTGGGACTGGGTGATCGTCCCGGGCGGCTCCGGCGGATCGGGCCATTGGGGCGGCGGCTCCGGAGGCGGTGGCGGCTGGTCGGGTGGTGGTGGCGGCGGGTTCGGAGGCGGTGGCGCCTCGGGCGGCTGGTAGCGCTTTGGTTTGTCGTGCTTCTTGTCGGAAAACCGCTTCGCACTTTTCCGGAAGCACTCTTAGGGAGAGGCTCGATGCTTTCGCTCGAGGAACAGGATCGCGTCGCCAAGGCCATCGCCGAGGCCGAGCGCAAGACCAGTGGCGAAATCGTCGCCGTGGTCGCGCTCGAGAGCGACACCTATGCCTATGTGCCGCTGTTGTGGGCCGGCGCCATCGCCATGATCGTTCCGTGGCCGCTGATCTTCTTGACCTGGCTGCCGATGCAGCTCGTGTTTGCAATCCAGCTCGCGGTGTTCCTGGCCGTCGCGCTCGCCACCTGGACGCGGCCGCTGCGCTATGCGCTGGTGCCAAAGTCAGTGAAACATGCGCGTGCCCATCGCCGCGCCGTCGAGCAGTTCCTGGCGCAGAACCTCCACACGACATCGGGCCGCACCGGCGTGCTGATTTTCGTCTCGGCCGCCGAGCGCTATGCCGAGGTCATCGCCGACATCGAGATCTACGAAAAGGTCGCCAAGGAGCGCTGGCAGGGCATCGTCGACCGGTTGATCGCCGCGATGCGCGAGGAACGTCCGGCGGATGGTTTCATCGAGGCCGTCACCGAAGCCGGCGAGCTCCTGTCAGCCCACTTCCCCCCGGGCTCCGCCGATCCCGACGAGCTGCCGAACCATTTGATCGTGCTGGATTAGGGTGTTTCCGCTTTTCGTTGAATCACTTCAACACGCTAATTCCTTGGTTTGTCGTGCTTCTTTTCGGAAAACCGCTTCGCACTTTTCCGGAAGCACT
>JANNSX010000067.1:0-4220 GCA_031403155.1 Hyphomicrobiaceae bacterium
GGCTGAGGCGAGCGCTCATTCGAGGCCGTGAGACCGATCCGATCAGGACCGTTCGCGGCATCGGCTATGTGTTCGGAAAGGAAGTCGGCGTTGCGGCGGAGGCAGGTGCCGAAGAGGCTGAGCCCAACTGAAACGTAGGGGCAATCCGCAAAACTTCTGATCAAAGAGCTCGTTTGTTGTCTCTCGACTTACCAAGGTCGAGATGGCGCAACCGAAGCTGCGCCATCTCCCGCCGGGTGCGGGGTTCCGACGGACTCGCCGCTGCACAACGCGGATCGGAGTGAAGCCATCATCTCCTTGCGGGGGAGGAGACGGTGTAAGACTCGCAGTTCCGTCATTGCTTTGCGAGAGTGAGGAAAGGGCAGGACGAGGCTGCCCAAACTCAGGATCGATCAGAACTTGACCTTCATTCCGGCAAGAACGGCGTCGAAGGCTTCGGTGTCGAGACCGATGATGTCGGCCTCGTGATGGCGGTAACCGAGATAGGCAATGGCACCGACCGCGCTGATGTCCTGCGCCACGCCGGCGCCCCACATCGTTGCCTCGCTGTCATCGCCATCGGCGTTGTCGGACTGGTCGTACTCGCCATAGATCGCAGTATCTCCCATACCGGAGAAGTTGCTCGAGATACCAGCCTGTAGGTAAAAGTTGTTGCGGACGTCCTCGCCGACCACGTTGCGGTCCTGCTCTGCGTAGGAGGCGACGACGAAGATGCCGCTCGGCACGTGTCGAACCGAGCCGGAGACCGCCCAGGTGTCGCGCTTTGCGTTCTCGTCGGCATCGTAGTTGTAGCCGGCGGCGGCCGCAGCCTTGATGTCGCCGAACTCGCCTTCGTAGCGCACGGCAACGTCTGCCTCGTCATCCTCGCCCCAAGAGGCCGAGACCGTGAACCCGGCGATCGCAGGCGTGTCGTAGCGAATGGCGCTGTCACGGCTGTTGGGATCGAACGCGTTGAGGACATCGCCCCAGGTCACGCCCGTGCAAGCGCCCGTGCCGGTTTCGACGATGCAGAAGCTCGAGTTCCAGTCCGACGGTCCGGCGTAGGCGATCTCGCCGGCCGGGCCCGAAAGGCCGATGCCGTCGACGATCCCGTCGGCCGCGCTCGACTGCTGGCCGACCGTTAGCTTGCCGAGCTGGTCGCTCTTCACGAACCAATGCGCGTGACGAAGGCGAACGCCGTCGACGGAGCTTCCGCCACCGGTACCGTCATCGCCATCATTTTCGGAAGTGCCGCTCAGCTCATCGCCTGAGGCCTGCATTTCCAGGCGATAGCCGGCTTCCCAGCCGGGCTTGATCTTGCCGAAGCCGCGCACGCCGATGCGCGAAACGCTGGTGTCCGTGTCGACGACGTAGGCGTCGCTCTCCTCGCCGTTGTCGTACCAGAGCACGCCGGAATTCACGTGACCATAGAGCGTCACGGAGACATTCCGGTTGCCCTTGCGGACAGTGGTCGCCTCGAGTTCGGCGACACGCTCCTCGAGGTCGGCGCAGCAATCTCCGCCAAGATCGGCCGCATTGGCCGGACCGACGGCAAGACCCGCCAGCAGCGCACCGGCCGCCGCGGACTTTGCCAAGTTCAACTTTAACGCAACAGACATTCGCAACTCCCCTGACACTCAGCCCCACTCGGCTTTTGGCCGACGATCGGGCGGCGCTCTTCAATAGGCAGCCCGGCTCGCAGGGGGGGGTCTTAGGGAGCGGACGTGACAGTGTTGAAACGGTTTGGTGACAACGCTTCTTCATGGCGCACACTGTTGCCAAGCAGTGACAGGGCTCCTCCCGCCCTGTCATTTTAGTGTTGTACTTCTGACGCATCATCTCGGCGGGGAAGGCATGTTGCCCGATGGTTGCTGTCTCGGCGGCGCAGTCGCTTCGTGCGCCGCGACTAGGCCTTTGGCAATCCGAGGATTTCGCAAGAGCTTGGAATGAGAGATGCGGGACGAACCGTTCAACATCCTGTTTCTTTGCACGGGAAACACAGCGCGCTCCATCCTCGCCGAGAGCATCCTGCGCAAACTAGGCAACGGCCGATTTCGGGTCTTCTCGGCCGGCAGCCAGCCGAAGGGCGTCGTCAACCCGTTTGCTCTCAAGACGCTATCGGCCCACCGTTTTCCGGTCGATGGTATGCGCTCAAAGAGTTGGTCGGAGTTCGCACAAACCAACGCTCCGCATATGAACGCTGTCATCACAGTCTGCGACAACGCGGCTGGAGAAGTTTGCCCGGTCTGGCCTGGTCAACCGGTTACTGCACATTGGGGCATCGAGGACCCGGCGGCGGTTGAGGGAACGCAGGCCGAGAAAGCGAATGCATTCGAGCAGGCTTTTCGCGCGATGCATGACAGGATCGCCGCTTTCCTTGAGCTGCCACTCGAGCATCTGAGCCCGGATGCCATTACCGCCGCGATCAAGAGGATCGGTCAGAAGTATGGCTCGTCGGAGCAACCTACGACATGAGCACCCCAAATCCATTGTCAACGAGGATCATCGCCGAGGGACTTGGAACGGCCTTGTTGCTTTCGACAGTTGTCGGCTCGGGCATCATGGGTGCGAGCTTGTCTGACGGCAATGCGGGCCTCGCACTGCTGGCCAATTCGATTGCCACAGGCGCTATGCTCTTTGTCTTGATCGTCATATTTGGTCCGGTATCAGGAGCACAATTCAATCCCGTCGTCACTCTCGCAGCTGCCTTGCGCGGGGAAATGCACTGGAGCATCGTCGCTCCGTACATACTCAGTCAGCTTGCTGGCGCCGTTCTCGGCGTGTGGCTAGCACATGCGATGTTCGATCAAGCAATATTTCAGATCGGAACGACCGTGCGAACGGGCGGCGGCCAATGGATCGCGGAGGCCGTTGCGACATTCGGGTTGCTGCTCGCAATCTTTGGCTGCACCGCCACTGCGCCTCGGTTGGTTCCGTGTGCAGTAGGCCTCTATATTCTTTCTGCCAATTGGTTTACGGCCTCGACCTCATTCGCCAATCCTGCCGTCACGATTGCCAGGGCGCTGACTGGCACGTTCGCCGGAATTGCCCCGGATGACGTGGCACCATTCATCGCAGCGCAACTCGCCGGTAGCGTCTTGGCCATTGGTACCGCCCGAGTGCTTTGGAACCTCAGTAGCAAAGCAAAAGGGACGAGTGCGGCTACATCCGGGCCGCTAGACCGCCAATGAAGTGAAGAGACGCTTCAGAGAGCGCTCGCTGACTATTTGGCGCGTCTTGGGTATCTAGACCCGGATTCTCTTGGGCTTGCGCCTTTTAAGTCGGTGGCCAACATTCGGCGATAGCTCAGCGACAGCGGAAGTGCGGCCGAAACCCACTATGGGAACGTAAGCCAAGCCCGACAAACTGATCTATGAGGACCAGATCTTCGAATGAAGAGAACTTGCCGGCTTGCCTCACTCTGTCGCTTGGTCCAATCGGCGTCCGCTTCTTGAACTTGTGCGGACATGCGTCGAAGCCGGTGGACGGTCGGCGAAGCAGCGCCTCGCGAGTTCCGGAAACTCCGCGAAGGGTTCGCCTGCGTGCCACGCATGCTGCACAAGCTCAGGGCTGCTTGGGGTCAGACTCGTCGGCCGGTAACCATGCCATGGAAGAAGTGCTCCGATTCCGGTCGTTATGTCAGCGGGTTGGGCAGATGGGGGCGCATGTTGATCCGTCTCTGAAGCAAGGAGACGAACCATGGAACAGGTACCTACTCCATCGATCAACAAATCCACTCGCGTACCCTGGAACAAGGGCAAGCTCGTCGGCCCGAAGCCTCCACTTCGGCCGAGCCATGTCTGGTCGATTCGAACAAAGCTGCAGATGGGGGACCGGAAGCGGGATCTGGCGCTGTTCAACATCGCCATCGACAGCAAGCTGCGAGGTTGCGACGTCGTCGCTCTTCGTGTCGAGGATGTGGCACCGAGCGGCTACGCCATGGATCGTGCGACGATCCGACAGAAGAAGACCGGCAGGCCAGTTCGCTTCGAGCTCACTGACCAGACCCGGCAAGCACTCGACGCTTATCTCAGGTTGACCGGTCGAGCTCCGGGCCAGCTGTTGTTCGCCGGACGTGGCAATGGCGAACGGGGATTGACCACGCGTCAGTATGCAAGGCTCGTGCAGGACTGGGTTGCCAGCATCGGCCTCGATCCCGCGAGCTACGGGACCCACTCACTCCGCCGAACGAAGGCCGTCCTGATCTATAGGCAAACCGGCAATCTCAGAGCCGTGCAGCT
>JANNSX010000068.1:0-11077 GCA_031403155.1 Hyphomicrobiaceae bacterium
GGGCGACGCGAGATAGGCGACGGCGGCCACCGCTGGCGGCGGCCGTCGCGCTATTCGATCGCTTCGTTCGCAAGCTGACCGGAGAGTGGATCGGACCGGCGACCTACGCTCCCGATCCAACCATCGGCACCTTCTCGCCCGTGCGGATGATCTTCGGATCCCAAGCGGGGCGCGTGAACACCTCTTGGATCAGCGGCTCGAAATAGCCGAGCGGGCGGAAATCGTAGTCGGGATCGAAGGCTGTCTGGTCCCAACGCTCGCAGAAATCGACGCCCGTCTGGTAGTAGGGATGGTCCTTGTACATGGTGCGCGCATAGCGGTCGCCGCCGGTGTAATGCGCGTAGTAAACCATCTGGAAGACGCCGTGGGTCTTGAGCGCCCAGGTGCATTCCTCGCGGATGTAGGGGGCGACGATCGAGGCCGCGAGCTGGCTGTGGTTCATCGGCGAGAGCGCGTCGCCGATATCGTGGATCAACGCGGCGATGATCCAATCTTTGTCCGCCTTATCGTTCTCGGCCATGGTCGCCGAGATCAGCGAATGCTCGAGCCGCGACACCTGGTAGCCCGAATAGCTGTTCTCGAGGTCGCGCATCTCCTTGATGATCCGGTCCGGCAGCTGCTGCTTGAACTCGTGCTCGAGTTCCTCCAGCAACTTGTAATCGGCCTCGGTGCCATCGGCCATCCGGCGAAACTTGACGACGCGGCGCTCGTCCATGGCGGTTCTCCCTCTATGGAGGCTGGTGTTTGCGGTAGTTTAGCACCTGGAACGCGCATCGCCAGCCTGTCTGCGGAAGGTCTCCCGCGCTGTCCGCGTATGGCCCGGGCGAGCGCCGGAACGCGCGACAGGGCGGCTCTGCGATGCCGGCCTGTCACATGAGCACTGGCTGTGGCAGAACCAACCTCGACAGCCACGGATATTCACCGAGCCCACCGATGACGGCCGCAGCGACCATGACCTCGACCGGCCGCACCCTCGGCATGGCGGTGACGTTGGGGGCGGCGCTGGCGCTTGCCGTCAACAATGTCAGCTTTCCCTATGTGCATGCGGCCGGATGGAATGCGCAATCGGTCGTGCTGATGCGTTTCTGCTTCGCGACCGTGGTGATCGCACTTTTCGTATTGCTTTCCGGCCGCAGCTTCGCGCTCGCCGGCCGCGACATGGGACACGCCTTCGGCAGCGGCATCACGGTGGCCATCGGCGCGATCGGGCTTTTGGGTTCGTTCCAATTCATCCCCGTCAGCCTCGCCATCGTCATCATCTACACCAATCCGGTGTTGACGGCGGTGATGCTGTCGGTCTGGCAGCGGCGGGCGCCGAGCTTGTTGCAGATCCTCTGCCTCATCACCGCATTCATCGGGGTTGCGATCTCGACCGGCCTCGACTTCTCCTCGCTCGATCCGCGCGGGCTCGTCCTCGCGCTCATCAGCGCGGCCGGTTTCGCACTGTCCTTCGCCTGGAACGGCGTCAAGCTCCGGCACGCCGACGCCATGGTGGTGACGCTCTACATGGTGCTGTCGGGAGGGATAGCAACGGCCGCCTTCATTCTGACCTCCGGAAGTTTCCTCGCGCCGGCGACCGCCATCGGCTGGCTGTTGTTCATGATCCCGGCCTGCTGCTTCACCTTCGCCATGCTCGGCATGTTCGAGGGCGTGAAGCGGATCGGTGGCGGGCCGGCCGCCATGCTGATGAACCTGGAGCCGATCTTCACGGTCGGCCTCGCGCCGGTCGTCTTGGGTGAGACGCTGACGCCGATGCATATCGCGGGCGGTATTCTCGTCATCGCATCGGTCTATGTGTCGGAGCAGTGGGGTCGTCGTCGGAACGGGCCGCGGCCATGACGGACGCGGTCGCGAAAGGCTCGCGCCGTTTGCCAGCGGGCATCGCCGTGCTCGTATCCTCCGGCATCGCGGTGGGCATCGGCAACTCGTTCATCCCCGTCTACTACGCCGCCGGCGGCAACGCCCCGACCATCATGGCCGCGCGCTATGCCTGGTGCATCTTGATCTCGTGTCTGGTGCTCGTCGTGCTGCGGCGTCCCTTGCGGCTGGCGCTCGGCCAAGTGCTGCCGGCCTTCGCGTCAGGAGTCTTGTTCGGGGCCGGCGCCATCTCGGTCATCACCGCCTTCCAGTTCATTCCCGTCGGCGTCGCGATCCTCATCCTTTTCACGTTTCCGGTGCTGACGACGTTGCTGCAGGCGGTCGTCCACCGGCGGATGCCTGGCGCGGTGGAAATTGTCTGCCTTGCCGTGGCGCTTGCCGGGGTCGGGCTGACGGTCGGGCTGGACGAGGTGAAGTATGATCCCAGAGGCGTCGTGCTCGCTCTGCTCGCGGCGTGCGCGGTGACGCTCGCCTTCATTGCCGGAGGGCGCGCGCTCGAGGGAGCCCACTCGGTCGTCGTCTCGACCTACGTCGCGATCGCCGCGCTGGCGACGGCGCTGGTCTTTGCGGTCTTCAGCGAGGGCGGGCTCGTCACGGAACTCGCCGAGGGCGGCTGGCGCGCTTTCGCGATTGTCGTCGCGACGAGCGCCATCGCCTTCTTCGGCCTGTTGATCGGCATGAAGCTCGTCGGCGCGGTGCCGGCCGCTATGCTGACGAACCTCGAAATCGTCTTCACCCTGGCCTTCGCGGCCTACTTCCTCGGCGAGGCGATGACACCGATGAAGCTCGCCGGCGCGGCGGTTGTCATTGGCGCCGTGCTGGTGGCGCAGACGCACGGATGGTGGCGGCGGGGCGGCGATAGGTGACCGATCGGCGGACTATGACCTTTCCATGCGTGCTCCGTAGATCGCCTTCTCCCATGGGGAGAAGGTGGCCCATCATGCCGAAGGCATGCCTTCGGCACGATGGGCCGGAAGAGGGGGTACGATGTCTATGATGGAATTTGGTTCGACCTCACGCCCCAGCGGGCAGACCTTCGTCCCTTCGTCAGTCCTTACCCCCTCTCCCGCCTGTCGGCACCCTCTCCCGTCGTGCCGGAGGCGCGCCTTCGGCACGACGGGTGAGGGCGAACAACACCCGCTGTGCGCCGAATCAGAGAGTCATTCGCAAGAGTGAGCAACGATCAGTCCGTGGTGCTAATACCCGTCGAAGTGCGGCAGGTGCTGCTTGACCTGACCCTTCGGCGTCTCCAGCGGCAAGCCCCATTCGTGGCCGGCTTCGGCGAGGATGCACCAGAGATAGTCGGCCATCGAGATGCGGATGAGGATCTCGAAGGCCGGGCCCTGGCGGCCGGTGTCGTCGCGCGTCTGCCGGAGCACCGCGACCGCGCGGGCGATGTTGGACGACACGGCCTCGCCCGCCTTGAAGGCGCGCGGGTGGAGGTCGACCGTCATCAGCTTCATCAGCATCTCGCGGGCTTTCGCGCCCTCGAGCAGGATCGCCGTGTAGTAGTCGGTGACATCGGTGACGAGGCTCGGCGTGCCGAAGAGGGCGACATCGAGTTTTGACTTGACGTCCGCCTCCTCGCCTGGCGGCGTGAGGATCCACCATTCGTCCGGCGCGGCCCAGATGGCGGTGACGCCGTTCGCGGATGCCGTGCCCTTGACGGTGCGCGGCAGGTCGAGGCCGAGCGCGGTCGAGACGGGTGCGCCGACGCGATAGGCATCGCCCCGAAGCATGAGCTTGCCCTGGAATGGCACCTCGCGGAGCGACGCATCCGGCGAGGAGAGGCCCCGGCGATGGGCGAGAGCCGATTTGCGGCGGGTATCGCTCATGCGCGGTCTCCTTGCGCCTTGAGGAAATCGGTCCCGGTGACCTTGACCGGGATCGGTGGTCCGCCACGGCGCGAGACGTAGAGCGTCTCGCCCATGCGGTTTCCGCCACCCGCGACGAGCGCCAGAGCGATCGAGCGTCCGGCGTTCGGGCTCATATAGCTCGAGGTGACGAAGCCGAGCATCGGCACCGGTGGCGCGGGCTCGGTGGGCGTCGCGATGATGTGCGCGCCTTCCATGAGAACCAATTTGGGATCGTCGGTCACGAGGCCGACGAGCTGCTTGCGGTTCGTGCGTGCCGTGTCCGAGCGTGTCAGCGAGCGCTTGCCGATGAAGTCCGCGTCCTTCTTGACGAGGCTCTCCATCCGGAGATCGACCGGCGTGATAGTGCCATCGGTATCCTGGCCGACGATGATGAAACCCTTCTCGGCGCGGAGCACGTGCATGGCTTCCGTGCCGTAGGGCGTCACCTCGAGCCCAAGCGATTTCGCCGTCTCGAAAATCTTCTCCCAGAGCCAGAGCCCATAAGAGGCGGCGATGTTGATCTCGTAAGAATGCTCGCCGGTGAAGGAGATGCGGAAGACGCGCACCGGAAGCCCGTCGATCTCTGCTTCCTTGAAGGCCATGAAGGGGAGCGCCGCCTCCGACACATCGAGATCGGGACAGAGCGAGGCTACGATTCTCTCGCACCCAGGACCACAGATGCTGGCGACCGCCCACTGCTCCGTCACGGTGTTCATGTAGACGTCGAGGTCGGTCCACTCGGTCTGGAGGTATTCCTCGAGCCAGCCGAGCACGCGGGCCGCGCCGCCCGTCGTCGTCGTCATGTGGAAATGATCGTCGGCGAGGCAGGCCGTGACGCCGTCGTCGAACACCATGCCGTCCTCTCTGAGCATGAGGCCATAGCGGCAGCGGCCGACGCCGAGCTTCTTCCAGGCGTTCGTGTAGACGCGATTGAGAAACTCGCGCGCTTCCTGGCCCTTGATGTCAATCTTGCCGAGCGTCGACGCATCGAGGATGCCGGCGCCCGTGCGGGCGGCGCGGGTCTCGCGCTGCACGGCCTGATGGAAGGTCTCGCCAGCCTTCGGATAGGCCTGTGCACGCAGCCAGTCGCCGACCGGCTCGAAGATGGCGCCGTGGTCGACATGCCAATCGTGCATCGGCGTCGTCCGCCGCGGCGAGTAGAGCGGACCGGTGTGCTGACCGGCGAGCGCGCCGAACGTCACCGGCTTGAAGGGCTGGCGATAGGTGGTGATGCCGGTCTCCGGGATCGACTGGCCGAGTGCCTTGGCGATGATGCCGAAAGCGTTGACGTTGACGGTCTTGCCCTGGTCGGTGCCCATGCCGGTCGTGGTGTAGCGCTTCACATGCTCGATCGAGCGGTAGCCCTCCTGCACCGCGAGCTTCAGGTCCTTCGATTGCACGTCGTTCTGCAAGTCGACGAAGGCGCGGGTCCGGCCCTTGTCGATGCCGGAGGGAAGCTCCGAAATCGTGTCGACGCGGTAGTGGATCGTGCGCTCGAGCTCGACGTGCGGCGTTTCTGGCGGGGCGGTATCGATGCCCGCCTTCGAAGCGGCCTCGGCGCCGGCCTTGGCGCCCTCGGAGAGCGCATCGCCGAGCGAGGTCCGCCCATTGGCGCCGCCGGCCGAGCGCTCGCGCTGCCAGGAGACGGCCGGGCGGAAGCCCATCTGCCCCGCATCCCAGGCGAGCTTGCCGCGCGAATGCGAGAACAGCGCGGCATTCGCCGACCAGCCGCCGGAGACGGCGATGAGATCGGTCGAGATCGTGGTCTCGGGTCCGGTGACGCCGCCTTGGCCGTCGAGCGCGCGGACGACGCAGAGATGAACGCGGCTGCGTCCGCGCGTTGCGACGATGGCGGCATGCGTATAGACGGCGATGCCAAGCCGCTTGGCCTCGGCAAGGTATTGCGGTTCGACCTCGGCGCGGGTGTCGACGATCGCCTGCACCTCGGCGCCGGCCTTGGCGAGGTCAAAGGCCGTCAGCCAGGCGCTCGAATTGTTCGTCATGACGACGGGGCGGCGGCCCGGCAGCACGGCGTAGCGATGGATGTAGGTCGAGACCGCGGAGGCGAGCATGATGCCCGGCCGGTCGTTGCCGTGGAAGACGAGCGGGCGCTCGGCGGCCCCCGTCGCGAGCACGACTTCCGCCGCGCGCACGCGCCACATCTGCTGGCGGGGCTTGCCGGCCTTGCGCAGCGCGGGTGCCAGATGGTCCTGGCAACTCTGATGCAGGCCGACGAAATTGTCGGCGTAGTAGCCGAAGGCGGTCGTGCGGGTCAGAACCGTCACTTCCGGGTGCTTCTCGAGCTCCTCGGCGATCGACTTGACCCAGGCTTGCGGTGAAAGACCGCCGATCTTGTTCGTCATCGGATCGAGGCCAAGCAACCGGCCGCCGAGCTGCGCGGTCTCCTCGCACAGGATCACGCGCGCGCCCGATTTCGCGGCCGCGAGCGCCGCCATCAATCCGGCAGCACCGCCACCCACGACCAGCACGTCGACATGCCGGTTGAAGGATTGATAATGCTCGGGATCGGGTCCCGTCGGGGCTAAGCCGAGACCGGCGGCCTTGCGGATGCGCTTCTCGTAGAACATCCAGCCGGGCATGCCCATGAAGGTCTTGTAGTAGAAGCCGGCCGGCAGCCAGCGCCAGAACAGGTCGTTGATGGCGCCCCAATCGAAGCGAAGCGAGGGCCAGACGTTCTGCGGGCGAGCCGTGAAGCCGTCGAAGATTTCGACCTCGGTGGCACGCGTGTTCGGATCGGTCGCGACGCTATCGCGGCCCACTTGCACGAGGGCCGCAGGATCATCCGACCCCGATCCGACAATGCCGCGGGGACGGTGATACTTGAAGCTCCGCGCCACCATGTGCACGCCGTTGGCGAGGAGCGCGGAGGCGAGCGTATCGCCCGGATGACCCTGATAGCTCCGGCCGTCGAAGATGAACTTGATCGACCGGCTGCGATCGACGAGGCCGCCCCTGGAGAGCCGGAATGCGCCGCTCATCTCGAGCCTCCGTCGCGAACGATCTTGGCCGCATCGTTGCCGGACCCGGCCGGCGGCTCGCCGGAGGGGGTTGCGGGCAGCGCGTCGCTCACCTCCGGTTTCGGATCGCCCGGCTTGTAAAAGGCGAGGAACTTGTCATTGGACGTGTTGCGCACGGCGTTGAACCATTTGCGGCAGCCGGACGCATGCATCCAGCGTTCGCGAAACAGGCCCTTCGGGTTGTTGCGCATGAAGACGAACTCGGCCCATTGGTCGTCGGTCATCGCATGGCTGTCGGTGGGGCGCGGGATATGCGCTTCGCCGCCATAGCTGAACTCGCTCTGGTCGCGCTCGCCGCACCAGGGGCAGGTAATGACAAGCATATGGGTCAGCTCCAGCGCGAATTGGAATGAGGGGCGGGATCGGCGCCCGGGATTTTTCTCTGCGGCAGCGGCGGCACGGGAGTGCGCCCGCAGACGATGTTCCAGTAGTGCCAGGAGCGGATGTCGAAGACGCCGGGGGGTGCGTGCTCGAGGGCTGAGCGGAAGTCGTCGAGCGAGACGTAGCGGCGCACGATCGCATAGTCGGACGGTGTCGTGAACGTCATCAGATAAGCGAGGAATGCGTGCGGATGCTGCAGGGTCTCCTCGCCATCCTGAAACCAGACGACCCGGCGCGCAACATCCAGCAGCTCTGCGGTGTGCGGGAGCGCAATCATGGGAACGCCTTCCAGCGCTTGGGATCGCGCCGATAGGCCTCGACCGTTGCGTCGTAGTCGCTCATATCGATCTTGGCAGCCGCCCGTTGCAAGCCTTTCCGGACGTTCGGTGGCACGGAAGCGAATTCCATGTCGTCGAAGTAGGTCAACGCTTTCAGCGCCACGAACGGATTGAAGCTCTGCCCCTCGAACACGAGGCTGGCGGCCACAAACGCCGCAAAGAGATCGATGCCGCCGACCGTTACGAGTGCGTGGACATCGATGTAGTCTTTCGCCGTTGCGCGCTGGAAGATGACGTTGACCTTGGTCGCGGCGAGATCGATCAGGGGCGCCAACCGCAGCCGCGGCGACGTGCTCACATGCTCGGTACCAATGATGCGAAGCGGCTTCGGCGGACAGAAGTATGAGATTTTCACGCCCTTGCCGCGCCGGGTGGTCACCGAGAGCGTGTCCTTCGTCAGCTGGAAAACCTCGGCACCTCTGAGATAGGGCACGATGTCGAGCAAGCTTGCGGGCTCGAAAGGCTCTGACGTGAAGAAGTCGAAGTCTTCGGATGCGCGATGCCCGAGCCGCAACGCAATCGCCGTCCCACCGTAGAGTACGAACTGGCTGGGCGTGCTTCCGAGCTCGTTCCAGAGCTTGCGCTGGGCCTCGGGCAGCACGTCGAGATGCAGCTTGGCCACCTTGCTTTTCGACGTGCGCGCCATCGCTATCGATCTCGCGTCCTGTGTCAGCACCATCGCCACCGGCAACCTCAATGCGCGACCGCCGCCGCGCCGTGCTCGGCAACGAGCGCGCCGGAGGCGAAGCGGGTGAGGGAGAACGGCGCCGCGATCGCATTGGGCTCATCATGGGCGATCAGATCGGCGAAGACGTGGCCCGAGCCCGGTGTCGCCTTCCAGCCGCCGGTGCCCCAGCCGGCATTGATGTAAAATCCTTTGACCTTCGTCTTGGAGATGATCGGCGAGGCGTCCGGGCAGGTATCGACGATGCCGGCCCACTGCCGCATCAGCCGCAGCCGCGAGAACACCGGGAACAGCTCGATCAACGCCGCGATCGAATGCTCGATGATGTCGAGGCCGCCGCGCTGTGTGTAGGAATTATGGCTGTCGATGCCGGCGCCGATGACAAGCTCGCCCTTGTCGGACTGGCTCACATAGGCGTGCACCGCGTTCGACATCACGACGCAGGGAATGAGCGGCTTCAAGGGTTCCGAGACCAGCGCCTGCAGCGGATGGCTCTGGATCGGCAGGCGGATGTCGAGCGTCGAGGCCAGAACGGAGGTGTGGCCAGCCACGACGCATCCGACCTTCGGCGTCTTGATTTCGCCCTTCGTCGTCGTCACTCCGGTGACGCGGCCGGCCTCCGTCGTGATGCCCGTCACCTCGCAATTCTGGACGATGTCGACGCCCATGGCGTCGGCAGCGCGCGCAAGCCCCCAGCATACCGCATCGTGCCGGTTGACGCCGCCGCGCCGCTGCAGCGTCGCGCCCAGCACCGGATAGCGCGCGTTAGCCGCAATCGAGATCGCCGGGCAGAATTCCTTGACCTGCTTGGCGTCGAGCCATTCCGAATCAATGCCGTTGAGGCGGTTTGCCTCGACGCGGCGTTTCAAGCCGCGGGCCTCACTCTCGTCATGGGCGAGGTTCATGACGCCGCGATGGCTCATCATGATGTTGTAGTTGAGCTCGCGCCCGAGATTTTCCCAGAGCTTCAGCGCGTGCTCGTAGATGGCCGCACTTGCGTCCTCGAGATAGTTCGAGCGAATGATGGAGGTGTTGCGCCCCGAATTGCCGCCGCCGATCCAGCCTTTCTCGATGACGGCGATGTTCGTCATGCCGTGGTTCTTGGCAAGGTAGTAGGCGGTCGCCAGCCCGTGGCCCCCGCCGCCGATGATGACGGCATCGTATTGGCCCTTGGGCGCGGCCGGGTGCCGCCAGACCGGCTCCCAGCCCTTGTGGCCCCGGAGGCCTTCGCGGAAGAGGGAGAAGACGTTGTATTTGCTCATCCCGGCCCCTGCTCGGATTTGGCGAGCGACAGCGGTGTCGCGCCCAATGATTTCGCGAGATTGCAGAGTCTGACGCCCCCAGCCCCGCCGAATGCGACGGACCCTATATTGCCCGCGCCGGTGCGGCAACGCGGCTTGGGCTAATGTTGGGATTGGTGGGGGTTATGGGCCGTCTCACGCTCGTCTTGCCATCCTGTCTAGCCCGAGCACCAGCAACCCGGCGAGCAGGCCCCAAAACGGCGCGCCGATGCTGAAGAAGCTCAGTCCGGACGCGGTGATGGCGAGCGTGAGCAGGGCCGGAAAGCGGAGAGGCTCATCGGCAACGGCACCCGTGACCGCCCCCATCAGCGGCGAGATCAGCGCCAGCCCGGCGACCGCCGTCACGAGTTCCGCCGGCATGGCCGCGATGACCTCGATGACCATGCCGCCGATGGCCGCGAAGAGGGCAAAGCAGAGCGCGAATACGATGCCCGCCGGCCAGCGCATGTCCTTGTCGGGGTGGGTGTCGGGTCCGGTGCAGAGCGCCGCGACGATGGCGCCGAGATTGGTCGTGTGGCCGCCGATGAAGGCCGAAAGGATCGAGCCGAGCCCCGTCGTCGCCAGGATCGACGTGGCGGGAACCGGATAGCCCTGGCTTCTCAGCACCGCAAAGCCCGGCAGGTTCTGCGAGGCCATGGTCACGAGATAGAGCGGCAGGGCGAGGCCGATGAGCACGCTCGCGTCGAAGGCCGGTGTCACCAGGACGATGGTTGAGAGCGCCGGTGTGACGGCAACTGGCTTCGCCATGCCGAGCAGGATCGCCAGGCCAAAGCCGGCAATGAGGGCTTCGATGGCGGCGAGTGTCGGCGTCAGCAGGCGCCCGATCAGGAACACGGCGAGGATCGGCAGGACCAGCGCCGGCAGCGCCTCTGCGCTCGTGAAGGCTGCCAGTACGAAACGGAGGAGGACACCGGCGAGGAGCGCAGCGGCGAGCGGCGCAGGGATCTTCTCGATCAACCTGCCGAGCGGCCTGACGAACGCCGTCACCACGATGAGCGCGCCACACAGCAGAAAAGCACCGGCCGCGTTGGCCATGCCGATTCCCGCTTGCGACGCCGCAATAAGTGCTGCGCCCGGTGTCGACCAGGCGATGATGATGGGAATGCGGTGCCAGAGCGTCAGCACCAGTCCGGCGACGGCCTGGGCGAGGCAGATCGCGGCGACCCAGGACGAGGTTTCCGCCGGGCTCGCGCCGACGCGCGCCGCCGCCTCGAGCACCACGGCGATCGTCCCGCCGAAGCCGACGACGGCTGCGACGGCAGCGGTGGTGATGACGGAGAGGCGCATGGGGGTACTTTGGAGAGGGCTTGTGAGGTCAACGCAGGCTTATACCAAACCGCAAAATGCCTGACCCGCATCCAAGCCCGTTTCTTCGACAGCGGCAAGACCGGCCAAGCCCCGGAGGGGCTTCGGACTGTAGCCACGGGTGAGCGCAGCGGAACCCGTGGGGAACGTCGCTCCCGAAGTTCCGCCCCAGAGGGGCGGAGGAAGCATGGAGCGGTTCTCCTCTGCCCCTGCCGGGGCAGCGTTGCGCAACCTTCTCTCCACGGGTTCCGCTGCGCTCACCCGTGGCTACAGTCCCCAGCCCCTCCGGGGCTTG
>JANNSX010000069.1:0-15068 GCA_031403155.1 Hyphomicrobiaceae bacterium
GACGGCGCAGGCAACGCCGGCTCCGACCACGACATCGACAACACCGCCACGGCAAGTGCCGATGATGCCGCCGACGCTAGCGCCAGCGTGGCCGTCGTCGGCCTCAACGGGCGCGGAAAAAACCATCTCACGAGTCTGCGGGCGGTGAAGGGGGTGCGGATCGCGGCCATCTGCGACGTGGACACCGCCGTGCTCGACAAGGTGGCGCCATCGAGCTGCGCCGCCTGATCGGGGCCAAGCAGGTGTCCCCCGTCGAGATCATGAAGGCCTCGCTGGCGCGGATCGAGAAGGTGAACCACGCCGTCAACGCCGTGGTGACGCTGGATGCGGAAGCCGGCCTTGCGGGTGCCAAGCGCGCCGAGGAAGCCGTCATGTCAGGCGAGGAGCTCGACATCCTGCATGGCCTGCCGATCGCCTCGAAGGACCTCGACGAGACGGCCGGCATGCGCACCACCCACGGCTCGCTGCTCTTCGAGCACCACGTGCCTGAGGACGACGACGCCATGATCGCCAATGTCAGGCGCGCCGGCGGCATCGTTTTCTGCAAAACCAACACGCCGGAGTTCGGCGCCGGCGCCAACACGACGAACCGCGTGTTCGGCGCGACCGGCAATCCGTTCAATCCAAAGCTTACGTCCGCCGGCTCCTCGGGCGGTTCGGCCGTGGCACTCGCAACCGGCATGACGCCGCTCGCGACCGGCTCCGACATGGGCGGCAGCTTGCGCACGCCCGCCGCCTTCTGCGGCGTCGTCGGCTTCCGTCCCTCGCCCGGCATGGTGCCGGATGCCTCCTCGACGACCTCGCTCTCGCCGTTCGCTGTGCTCGGGCCGATGGGGCGGACGGTGGAGGATGCTTATCTGCTGCTGCGCGCCCAGCTCGACCACGATGCCCGCGATCCCTGGTCGAGTGCCGCCGCGCTCGGTGCGCCGGAGCGCTTGGCAACGGCCGATCTTTCCTCGATCCGCGCCGCCTTCTCGACCGACCTCGGCACCGCGCCGGTCGACAACGGCATCCGCGAGGTGTTCCTGAAGCGCGCCAAGTCCTTCAGCCACGTCTTCCGCTCGGCCGATTGGCATCATCCCGAGCTGCCCGATCTCGACGAGACCTTCGAGGTGCTGCGCGCCATCGGCTTCGTCGCCGCCTTCGAAACGCCGCTCGCCACCAAACGCGATCTCCTGAACCGCTTCGTCATCGACGGCACGGAGCGCGGGCTCAAGTATTCAATGTCCGATGTGGCGCGTGCAAATGCAAAACAGACGGTGATCTACCGGAACTTCCTGTCGTTCTTCGGCGACGCCGACGTGCTGATCTGCCCGGCCGCCACCGTATCGCCCTTCCCGCACGCCGAGCCGTATGTCGCCGAGATCAATGGCGAGAAGCTCAAGACCTACACGAGCTGGCTCGCGCTCGCCTACGGCCCGACCATGGCGCTCGCCACAAGCTGCGTCATCCCCTGCGGATTGGATCACAAGGGAATGCCGTTCGGCATCCAGGTCGTCGGCCCCAAGGGCAGCGATCTCCTCGTGCTCGAGGTGGCGCATGCGCTGGAGCAGGTGCTGGCGGGGAACGCGGAGACGCGGCGGCCGGTGCCGGATTTGGGGAGGTTTGTGAAGGCGCCGAGGCTTGAGAGGGCGGAGCGATAGGCGCAACCAAGTCAGCTCAGCTAAACATACTCGGAAGCATCACCCTTCAAATAAGCGGCAGTTCTCGCGGCGTAGGGATATCGTGAAGTTTTTTATACAGTTGACGAGCACTTTGTAGGCGTCCGCTATCCGCCTTATCTGGCTTACGTCGTGCTGTTTCGGCCCATGGGTCATTGATTTTTTCGAGTGCCAAGAAAAGCGCAGTTGCCGCGAGCTCTAATTCAACTGCATCGACGTTAACAAGCAAATGCGCAAGTTGTCTTCGTGCTTCAGGCGAATCAGAATCCCTCGGAAGCCGAGAATGATACGTCGAGTAGAAGCCACCCCACGTAGCGGGCGTCTCCTGCTCAATCAGCAGGCCAACTATGTGCGCAGTCTGCGCTGCATCAGCGAGTTGCTCTGAGTAAGGCCCGAAATGTCTGAAACGGAACGAGAAACCAGCACCTAGGCCCGCCGCCTCCAGAATATAAGCAATCTTCTGCAGCCTCGTGCGGCCTACGATGCACCCTCCAGCGTCGCGCACGATCTCAGCGGCTTTCTGCGCTTCGTTCAGGCCGGCCATTTGCTGATCTCCTCGTCAGTAATTTCTACGAGTGTTCTCTTTGCCTCGTCATCCCCCTCCGCATGATACAAACGAAATGCCTTGTACGTGCCGAGCTTCGCAACGATCTGTGACCTTCTTGAGAGATCTTCCAGGTGATCTCCTTCAGTACGAATGTTCACTTGGTTCAATGGCGCCTTCGGATCTTCAGACATTTCATTATACGGCGATCGCCTCGCTTCATCGATGAGTATCCGAGGTGCGTTACCCGGGTTGTCTGACGACCATTCTTCGAGAACACCCGCCACCCGCGCTTTGATGCTTTTGCAGACCTTGTCAGCGGCCTCGGAAACGGCATCAAGATCGCTTCTGTTATGAGCGATTCTCGAACGGACATCGAGGCACTTGTACAGCTCTCGATCGCGGAGCCGGCTAGCAAGCGTCCCGATGCATGGATCCTTCGCATCGACCATGAGAGAGAGAGCACCCCAAACCACAGTATCATCGAGCGCGAGTGCGCATTCAATGCTCTCCGGTGATCGCGCAAATTTTACGAGCGGGTGACCACCAGGCAGTCCAGTCTTCGTGACACCCCCATTGTTTACGAGGTGGAAAACTCGCGCCACCAATTCCTCATAAATCCTCTCCGCGCCACGCGTCGCTTTGTGCAGATACACAGTTGGATACAACTGAAACAGCCCCAGTATATATGCCTCAGCAGCAAAGATAGCCTTCCGACCGAGAACAAATGTCTGCACCGGCGGCAAACGCGTCTCGCCCACAATGTGCTCTACTTCATCTACTTCAAGATTCTGAACGAGCCACTCAAAGTCGATTCCGGCGTGCTGCGAACCAGTCATAAGCCGGTCACGCCGCATGTAATCGAGACGGTCGGCGTCAAACTGACTTGAGACTACGGCGGAGTAAATAGTACGCTCGCCATTGCCGCTCACCATGTCTGCCACATCGTTCGCAAAGCCGCTTCCCATCTCGCGAAGCAGCGGCGTAATCACGCTGTCGCGAATGAGCGCATCACTGACAGTCTCGTGATGCGCCATTTTCAGATTGAACCGTTCTCCGATCATTTCGAATGCATGGCTGAAGGGTCCGTGCCCAACGTCATGTAGTAGCGCCGCCGCTAAGGCTTGATCCGCTTTCGCGTCTCGAGCTTTGACGAATTTGTCGATCACAGTCACAAGTCGCCTTGCCGTGTGAAAGACACCTACACTGTGAAGCAGCCGCGAGTGCGTTGCACCCGGATAAACCAAGTCAGAAAAGCCGAGTTGTTTAATTCGCCTTAGCCGCTGAAAGGGACGCGTCTGAAGGACTTTCCAAAGCACGCGCTCGATCTGCGAACCCTCGACATCGAACTCGATGAGATCGTGCAATGGATCTCGGATGCGCTCTCGCTTGGACATCTTGACGAATCATCATCCGTGCTAGCCAGCATTTTAGAACAAAATGAGAACGCGTCAACGCACAATTCAACACTCAGACGGAACGCTCCCCATTTCAAGTACGCAAGCAGTCAGCGCTACAGGCAGGCGCCTACACCATCCGGCTCTGCTCCACCGCCGCTCCAATGAAACTCCGGAACAGCGGATGCGGATCGAAGGGGCGGCTCTTGAGCTCGGGGTGGAACTGCACGCCGATGAACCACGGATGATCCGGGTACTCGATGGTCTCCGGCAGCAACCCATCTGGCGACATGCCGGAGAACAATAGCCCGGCCTGCTCCAGCCGCTCGCGATATCCAGTGTTGACCTCGTAGCGATGACGATGGCGCTCGGAAATCTCGGTCGCGCCGTAGATCGCCGCGATCTTGGCGTTGCCGGAGAGCTTCGCCTCGAAGGCGCCCAAGCGCATGGTGCCACCCAGATCGCCGCCCGCCCTACGCTGCTCGAGCTGGTCGCCGCGCATCCATTCGCGCATCTCGCCGACGACCGGCTCCTTCGCCGGACCGAACTCGGTTGACGACGCGTCCCTGATGCCGACGAGATTGCGCGCCGCCTCGATGCAGGCCATCTGCATGCCGAAGCAGATGCCGAAGTACGGCACCTTGCGCTCGCGGGCGAATTTGGCGGCGAGGATCTTGCCCTCGGTGCCCCGCTCGCCGAAGCCGCCGGGCACCAGAATGCCGTGCACATGCTCGAGTGCCGGCGCCGGATCGTTCTGGTCGAACACTTCCGAATCGATCCAGTCGAGCTTCACCTTCACATTGTTGGCGATGCCGCCGTGGACCAGCGCCTCGATCAGCGACTTGTAGGCATCCTTCAGGCTCGTGTACTTGCCGACGACGGCGATCGTCACCTCGCCTTCGGGGTGCTTGATGCGATGGCCGATCTCCTCCCAGCGGGAGAGATCGGGCGCTGGCGCATCCTTGATGCCGAAAGCGGCGAGCACCTCCTTGTCGAGGCCCTCTTTATGATAGGCGACCGGCACGTCGTAGATCGAGGACACGTCGAGCGCCTGGATCACCGCGCTCTCGCGCACGTTGCAGAACAGCGCGATCTTGCGCCGCTCGGATTTCGGCACCTGCCGGTCGCAGCGGCAGAGCAGGACATCCGGCTGGATGCCGATCGAGCGCAGCTCCTTCACGGAGTGCTGGGTGGGCTTCGTCTTCAGCTCGCCCGCCGCCGGGATGAAGGGGATGAGCGTCAGATGGATGAAGATCGAGTCGCCACGCGGCAGGTCGTTGTGCAGCTGGCGCACCGCCTCGAAGAAGGGCAGGCCCTCGATGTCGCCGACCGTGCCGCCGATCTCGACCAGCACGAAATCGGCGCCCTCGTTGCCGGAGCGCACGAAATTCTTGATGTGGTCGGTGACGTGAGGGATGACCTGGACGGTCGCGCCCAGATAGTCGCCCCGCCGCTCCTTGGCGAGGATATCCTGGTAGATGCGCCCCGTCGTGATGTTGTCGGCCTTGCGCGCCGAGACGCCTGTGAAGCGCTCGTAGTGGCCGAGGTCGAGATCGGTCTCGGCCCCATCGTCGGTGACGAACACCTCGCCGTGCTGATAGGGGCTCATGGTCCCCGGATCGACGTTGAGGTAGGGGTCGAGCTTCTTCAGGCGCACGGCATAGCCGCGCGCTTGCAGGAGCGTCCCGAGAGCCGCTGAGGCTAGGCCTTTTCCAAGTGAGGAGACCACGCCGCCGGTGATGAAGATGTACCGCGCCATGGGCTTTGAGACTACATCAGGTCGCCGCGATTCGTGGACTCAAATCTGGCGCGGCGCGAAGGCGCACCCCGAGCAGGCGTTTTACGGGTAAATCAAGGGGATAAGTGGATCGGGCTTATTGCGATTGCGGTACGGTTGGTGTCGTGCCGCCACCGGTTGTCGAGCTTCCGCCGGTTGTGGTTGTGCCGCCCGAGGTGCCACCATCGGTGCCCGTTGCCGTGCCACTCGTTGCCGGCGCGCTCGTGGTCGATCCCGAGCCACCCAGCTGGTCGAGGATGGAGGCGGGCCTGCGGCCGCTCGAGGCCAGGATCGACAGCAGAAGGCTCGTCGTGAAAAAACCGACCGCCAGGCCCGCGGTGATGCGTGTCAGCAGGTTGGCCGTGCCGCGGCCGGTCATGAAGTTGCCACCCCCACCGCCGCCGATGCCAAGCGCCCCGCCCTCGGAGCGCTGGATCAGTACGACGCCGACGAGCGCGGCGGCGATCATCAGGTGAATAACAAGCAGAACGGTCGTCATGGCGGTCCTTTGGGCGTTGGGAGGCGCCCTCTCTTACACAAAGTCTCCGGCAGAGGCCAGAGCCCCTGCAACCGTGCTTCCGGAAAGAGCCTGTCCCGGCGCAGGCCGGGTTGCAAAGCGGTTTTCCGACAAGAAGCAAAGTAAAGCAGAAACCTACTGCGTCGCGGTCGCCTTCGGGGCGGGCAAGGGCACCGACCCAACCGCCGCCTTCTTGCGCTTCTTGTCTTTCTTCTTGGGCTTGACCGCCGCCTTCTCCGTCGCCTTCGCCTTGGCCTCGGCCTGCGGATGCTTGGCCTCGGGCTCGGCAAGCTCGGGCACGGAGACAACGATCAGGCTCGGACAGCGGAACGCCACCTGCTCCTTGACGTAGACGTACTGCTTGACCAGCACGATCCGGGCGGCGCTCAGATTGGCCTTGGCCCAATCGGGGCCCTTGGCCAAGTCTTCCTTGAGGCCCTGGATCTCGAGGATCTTCTGCTGGGCGTCGTAGGTCTTGCAGGTCGCCTCGTCGAGTGGCGCGGCGGCCACTGGCTGCGTTGCGGCCTGCAACGTCACCAAACCCAAACAGCCAGCCAAAATCAGCGAACGCACCTTACGCACTCCAATTCTCCTCGGGGCCACGAGCCTCGATTCTTATTTCGAGCTGCCCCCGACACCCTCGCGGATCGTTACCGTCTTACGCTTCAACCGGCGTTTGGGTTTCGCCACGGTGGGTTTCGGTGGCGTCGTCGCCTCACTCTGCGGCTCGGCGGCCGGCTTCGGCTTCACCGTTGACTTCTTTGACTTCTTAGCAGGCCCGGTCGCCCCCGGAATGGTTTCCGCGGGCTGCGGCTCCTGCACCGCCGCCATGGCCTCGTCGGCGGGAAGCGGGGCGATCCGATCGGCATCCGGGGCGAGGCTCGTGTCCTCACGTGGTAGCGCATCCGGCCATAGCCCTTGCAGCTCCTCCTCGCCTCCGATCAGCCGGCGCGCCACGAGCTCGCGCTCCAGCGCCTCCACATCGGCTTCGGCGGCAAGCGTTCTCAAGTCCGCAAGAGGACCGGCATAGACGATCGTCACGGCCGGTAGCGGTGGCTTGAGCCGTTCCTGGGCTTTCGGCGCGATCGTCCAATCGCTCTCGATCCGCAGACTGTCGAGATCGAGCTTGCCTTTCAACCGGACGGTCGATTGTGCGGCGGCGATCTCGACCTGCTCGGCTCTGAGTGTCCCGTCGATCACCGACAGCTTGGTCGCAAAAGCGCCCATCGGAAAGTCGGCCCCCTGACGGCTCGAGCCGATGGCCTCGCCGATCGTCTCCTGCGTGATCTTGGTATCGCCGGCCAAAAGCACGCGCGCCGCCTGATCGACCGTCACCGGGGACAGGCCGATGATTTGCCCGCCCTCGATCTGCAACTCGCCCCCGCCCTCGAGCACGGCGATCAAGCCGCGAGGCGTGAGCCCGCTGGCCGTCATGGCAAGGCGTACCCTGGTTCTGCCCTTTGCCTTCGAGCGTCCGGTTTCGTCGACGAAAATTTCCTCGAGCTCGGCACCCTCGATGCTCGCCTCAAGCTCGAGACTGGCCCCGGCCGGCTCCCGGCGAAGCGCGCCCTTCGCCTTGACCGCGCCGCCGAGAGCGTTGCCATCCATGCTTTCGAGCACGACGCCGCCGCTACCCAAAGATGCTTTCAAGTGGGCGTCTTCGAGAGACAGCCCGTTGAGAACCTCGATCTGGCCGGCCTCCAGGCGCAAACGGGCCCTGACCCCGTCGAGAATGGCCAACCGGAACGGCCGGTCCGACCAGACGGTCAAAGCCTCGGTCTCGCCGGACTCATCGCCGCCAGCCGGTACCGCGAGGGCCTGGTCCGCCTCTGCGATCTCGGCGGTCTCGGGCGCGAGGGGCCCGGCGGCCAGCAGCGGCGCCAGCAGACCTGGCAGCCGTACGCGCGCGGCTTTGAGGACAATATCGATGTCGGGCGCCGGGCCGGCATAGGCGACGCGCGCACTGCCGCTCACGGGATCGCCATCGACGCGGGCCTCGATGCTTTCGAAGGCGGCCTCTGAACCGGCGGCCGTGATCCGCGCGGTCAGGTCGACGGCACTCGAGAGCTCCTCCGACGCGACAATGCCGAACGTATCGAGCAGCGGCGCAGCGGAGGCGACCGCGATGGCAATTTGGCCCTCGATCCTCTCAGTCTCGCCCGCAAAGGAAACATTGCCATCGAAGCTTGCCGAGAGCCCATCCGAGGTCAACTTTGCGACCGTTGCGAGCTCGGTGCGCGGGATGCCGCTGGCTCGGATCGTCAGCGTTCCAGCGACGGTCGGCTCCAAGCTCACGGCCTCGGCCACGGGCGACTTAGCCGCCTGGCCCGCCAGCCGCGCCAGCAGCCGGCCACCATCCTTGCCGGCCATCGTCACGACAATGTCCGCTTGCGCACCGGCAATGTCGAAGAGGCCGGCATCGCCGCGCAAGGCGAACGTTATGCGCTCACCCGCCGCACTGCCGTCGATGGCGATCTCGCAGGTCCGCCGCCCGCCTTCCACATCTTGCCTGATCGTCCCGGCGAGCCGGAGTGGAGCAGAGAGCGCATAGCGCAGCGCCGGCGCCCTGACCGCCTCGGGCAAGGCAAGGAACCGGTCGAGCGTTGCCACCGCGGCAGCGGATGGAGCCTCGAGGCGGAACCGTATCAGGCCATCGGCCGTCTCCGCGCCGCTCGCTGCCGATCCCGTCGCTTCGACGCTGAGGGCGCTGCCGGTTTTGAAGGCGAGTGTCTCGAGGTCGATGCGGCCAGCGGCACGGCGCATCTTGAGGTCGAGATTTTCAAGACGCCCCGCGGCGGTCTTGAGGTCGCCGATGCGCAATGTAATGTCGGAATCGGCCGCTTGCACGAGTGAGCCCGCGAGGCCGATCAGGCTCACTGCGCCCGCACCACCCGGCTTCGCGTCGGGCATCCAGCCGCCGAGCAAGGCCGCCAGATCGGGAGCCTCGGCGATGACTTCGCTCAGATCCAGCCGGTCTCCGTCGAGCGCGATGGCAAGCGATTTCTGCGCTGCCCCCGCATAACGAAGACTGCCGGTGATGCGCGAACGGTCGATCTCCAGCGTCAAGCGATCGAGCGAAACGGTTTCGGCTCCGATGTCCGCATCGGCCCCGATCATGTAAAAACCGCCGGTCGACTTCCCATCGAAGGACAGTGCGGGAACCGCCCATTTGAGCAGCTTGGCGAGGCTCGCGCCCGACAGGCGGATCGGGCCGGTGAACCGATTGTTGCCGTCCGCTTGCGCCAGCAGGCCGGTGACATCGAGAGTGGTTGCCCCTGGAAGTTGAGCCGAGAGGGTCGCGATCTCGATGCCGGCCGTGGTCCGGCGGGCGTCGAGAGCGATATTGCCGAGGAGGTCGCCGCCCAGATTGGCTTGATCGATCCGCGCGACGACGCGCGTCTCGGCATTGGCGGCGAAAGCTCCGAGAAATCGTCCCACATACCCTTGGAGCGCCGGCCCTGGCCCCTCGGTCGACGGCTTTGCCGCGATCCGGTCGAGGTCGAGCCATCGCGCGGCCAAACGCGCCGAGATCGATGGCCTTTGCTTCCACTCGATGCCGACCTCGCCGGTCACCAGCTGAGGCCGGCCGTCGCTGTCGAAGGTGATGCTGAGATCGGTGAGGGACGCCCGCTCGAGATCCGACTCGATCCGGCCCACGAGGCGCATGGTGCTCGCCACGGGCTTGGCGGCCGCCTCACCTTCCACGACCTCGGCGAAGGCGGCGGCCGAGAGCCCGAATTGGGCTTCGAGCGCTCCGGCGAGTCGCGGCAACTGATCGAGCGCCAAAACATCGCCATCGAACGAATAGGCATTGGCGGTGTCGGGCACACGCACGACTGCCTTGATCTTGAGGCTATGCCCGGCACCCAGCGCCGCCGTCGAGACCCTGACTTCGCGCACAGCGCCATCGTAGCTGAGGCGGCCCTTGAACCGGTAGGGGCCGTCGAGCTCGGCGGCCGAGAGCTCCCCGTCGATGGCCTCGACCGCGAACAGTGCCGCACCTGCCCCCTTCAGCAGCGAGAGCTTGCCGTTCCTGATCTTCACCGAGGCGAGCGACACCTCTGTCGGCAAGAAGGGCAGATCGACATTGCCAGGCGCCAGCCCTTGCCAGTTGGCTTTGCCGGCCTCGTCGACCGAGAGACGGATATCGGGCCCGTCGAGCTCGATTTCACGCGCTTCGATGGCACCCCTGAGCAGCGGCGGCACCGACAGCCAGATCGTGAAGCCCTCGACGCGCAGGAGCGGATTGTCGAAGCGCCCGGTCTGGTCGGCGATCCGGACGTTGTCGAAATGCATGTAGGGGGCGGGCAGCAGCCGCAGGCTCGCATTGCCGCCCACCCGCACCTCGCGCCCGAGCAGGGCCGTCGCTTGCTTCTCGAACGTGCCGCGATAGGCGTTCCAGTCGACCAGCACCGGCCCGGCGAACAGCGCCGACAGCGCCGC
Source organism: Hyphomicrobiaceae bacterium (assembly GCA_031403155.1). Taxonomy (GTDB): domain Bacteria; phylum Pseudomonadota; class Alphaproteobacteria; order Rhizobiales; family Hyphomicrobiaceae; genus JANNSX01. The sequence goes on from JANNSX010000069.1 coordinate 10,340, forward strand.
CACCATCAACAGGCCGAGGATGAGCAAAAAGGCGCGCAACGCATCAATTCCTTGGGTGGGCCGGCCGCTGAGCCATGCTCCACGATCCAGTGGGCGAGTTTATGGTGGGACCGCTGCCTGATCGGCGATCCGGACAGCCCTCACCGCAGCCTGCCAGCCACAGGCCGCACACGGAACTTACCCACAGGATGTTTATGCCACGAAGCCTGTCGGAATGGCAGTGAATTCGGCGCGATCTCGGGGTCATCGGTAAATGCCTAAGGCTCCAAACTCTCGGAACGGAGAGGATTGAGTTCTCGATTTGTGCCGCGAAGGCGGATGGTATAGTCAAACCGATGCCGGATTCGGTTGTGCAACGCCAGGGGTCTTCCCGGGTTGCATCGGCGCCCCGTCCATCCCATGAGTGATTGCCCGATGACCTCGATCGCCCGCCCGGCTTCCGGCTCCATTTCCGAGCGGGCCATGGCGCGCCAGCTGTCGTCGCCTTATCTGGAGGGCCTCAATCCCGGCCAGCTCGAGGCCGTCGAGACGTTGGACGGCCCGGTGCTGGTGCTGGCGGGCGCCGGCACCGGCAAGACGCGCGTGCTGACCACCCGCATCGCCCACATCGTCGCCACCGGCCGGGCCCGCCATTTCGAGATCCTCGCCGTCACCTTCACGAACAAGGCGGCGCGCGAGATGCGCGAGCGGGTGGGCAAGCTCGTCGGCGGCGACGCCGAGGGCATGCCCTGGCTCGGCACCTTCCACGCCATCTGCGTCAAGATCCTGCGCCGCCACGCCGAGCTGGTGGGCTTGAAGTCGAGCTTCACCATCCTCGATGTCGACGATCAGATCCGGCTGCTGAAACAGCTGATCGAGGCCGAGAAGATCGACGCCAAACGTTGGCCCGCGCGCCAACTCGCTGGGCTCATCGACGGCTGGAAGAACCGCGGCCTCATGCCCGACAAGGTGCCGGCTGGTGAGGCCTATGCCTATGCGAACGGCCGGGGCGCGGAAATCTACGCCGCCTATCAGAAGCGCCTGAAGGAACTCAACGCCGTCGACTTCGGCGATCTTCTCATCGAGTGCTTGCGTCTCTTCCGCGAGAACGCGGACGTGCTGGAAACCTACCAGAAGCGCTTCCGCTACATGCTGGTCGACGAGTACCAGGACACCAATGTCGCGCAGTATCTCTGGCTGAGGCTGTTGGCGCAGGGCCCGTCCAACATCTGCTGCGTCGGCGACGACGACCAGTCGATCTACGGCTGGCGGGGCGCCGAGGTCGACAACATCCTGCGTTTCGACAAGGATTTTCCCGGCGCGAAAGTGATCCGGTTGGAGCAGAACTACCGCTCCACATCGCACATCCTGTCCGCGGCCTCAGGCCTCATCGGCCACAACAAGGGCCGGCTCGGCAAGACGCTCGTCACCGACCGGGGCGAGGGCGCCAAGCTCGAGGTCGCCTGCCATTGGGACGATGCCGAGGAAGCGCGCTCGGTGGGCGAAGCGATCGAGGCGCTGCAACGCGGCGGCGCGGCGCTCGCCTCCATGGCCATCCTCGTCCGCGCCTCCTTCCAGATGCGCGCCTTCGAGGATCGCTTCATCACCATGGGGCTGCCTTATCGCGTGATTGGCGGCCCGCGCTTCTACGAGCGCCAGGAGATCAAGGACGCGATTGCCTATCTCGAATTGGCGCAGAACCCGGCGCACGATTTGAAGTTCGAGCGCGTGATCAATGTGCCCAAGCGGGGCTTGGGCGATCAGACGCTCGCGGAAATCACGCGGCATTCCAGAAGCCGCGAGGTCGCGCTCATGCAGGCGGCGCGCGAGCTATCGGAAACCGAGGAGCTGAAGCCAAAGGCGCGCAATGCGCTGCGCGGGTTCATCGGGCAGATGGATCGCTGGCGGGGCCTCGTCCCTACCATGCCCCACACCGAGCTCGCCGAGCTGATCCTGGACGAGAGTGGCTACACGGCGATGTGGCAGAACGACAAGAACCCACAATCCGAGAGCCGGCTCGAGAACCTAAAGGAGCTCGTGCGCTTCATGGGCTCGTTCGAGACGCTCGCCGGCTTTCTCGAGCACGTCTCCCTCGTCATGGACATCGACCAGGACGAGGCCGGCGACCGGGTGAGCCTGATGACGCTGCACGCCGCCAAGGGGCTCGAGTTCGACACGGTGTTCCTGACCGGCTGGGAAGAAGGGCTGTTCCCGCACCAGCGGAGCCTCGAGGAAAACGGCGAGGCGGGGTTGGAAGAAGAGCGGCGCCTGGCCTATGTCGGCATTACGCGCGCGAAGAAATTGGCAAAAATTTCCTTTACGCAGAACCGGCGTGTGCATGCGCTCTGGCAATCGCAACTCCCCTCCCGCTTCGTCGACGAGCTGCCGGAGGCGCATGTCGATGTGCGCGAGCAGACCGGCCCCTATTCCGGCTTCGGCGGCTATGGCGGCTACGCGAAGAGCCGGTTCGATGAGCCGGCGGCGGGGTTTGCGTCCCCCTACACGACGCCCGGCTGGCAGCGGGCGAAGGAGAGCTATGCGAGGCAATCTCCACAAGAGCGCGCCGATGCCCGGCGCCGCGCGCAGCCGAAGCTCATCGAAGGCGAGATCGTCGCGTCATCGTCGAAGGAATCGGGCGCGTTTGCCGTGGGTGACCGCGTGTTCCATTCGAAGTTCGGCTATGGGGCGGTTCTGGTGGTGGATGGGAACAAGCTGACGGTGGCGTTTGACAAGGCCGGCGAGAAGAAGGTGGTGGAGAGTTTTTTGGAGCGGGGGTAGGGGGTGTTCTAGCGCTTCTTTAGGGATTCCAGCAAATCGTTAAAGCCATTTGAAACCCGCTTGCGCTCGTCACCGCGAGGCCACATTGAACAATCTCGCATTCTGCGTTCTGCAGCTTCGACGCTCACATTGCACAGCTTGGCTAGGTCCAGAGGCGTCTTGCAATTTTTTATAACGTCATGTGGCATCAAGAACTCGGCAGCGAAACTATTGGCTTGACGCTCTAGACTGAATACACCGCCAATGGCTTTCTCTTGTTTGGTGTTTCGAGCCTGGACCTGCCCCCGATGAAGTATGAGATGCCCAATTTCATGCGCCCCTGTAAATCGCGCCCGATGGCTACTGCGCAAAAGATCGAGGTACACTGACTCTTCTAGAGAGACTGCCGGAGGATCCCATGTTGTGAGACCTCCATCGCCACCAATTTTCCCATCTTCAACGACGCAAAATTGGAAGCCTTGTGCCAGTTCCGGCAGCACATGCTCAAGAATATTCCCGACATCTGGCGCTGAATCAATATCCACGCCCAGAATGTATCTCAGCGTTAGCGCCTGACGCCGTATGTAGTCTCCGCTCAGGGGACTACCGAACCCGTCATTTAGTCCCGGCATCGCCTTCCTCATTCCGCTTCTTGATTCGTAACTTCAGAACGGTTTGACGGAGAGTTTCAATATCTTCCTTGGACAGATCATCAAGTGATCGGCCCAGCGCTGCCAGGAACCGAGCTTGTGTTGGGTTTTTTGACCGGATCACGACTTTGTTCCCGCTCTCGTCTGCTGCTCTGCGAGCTCTTTCAGCCGTCAATTCGTCAAGCTCGAGCCAACTCACAAACTTCTGCAAGAAACCATCAGGAACATGCCCTTTCCGTCCGGTCTCGATCGCGCTAATGTAAGCAATTGAAACGCCGAATGCCGCAGCTTGGTCTTTCAGTGTCAAAGAGTGTGATCGCCGCAGTTGTCGACATAAACTAGCAAACTCGACTGAACCCTGAGCCGCATCGGATCGACAAACCTCATGCCGACTTAGAGCTTCGCTCGCTCCAGACACGCTATGCCCCCCTCGTTTAACTGATACACCATCTCGGACGAATGGGTGTGTACCCTGATTCGCGACCATTCTACCAGAAACGGTTGAATTCGGCATCGTCGCAACTCATCTTCCCGATTGACGTAGTCTCGCCCTCCCCACCGTCATGGCCGCGAAGGCGGGCCACCCAGACAAGCCGCTAGTGTCCTCAGACTTTGTACCTCGGGGAGAGCATCCTCACTTCGGTCGACGGCCCGAGGGATGGCCGAGACATCGCGCCCAGACACCCATGGCTAGGCGGCCGCCTGCGCGGCCGTGACGGTGGGGTGGTGTATTGCCGAGCATCATAGCCGTTCGAGCAAGCACCGTGTCGTTACATCATCCAATAGCGGCGAACATGCGTATTCGGACGATCATGCGCCTCCTACTTCTCCCGCGCCACATCGGCCGGCCCGGCCTTGATCTCGCCGGTCGCTTCGTCGAACAGATCGTCCCAATTCGGGTTCATCTCCTCGATGAGCCGCAGCTTCCATATCCGGCGCCACTTCTTCAGCTGCGTCTCGCGCCGGATCGCGATCTCCATCGACTCGTGCATCTCGTAGTAGACCAGCAGCTTTACGCCGTACTTCGATGTGAAGCCGGGATACCGGCCCTCCCGGTGGTCGAACATGCGGTTCGGCATATCGCTCGTAACGCCGATGTAGAGCGTGCCGTTGCGCTTGCTGGCGAGGATGTAAACGCAAGGCGATTTGTGGAAGCGCATGCGTGAAACTCTCTCGCGACGGCCACAACCTGCTATCACACAAAAGATATAGCAACAGGTTGTCTGCGATCACCGTTTGGCAGCGATCGGCTCAATTGGCCATTGGTCGGTGCCGGAACACCTTCCCACCGTCACGGCCGCGATGGCGGCCGCCCGGACAAGCAGGTGAAGGTCTCGGAATTC
>JANNSX010000070.1:0-5583 GCA_031403155.1 Hyphomicrobiaceae bacterium
GTTCACCTGCACGGTGCAGGAGCGGTACATCATGTCGAGGCCGAGCTTGCCGACCTTCGGCATGTGCGCGGTCATGATCTTGTAGCGGCCCTTGGGCATGCCGGGCGTCTCGGCCCGGCTCCAGATGGGCGAAAAGCCCAAGCCTAGAAAGCCGACGCCGAGGTCGTCACCAACGGCTTTCACCTGTTCCAGATGCCGGTCGATCTCGGCAGCCGTTTCATGCAGCGTATAGAGCGGCGCGCCCGACAGCTCGAGCTGCCCTCCCGGCTCCAGAGAAACGCTGCCCTGATCGATCCCCGGCGGGGAGCCGAGCGCGATGATGTTCTCGCCCTCGATGACCGGCACATGGCCAAAGCGTGCGATCAAGCCTTCGAGGATGGCGCGAATGCCCTTGGGGCCTGTGTAGGGGAGCGGTTTCAGCGTGCCGAGTTCGAAGCCGAATTTCTCGTGCTCGGTGCCGATACGCCAACGCTCCGGCGGCTTGGCGCCCGCCTCGAAATAGCCAACGAGGTCGTTGCGGGAGCTGATGGGCGGGCTCTCGGGTCCGTCCTGACGCGTCGACATGTCTATCCTTCAGTGTGCTTCCGGAAAAAGCTTGTCCCGGCGAAGGCCGGGATCGCAAGCGGTTTCCGACAAGAAGCACGATAAGCCAAGATACGTGGGCGAGGGCAGCCCGGCCGCCGTTATGTCCGGGCGGAGTGTGGAACTCAAGGGGGGCGGGACCCTACCCCCAATCCCCCAGCACCGCGTTCACTAACGCCAGCACCGCGACCGCCGCTGTATCCGCGCGCATGATGCGAGGCCCAAGTGAGATCACCGTCACAAAGGGGAGCGCGCGAAGCCGCTGCCGCTCGGCTTCCGAGAAGCCGCCCTCGGGGCCGACCAGAACGGCGAGCGGGCCGCGGGTGAGTGCAGACAGCGTGGTGATTGGATTGGCGCCATCAGAGGCCTCATCCGCGAAGATCAGACGCCGCGCCGCATCCCAGCCCGCCAGCACGTCTTCCAGCGTCACCGGCGCCAGCACCTGCGGCACCCACAGCACGCCGCATTGCTCGGCCGCCTCGATGGCGTTGGCGCGCATGCGCTCCAGATTGATCCGCTCGACCTGCGTGTGTGTCGTCGTGACTGGCCGCAATCGGCGGACGCCGAGCTCGGTTGCCTTCTGCACCATGTAGTCGAGGCGCGAGCGTTTGAGCGGTGCGAAGAGGTAGTCGATATCGGGGCCAGTCTCCTGCGCGCGGAGCTGGCGTCCGACCGTCAATGCACAGCGCCGTTTGCCGGCTTCGGCGATTGCCGCGGCGTGCTCCCCCTCCCGCCCATTGAAGACGGCGATTTCGTCGCCAGCGCTCAGGCGCAGGACGCGGATCAGGTAGTTGGTCTGCTCCTCGCCGAGCGCGATGTCTGCGCCTTCTGCCAGCGGCACATCGACGAACAGGCGAACAAGAGGGCGTGACACCGGCGTATCTCCGTGGCTTTGCGCCTCACTGCCTCACTCTTGAATGGGCCGCCCCGCGAGGGCAAGGTCCGCCCGTTCGCTCCCAAGCCCGAGAGCCACTACGCCCCATGCCCTCACCCGCTGAAACCGTCGCCGACGCGCCCAAGGGCAATTGGGTCGACCGCTTTGCGCCGGATTGGGTGCGGCCCTTCCTGCAGCTTGCGCGCGCCGACCGGCCGATCGGCGGATGGCTGCTCATGTGGCCCTGCTGGTGGTCGGCGGCGCTGGCGGCGATTGCCTCGGACGCGCCCTATCCCAATCCCTGGCATCTCGCGCTGTTTCTCGCCGGCGCCCATGTCATGCGCGGGGCGGGATGCGTCTGGAACGATCTGCTCGACGCCAAGATCGATGCGCAAGTCGAGCGCACACGCTCGCGGCCGCTGCCCTCGGGGCGTGTGAGCATGAAGGCCGCTGTCGTCTTCATGGTGGCGCTCGCGCTCATCGGACTACTGGTGCTCCTCCAATTCAACCGCTTCACGATCCTCTTGGGACTAGCCTCGCTCGGCATTGTCGCCGTCTATCCGCTGATGAAGCGGGTGATGAACTGGCCGCAGGCCGTGCTCGGCCTCGCCTTCGGCTGGGGCGCGTTGATGGGGTGGGCGGCGCAATTTGGCTCCCTCGCGCCAGCCCCCCTCCTCCTTTACGCCGCGACGATCCTCTGGATCATCGGCTACGACACGATCTACGCCCACCAGGACAAGGAGGATGACGCGCTCATCGGCATGAAATCGACGGCATTGCGGTTCGGCCAGGGCACCAAGCCATGGCTCGTCGGGTTGTATGGCGGCTCGTGGGTCGCGATGACCATTGCCGGCTTGCTGGCAGGTGCCGGGTGGGTCTTCACGCTCCTTATGCTGACCGCCGCCGGCCATCTCGCCTGGCAGATCGCGACCCTCGACACGGAAGACGGGGCCAATTGCCTCAGCCGCTTCCGTGCCAACCACGCCTATGGGGCGATCGTCTTCCTCGCCCTGCTGGCTGGTACAGCGCTCGGATAGAATTCCCGAGCCCAGAATGCGGCAAACCCGCCCGCGACTTCTGCCGCGGACGGGTTTGCCTTTGACGCCTCGATGTCAACTCTCGAACGGTCGACTTGAACTTTATGCCGGTGACCCTACCCCATCCGAGTTGTATGCGTCTTAAGCGGCATGGTTAAGCAACCCTTGCCAAGTGTCCGGACGAACTGTCTTTCCCCGGCGGAATTGCGGGCGTCCCTTGCCTCGTCCGCAAGGGTGATGCAGGAAACGGGGAGCACAGGGGAAGAAATCCATGGCCGCCAAGCCGAAACCCGCGAAGAAACAGAACCTCCATCTCGTCTTCGGCGGTGAGCTCGCACGTCTCGACGGGGTTGATTTCCGCGATGTGGCGGACCTCGACATCGTGGGCATCTACCCCTCCCGCGCCCAGGCCGAGGCCGCCTGGAAGGGCGCAGCCCAACGCACCGTCGACAACGCTCTGACGCGCTATTTCATCGTCGACCTCCGCGATCTCATCGATCCGGCGGCCAAGGGCGGTGCGTCGCGGCGCGGCTAGAGCACTTGTCCTTCCAAGTGGAAACCGGTTGGTCGAAAGAAAGTGCTCAAAACCAATGACCTAGAGCGCCGATCTGATTCCGTCAGATCGAATAGCGCTCTAGTGTGGCGTCGCGCCATAGTTGACCAGTCGCGCTGCCCGGTCGGAGGCAACTACGGCGCGATGAACGCCACACCAAGCTCATGATATTGCTAGTGGTCCTCATGTCGCGCCAAAATCGGACGGACGCCCGGCGAGCAAGCGATTTTGGCGCGACGGGCCACAAGTACCCGCCATCAGAAATGGCTGGTACTAGCTTTTTGGCTGAAGTACCCGATTCATGCGGCATTTTCGTGCCACCACGTGTGGCACTCAATTCTGCGATCGGGTACTAGGCCGCGAAACGGCTATGCTGAGAATCAGGCGGAGCATTTTCAGACGAAGTGGGTTTCCGGTTCGTCGTTGAAAATGCGACCAAACCAAAATAGTCGACTCAGCCTGGATCGGATACGTGCAGGAACCCTCGACCCCACCGCAACAACCCGGCGGCATTCCCTCGATCGACGAGAGGAGCTGGTCGCTGCTGAAGCGCACCTGGCGCGAGTGGGTGCGCGGCCATTGGAAGGCGATGATCGTCTCCTCGCTGCTCACCGGCGGCATTGCCGCCTCCTCGGGCGCCTACCCGATCATCATCAAATATGCCTTCGGCTCGCTCGGCCCGGGCAAGATGGAACTCCTCTGGCTCATCGTTGCCGCCATCATCGGCGTGACGTTCATCCGCAGCCTGCTCTCCTATCTCCAGACCGTGCTCTCGAGCCGGACCGTCTACTCCATGACCGTCGGCATGCAGAAGGCGATCTATGCGCATTTGCTGCGCGCCGACTTCGCCCGGCTTGCCAAGGAGTCACCAGGCCATCTCGTCTCGCGCCTGACCAACGACATCGGCGCCATCCAGACGGCGGCACTCGCCCTCCTCAACACCTCGTTTCGCGATGTCTTCACGGTCTTGGCCGTCGTCGGCACCATGTTCTGGCTCGACTGGCAATTGGCCCTCATCGTGCTCTGCGTCTATCCGATTGCCGCCTGGCCGATCACCAAGATCGGGCAGAAGCTCCGCCGCGTCGCCAAGCGCACGCAATCGGAACTCGGCGGCATGACCTCGGGGCTGACGGAGAGCCTGTCGAGCGTGCGCCTCATCAAAAGCTTCCGTCTGGAAGGCTATGCGGCCAAACGCACGAACCAGAGCTTCGACGAGGTCTTCAAACTGCGCATGAAGGCGGTGAGGAGCCGGGCCGCGCTCGATCCGCTGTTGGAAGTCTTGGGCGGCCTCGCCATCGCGGGCGTGTTGGCGCTGGCCGGCTACCGCATCGCATCGGGCATCTCGACCGTCGGCGATTTCATGGGGTTTCTGACGGCGCTTGCGCTCGCGGCCCAGCCTATGCGCGCCTTCGGCAATCTCAACGCCAAGCTGCAGGAGGGGCTCGCGGCGGTGGCGCGCGTCTACGAGCTGCTCGACGAGAAGCCCGCGATCCTCGATCGCCCAGGCGCGCCTGGGATTTCGGTCACGACCGGCGAGATCGATTTTGCCAACGTCACCTTTGCCTATGAGGGCAATGTGCCGGCGGTGCGCGACTTCACGCTGCGCGTCGCGGGCGGCTCGACGGTGGCGCTCGTCGGGCGATCAGGCGCCGGCAAGACGACCATCCTCAATCTCGTGCCGCGCTTCTTCGAGCCGCAAGCCGGCCGCATCCGGATCGATGGCCAAGACATTCGCGACGTCACCATCCCAAGCTTGCGCGATGCCATCTCGATCGTCAGCCAGGACATCACGCTCTTCAACGACACGGTGCGCGCGAACATCCTGCTTGGGCGGCTCGATGCCAGCGAGCGTGACGTGCTGGCAGCCGCCGACGCCGCCGCCGCGACCGAGTTCATTGCCGAGCTGCCGCAGGGCTTCGATACGGTGATCGGGGATCGCGGCATGCGGCTCTCGGGCGGCCAGCGCCAGCGGCTCGCACTCGCCCGCGCGATTCTCAAGAACGCGCCGATCCTCTTGCTCGACGAGGCGACGAGCGCGCTCGATACGCTGTCGGAGCGGCTCGTACAGGAGGCGCTCGCACGTTTCTCGAAAGATCGGACGACGCTCGTCATCGCACACCGGCTCTCGACCGTGCAGGACGCCGATGTCATCTGCGTCATGGAGGACGGCCGTATCGTCGAGACCGGGCCGCACGCCGAGCTCGTTGCGCGGGACGGCATCTATGCGCAGCTGAGCCGGCTGCAGGTACTGGCGGCGCCGTAGGTTGGGTTAGCGCGGGCAATAACGAACCCTGTGAGCACTGACATCTGACCGCGCGTAACCCAACATGAGAGTTGCGGATGCGGCTGTTGGGTTACGCGCGGCGCAGGCACCCGATCCCGGCAGTAGCCTCTGCGCCCGCGCTAACCCAGACTGTATGTCCCTTCCGCAAGTGGGGTGACTAGCCTTCGATGTGCACTCGAGGGTTGCCCGGATTGGCCGGGTAGAGCCTCACACAAGGAGGGCTAGTCATGGACCAGAATAGCGAACTTTTCAT
>JANNSX010000071.1:0-9869 GCA_031403155.1 Hyphomicrobiaceae bacterium
ATGAAAAGTTCGCTATTCTGGTCCATGACTAGCCCTCCTTGTGTGAGGCTCTACCCGGCCAATCCGGGCAACCCTCGAGTGCACATCGAAGGCTAGTCACCCCACTTGCGGAAGGGACATACAGTCTGGGTTAGCGCGGGCAATGGTGGTCATGATGGCGACGAAATTTTGCGCCGCGCGTAACCCAACAGCGTCATCGCGTGGGCCCGTTGGGTTACGCGCGGAGCAGGTCTCGTCGTTCTCATGTCCGTCATTGCCCGCGCTAACCCAACCTACGAGAACCTCTGCTTCCACGTCGGCTGCGGCGACACCCCGAACGGATACGCAGACGCCTCATAGACACCCCGGGCAATCGCGCGCGCGACGACGTCGGCTGCCACCGCGCCGATCTCGATCTGGTCGTTGACCGGGTCCTTGAGGGGCCGCCGCGCGGTCGACGCGGCAAACAGCGTGTCGCCGTCGAAGAGCGCGTGGGTGATGCGCAGCGCCCGCGCGAAGCCGTCATTGGCGGTGATGGCGAGGCGCTTGGCCATTGGCTTCGTGAGCGTCGCATCGGTCGCAACGATCACGATGGTGGTGGCAAACGTTGGACCGCCCTTCCAGGCGAGTTTCGTCATGTCGGGTGTGATCTTTTTGGGAAAGCCCAGGCCTGCGAACTCAGCGCCCACTTCGTATCCCGCCGCCCAGAAATGGGGACCATCGCCCATGGTGGCCGCGCCGATCGCATTGACGACCGCGAGCGCGCCGACCGTGAAGCCCGATGGCGTCACCGCGCTCGCCGAGCCAAGGCCGCCTTTCAGGTTCACCGTCGAGGCGCCGAAGCCGCCGCCCACGGTGCCGAGCGGGAAGGGCTTGGCGGACGCCGCGCCCGCCGCCTTGAACCCCAGATCCCGATAGGGCGAGAAGCGGCCCCAATTCTTGTCGCCACCATTCAGCATGTCGAAGCAGATGGCGCCGGCCACGATCGGGATGCGGACTTCGCCGATCTGAAAGCCGCGGCCCTGCTGGCGCAGCCACGCCTGCACGCCGATGGTCGCTTCGAGGCCGAAACCGGAGCCGCCGGAGAGGACCAGCGCGTCGACCGCCTCGACCACCATGTCCGGCTCGAAGCTCTGCGTCGCAACGCCGGCCGGGGCGCCGCCGAGCACGCAGCATCCGGCAATGGCCGGCTGATCGAAGAGCACGACGCTTGCGCCCGAGCGCAAATCCGCGTCGTCGGCGTTGCCGACGCAGACGCCCTCCACGTCGGTGATCAGGTTGGCCCGCGGGCGCTGACCCTTCGCTCCGGTCTTGGGCCGTTTCGTCATGTTGTGCTCTTCGCTGTCATTTCGGCATCGCAGCATTCCTCAAATTGCCAGAATTTTCAACGAGAAGGGTCGAGAAACACAGAATCGCAGGGGGAATGCGATGCAACTTAGAGAATTCCAGGTCGAAGGCTACCGGTCGCTGAAGTCGATCCGGTTCCCGGTCGATACGCTGACCGTGCTGGTCGGTGAGAACGGCGTTGGCAAGAGCAATCTCTATCGCGCGCTGTCGCTGCTGCAGCGTGCCGCCGAAGGCACCATCACGGAGGCAATCGCCGAGGAGGGCGGTCTCGAATCGGTGCTGTGGGCGGGCTCACGCGAGCGGGTGACGCAGCGTCTGGTGCTCACCGCCATCTTCAATGAGCTCACCTACCGGCTCGAGATCGGCCCGCCCGGCGTCGGCGAGCCAGCCCTCGATCAGGAGCCGATGATCCGGGCCGAGCGGCTGACGCTCGGCTATCGCGACATTTCCGTTGTGCTGCTCGAGCGCAAGGGGCCGAAGCTGTGGCTGCGCGATGATCGCGGCACCTCGCAGCGCTTCGAGGGCGAGCTGCTCGCCTCCGAGCCGGCACTCGCCGCCATCCGCGATGCGGCGCGCTATCCCGAGCTCCATCTCATCCGCCGGGCGCTGGCGAGCTGGCGGCTCTATCATGCTTTCGATACGGGTCCGGCCTCGGCACTCCGCCGCCCGGCCTCCGCCGTCTCCCGAGCCTCGCTCGCACCCGATGGCCGGGATCTCGCGAGCGTGCTCGCGACCGTCATGCTGATGAAGCAGCAACCCGAACCCATCCGCCGCGCCTTCGCCGAGGCCTTCAAGGGCAGCGATCTGATGGTCGAATCTTCGGAAGGCCAGTGCCGCCTGTCGGTGAGGACGCGCGAGATCGACCGGCCATTCGGCATGGGCGAGCTTTCGGACGGGACGCTGCGCTATCTCTGCATGATCGGGGCGCTGATGGGGCTCCGTCCGCCGCCCTTCATGGCCTTCAACGAACCGGAGGCGAGCTTGCATCCGGAGCTGATGGCGCCGTTGGCCAGCCTCATGGCGGCCGCCGCCAAGGAATCGCAGATCTGGGTGGTGACCCATTCGGAGGTGTTTGCCGGGCTCCTCGCCCAGGCGGCCGGCACCGCACCGCGCCGGGTTGCCAAGATCAACGGCGCAACCGAGGTGGATGTCTCGGCGTTGAGGCAGGGCGCGACACCGCTTTCGCCGGCGGCGCTGGTGGCCTAGTACCCGATCGCAGAATTGAGTGCCACACGTCGTGGCACGAAAATGCCGCGTGAATCGGGTACTTAAGCAAATGAGCTAGTACCAGCCATTTCTGATGGCGGGTACTAGTACCCGATCGCAGAATTGAGTGCCACACGTCGTGGCACGAAAATGCCGCGTGAATCGGGTACTTCAGCCAAAAAACTAGTACCAGCCATTTCTGATGGCGGGTACTAGGGTCAGGGTCTGACCCTACACGAAAACCTCAGGCTGGGGTCAGACCCGCAGGGTCCGACCCCAAGCTGGCGCTTCGCCGTTATCCGTTCAAAGCATATTGTGCGAGCCGTCACAGAAGGGCTGGTCGTCCGAGCCCTTGCAGCCGCACAGACTCGCTGGACCGGTCGAGGCGGCCGTGAAGGCGAGCGGCTCGAGGCCCGTGCCCTTGTGCGAGCCGTCGCAGAACGGCTGGCGCTTGGAGCGTCCGCAGCGGCACCACCAGTACTGCTTGCCCTCTGTCAGCTCGACGACATAGGGGCTCTTCTGCGCGATCACGGGATCATCGGCCATCTGTATTCCTCTCGCTGGGTGGGCGGTCATTGCTTGATCGGACGCCCACGGCCGGACTATGCGTAACCAATTGGCCGAGAGGTGACAACGGGAGGTAGGGGAGTCTGGTATCCTCGCGACCCGCTGTCACATCGAGATTGCCGTTGATTTCCCGGGATTTCGCTCCAGCTCCTCGTACCTTTCGTTGATTTCTGCTTGCTATCTGGGGTCCAAGGTGGGGATGCTCAGGGGCAAAAGCCCGCGAGGTAGAGGAGAACACGATATGAGCAGCGGGTGGATTGTCGTAGCGGCCATCGTGCTGCTCTTCGTGCTGGCCATCTGGCGGGCGCCACTCATCGCCTGGGCGGTGGGCGGTTTGGCGGTGGCACTTGCCGCGCTGCTGACCGGCGCCTCGTTCTTCGGCTGGTTGCTGGTCCCGCTGCTGATCGGCGCCGTCTGCGGTCTGCTTGCCGTGAAGAGTATTCGCGATGCCGTCCTCATCAAGCCGGCCTTCGCGGCGCTGAAGGGCGTCTTGCCGACCGTCTCTGAAACAGAGCAGCAGGCGCTCGATGCCGGAACGGTCGGCTGGGACGCAGAGCTGTTCTCCGGCACCCCCGACTGGATCAAGCTCCGCGCCATCCCCCCGATCGTGCTGACGCCGGAGGAGCGCGCCTTCCTCGACGGGCCGACGGAGGAGCTCTGCCGGATGGTCGATGACTGGCAGATCAGGCACAACGATCGCGAGATCCCCGACAATATCTGGCGCTTCGTCTCCGGGAAGGGCTTTCTCGGCATGCTGATCTCGAAGGCGCATGGGGGGCTCGGGTTCAGCGCGCAGGCGCAATCGCTGATCCTCGGTAAAATCTCCTCGCGCAGCCCGGATGTCGCGACCATCGTCATGGTGCCGAACTCGCTCGGGCCCGGCGAGCTCATTGAGAAGTACGGCACGCTCGACCAGAAGGAGCACTATCTGCCGCGGCTGGCGAAGGGCGAGGAAATCCCCTGCTTCGGCCTGACGGGGCCGACCTCGGGCTCGGATGCCGCCACGATGCGGGACATCGGCACGGTCGTGCGCGGCACGCATGACGGCAAGGAGACGATCGGCATCCGCCTCTCCTGGGAGAAGCGCTACATCACGCTCGGCCCCAAGGCGACGCTGCTCGGCCTCGCCTTCCGCTTGTTCGATCCAGACGAGCTGCTGGGCAAAGGCAAGGACATCGGCATTACGCTGGCGCTCATTCCGGCGAGCCATCCCGGCGTCAAGATCGGCCGGCGGCATCTGCCTTCGGGCTCGGCTTTCCCGAACGGTCCGAACTGGGGCGAGGGCGTCTTCGTGCCGATCGATTGGGTGATCGGTGGAAGTGAGATGGCGGGTCAGGGCTGGCGCATGCTGATGGAGTGTCTTTCGGCCGGGCGCTCGATCTCGCTGCCGTCGTCCTCGGCGGCGGGCGCCAAGACGATGTTGCGGGTTACCTCGGCCTACGCGCGCATCCGCCGGCAGTTCGGCATTCCGGTCGCGCGCATGGAGGGCATCGAAGAGCCGATGGCCCGCCTCGTCGAGCACGCCTATGTGCTGGAGGCGGCGCGCGGCGCGACGGCCGCGATGGTGGCGCGCGGCGAGAAGCCGTCGGTGATCTCGGCGCTGTTGAAATATCAATCGACCGAGCGCATGCGCGATTGCGTCAATGCGGCGATGGACATTCACGGCGGCCGCGGCATCTGCGACGGGCCGGCGAACTATCTGCAATCGGCCTATCAGATGGTGCCGGTGGCGATCACGGTGGAAGGCGCCAACATCCTCTCGCGCTCGCTGATCACGTTCGCGCAGGGCGCGCTTCGCAGCCATCCCTATCTCTACGCCGAGATCCAGGCGATGCAGAACCCGGATCGCGAGGCGGGACTCGCAGCGTTCGAGAAGGCCTTCATGGGGCATGTGGGTTTTGCCGTGTCGAACATCTTCGGCGCGCTGTTCCACAACCTGACCTTCGGTTGGTTTGCCTCGGCGCCGTCGGGCGCGGGCTCGACCTCGCGCTGGTACAAGCAGTTGGCCAGCCAGTCGCGCAACTTCGCGCTGGTGGCCGATCTGACGGTGGCGACCTTGGGTGGCGGCCTCAAGACCCGGCAGAAGATCACCGGACGGATGGCCGATGCGTTGTCGGAGCTGTATCTGCTGTCGTGCGTGCTCAAGCGTTTCGAGGATGACGGGCGTCCGTCCGTCGATTTGCCGGTCGTCAAGATGTGCGCCGAGAACGCGCTCGACCGCTGCGAGGAAGCGCTGAGACGGACGATCGACAACTTCCCGATCCTGCCCGTGCGCTGGCTGATGCGCGCGATTGTCTTCCCGCTGGGTGGTCATTACCGGCCAGCGTCCGATCGAACGACGCGAGCGGCGGTTGCGCTTGTGCTGGAGCCCGGCGAGGCGCGGGATCGATTGACCCGAGAGATCTTCGTCTCGAATGACCCGGACGATCCGACCGGCATTCTCGAGCATACGATGATCAAGGTCGTCGCGGCCGAGGAAGCGCAACGGAAAATCGAGCGTGCCGTCAGGAAGGGCGAGATCCGCCGCTATCACGGCATCGACTGGATCGGCGAGGCGCTGCAGAAGGGTATCGTCACCGGCACCGAGGCAACGCTCGTCCGCGAGATCGAGGAGCTGACCAACCGCGTCATCGCCGTCGACCACTTCGATCCCGAAGAAGTGAAGCCGCACTATCGGACGATTTCGAATACGACGCGGATCACGGCGGCGGGTGGGGGGCGGTAGAGAGAAGCCATGAACGATCAGAGCACCGCGACAAGCATGTCGCCTCTCCCCACCCTCACCGACTGGCGCTTCGAGACCGATTTCGAAGGCATCGGCTGGGCAATCCTCGATCGGGCGGGGGAGAACCAGAATTCGCTCTCTCGCCGCGTGCTGGAAGAGCTAGGCGAGATCGTCTCGCTTGCCGAGGCGGAAGCCGCCACGAAAAAACTCCGCGGCCTCGTCCTCATCTCCGGCAAGCCCAACGGCTTCATCGTCGGCGCTGACATCCGTGAGTTCGAAGACTTCAAATCCGAGAAGGCGGTGACCGATGCCATCCAGCAGGTGACGGCCCTCCTCGATCGCATCGAGTCCCTTCCCATTCCGACGGTCGCCGCCATCCACGGCTATTGCCTCGGCGGCGGGCTCGAGCTCGCCATGGCCTTTCAATACAGGATCGCGACGCGCGACGATGCCACCCGCGTTGGTTTCCCCGAGGTGAAGCTCGGCATCTTCCCAGGCTTCAACGGCACGGCGCGCGCCATCGAGCTGGCCGGTCCCGTCTCCGCCATGCAGGCGATGCTGACCGGCTCGATGCTTCGCTCGAGTGTTGCCCGAGGCATGGGTCTCCTCGACGAGCTGGTGCCCTCGCGCCAGCACTTGAGATGGTCGGCGCGCAAGGCCGTGCTCCAGGGCCGCAAGTCCCGCTCCCCGAGCTTCATGAAGCGCGCCATGACCTATTCGCCCATCCGCGGCTATCTCGCCGGGCAGATGCGGCAGAAGACGCGCGAGAAAGTGCGCGAGGATCACTATCCCGCGCCGTTCCGGCTGATCGACCTCTTCGAGAAGCACGGCGGCTCGCCCGATCGCATGAAGCGCGAGGAGACCAAAGCCTTCGCGCCGCTGATGATCTCGGAGACGGCGCAGAACCTCCGCCGCGTCTTCCGGCTTTCGGAGCAGATGAAGGACCTGGCGCCCAAGGGCAGCTTCAAGCCGCTGCGTGCGCATATCATTGGCGCCGGCACCATGGGCGCCGACATCGCGGCCTGGTGCGTGATCTCCGGTCTCGAAGTCTCGCTCCAGGATTTGAACGAGGAGCAATTGAAACGCGCCGCCGATCAGGCGAAGGCGCTGTTCAAGAAGCGCTTGAAGACGCCCACCGAGGTCGACGCGGCGATGGCGCGGCTGCTGATTGACCCGCAAGGCGACAATGTCCCGCGCGCCGATGTCATCATCGAGGCCGTGGTCGAGCGGCTCGACGTGAAGCAGAAGATTTTCGCGGGCGTCGAGAGCCGCGCGAAAGCCACGGCGGTCATCGCCACCAACACCTCGTCTCTCCCAATCGAGGAGATCGCCAAGGCGATGGCGAACCCGCGGCGGCTCATCGGCCTGCATTTCTTCAATCCGGTGCCGCAGCTACCCCTCGTCGAGGTTGTGAAGGCTCCCGACACGGCGCAGGAATGGATCGAGAAGGGGTGCTCGGTCGTCACGACAATCGGCAAGTTTCCGCTCGTTGTGAAAAGCGTGCCGGGCTTCCTCGTCAACCGCGTACTTGCCCCCTACATGATGGAAGCGATGCGCCGCCACGAGGAGGGGATCGAGCGCGAGAAGATCGACGATGCCGCCAAGGCCTTCGGCATGCCGGTCGGCCCGCTCGAGCTTGCCGATCAGGTTGGCCTCGACATCTGCAAGCACGTCGCCGAGATCATCGGTCTTGCCAAGGAAGAGATGACGGGCTCCAAGCTCGCCCGCCTCGTCGCCGGCGGCAATCTCGGCAAGAAGACGGGCGAGGGCTTCTATTTCTGGAAGGACGGCAAGGCGCTGCGGACGCCGCCGAAGGAACCTTACGCGGACGTCGAGCTGCAGGCGCTGGGCGAGGAACTCGTGAAGCCCTTGATCGATGAATGCGAGAAATGCGTCGCCGAGCGCGTCGTCCAAGGCGCTGATCTCTGCGACGCGGGTGTCATCTTCGGCACGGGCTTCGCGCCCTTCCGCGGCGGGCCGTTGCACTATCGGCAGGTCGAGCGCGAGAAGGCGGCGGCGCAGCGTGTGCTGACGGACAAGCGCGGGGAGGAGAAGTGATGGCGGGCGATACCCTCAAACGCGTCGTGGTCATCGGCGGCTCCCGCATTCCCTTCTGCCGCTCCAACACTCTCTATGCCGACAAGGGCAATCTCGACATGCTGACGGCGGCCTTGACCGGCCTCGTCGAGCGGTTCGGCTTGGGCGGCACATACATCGACGAGGTGCAGGGCGGCGCGGTCGTCACGCATTCGAAGGATTGGAACATCGCGCGTGAGGCGGTCATCGGCACCGCGCTCGATCCCAAGACGCCCGCAACGACGCTGATGCAGGCCTGCGGCACGGGCTTGCAGGCCGCGATGAATCTCCGCGCCAAGATCGCGACGGGAGAAATCGAGTGCGGCATCGCCTGCGGCTCGGACACGACGAGCGATGCGCCGATCGTGTTCCAGCGGAAATTCTCACAACGCCTCGTCAAGGTGCAGCGGGCCAAGGGGACATCCTCCAAGATCGGCGTCTTCAAGGGCTTCCGTCCCGGCGAGTTGGCGCCCGAGCCGCCCTCGGTGAAAGAGCCACGCACGGGCCTCTCGATGGGCGAGCACGCCGAGTTGATGGCGCAGACTTGGGGCATCACGCGGGAGGCGCAGGATGACCTCGCCTTCGAGAGTCACAGACGAGCCGCCGCGGCTTTCGCGCAGGGCTTCCACGACGACCTCGTCGTGCCGTTCGCCGGCGTGTTCCGCGATAACAATGTTCGTGGCGACATCGATCGGGAAAAGCTCAAGACCTTGAGCGCCGCCTTCGAGAAGTCCGAGCGCGGCACGCTGACGGCGGCGAACTCGACGCCGCTGACGGATGGCGCCTCCGCCGTACTGCTCGCGTCCGAAGAGTGGGCGCGGAAGAACAATCTCAAACCCCAGGCCTGGATGACCTACGGACAAACGGCCGGCGTCGATTTCGTCGCGGGCGATGGTCTGCTCATGGCACCGACGATCGCCGTGTCGCGCATGCTCGGACGCGCCGGGCTCACGCTCCAGGACTTCGACATCTATGAAATCCACGAGGCCTTCGCCGCCCAGGTGCTGGCGACGCTGAAGGCCTGGGAGGATGCGGAGTATTGCAGGGAGGTGCTCGGCCGCGATCAGCCCATGGGCGCGATTGATCGCGTGGCGATGAACCCCAAAGGCTCGAGCATCGCCTACGGACATCCGTTCGCGGCGACCGGCGCGCGCATCGTCTCGCTGCTGGCGAAGCAGCTGGCCGAGAAGGGCTCGGGGCGCGGGCTGATCTCGATCTGCACGGCCGGCGGCATGGGCGTGTCGGCGATCCTGGAGGCGGTGTAGGGATTAGGATCGAGGGGCTTGAGCGTGGCAGGCGAATGCCGAGGATGGCCGCCTAAGAGGCCCATCGACTCAGGCAAAAGCAAAGCTGAGCTGGACCGGCGCTTGCTGGGCGCGCCGCCGGGGTTGCTTGCGCACAGGTGGCTCCGGCTCGTTGCGTTTGAGACCAGCGGTCGCGAGCCAACCCGGAATGTCGAAGCCGAGGTCGACGAGAACACCCTCGGTCACACGGGAGGCGTGGTCATGGTCGGCGGCCGACCACACCTTGCGGCCAGCCTTGCGGGCGCGCCGGTTCGCGGCGTCCTCGCCCGCGCTCCGCGCCAATCGCACAGCCTCTGTGTAGGTTTTGACCCGCACGAGTCGTAGCCTCCCGATACTCAGAATTTGTACTGCTTGCGTTCCTTGCGTCAAGCGGCAATTGTGCCTCCGGGACGATGATCCTCAGCGGCGGGTGAGCATGGCCAACCATCTGTATTATGGCGACAATCTCGACGTGTTGCGCGAGTACATCAAGTCGGAGAGTGTCGACCTCGTCTATCTCGACCCGCCGTTCAACTCCAACGCCACCTACAACGTGCTGTTCCGTGGCCCTTCGGGCGATCAGAGCCAGGCGCAGATCGAGGCCTTCGAGGACACCTGGCATTGGAACAACGTCGCCGAGAAGGCCTTCGACGAGGTGATGTTCGGCCCGAACGCCGATGTCGCCA
>JANNSX010000072.1:0-10884 GCA_031403155.1 Hyphomicrobiaceae bacterium
TGTCCGATTGTCTTCCGCGGACCCAACGGCGCCGCCGCCCGCGTCGCCGCCCAGCACAGCCAGGAGTATTCGGCCTGGTATGCGCATGTGCCGGGCTTGAAGGTCGTCGCGCCCTTCACGGCGGCGGATGCGAAGGGCCTGCTCAAATCGGCCATCCGCGATCCGAACCCGGTCGTGTTTCTCGAGCATGAGATCCTCTATGGCACGAACGGCCCGGTGCCCAAGGTCGACGACTGGCTGGTGCCGATCGGCAAGGCGAAGATCGTGCGTCCCGGCCGTGATGTGACGATCGTCTCCTTCTCGCGCGGCATGACCTATGCGCTGGCCGCCGCCGAGGAGCTGGCAAAAGAAGGCATCGAGGCCGAGGTGATCGATTTGCGGACGCTGCGGCCTTTGGACATGGCGACCGTCATCGAGAGCGTCAAGCGCACGAACCGGATCGTCACCGTCGAGGAGAGCTTTCCGGTCTGCTCGATCGGCTCGGAGGTTTGCGCGCGCGTGACGAGCGAAGCCTTCGACTGGCTCGACGCCCCGCCAACGAAGGTATCGGGCGAGGACGTGCCGATGCCGTATGCGGCGAATTTGGAGAAGCTGGCATTGCCGAATGCGGCGAAGGTGGTCGCGGCGGTGCGGGGGTTGGTTGGATGAGCGACACGAAGACGGCACGCTCTGCACCGCATGCAAACCAACTCGACGTCCCGGACGGCGTAACCTTTGATCCGAAGGCTGCGGAAGTGCTGCGGGCATGGGTTGCCGGCGGCGGCTTGACTGTTGCACTGTCGCCGCTCGCCTTCGAGCGGATCGGCGTCTGGGGCATTCTGCTCGTCGACGTCGCCCGCCACGTCGCTCGCGCGTGGGAAGCGGAAGGCAAGGGCACATTCAGCTCGAACCTCGAGGCCATCAACCAGATGTTCAAGGCCGAGATTAAGAAGCCGACGGACATGGGATCGACGGCCAAGCGGCAGACGAATTGAGGCCGGGATAGAGATGACGAGCTCGGCGAGGAAGCGTGCAACCTACGACGATCTGATCGCAGCCCCTGAGCATCTCATCGCCGAGATCATCGATGGCGAGCTGCTGACCCGGCGGTACTTCGGCTTTGTCGACGGTGCGGCATTGACGGCGCTTCACCGTGCGCTCGGCTCGCAATATTTGCATTCGCGCGAACCGGCGACACCCTTCGTATGGCTGCGGCCAGAAGTGCACTACAATGGCGATGTCGTCGTGCCCGAGTTCGGCATGTGGCATAAGTTCGAGGTTTGGGACTTCAAGGACTGGCGCGAATTCAACGTCACGCCGCGCTGGGCGCTCGAATACATCACGCCGTGGACGGATATCGAGCGCCATCAAAGACGCTGCCGCGAGCTTGCCTCGGCCGGTGTTCCTCGGCTTTGGCGGTTGGACGGCGTGTCCGGGACACTGCAAACGTTCGAGAACCGAGAGCACAAAGGCTGGCAGCACTTGGAGACCTTCGGCGGCGATGATCATATCTCGGCGCCGCCTTTCGTAGAGTTCAAGATGTCGCTCGGCGAGGTGTACCGGCACGGTCGCCATCAAGAAGGGGCTGTGACGTCCGAACCGTGATAGGCATGCACACATGGCCCAACCCGCGAAACAGAACGCCACCTATGAAGACTTCCTCGCGCTCCCCGACGATGTCCGGGGCGAGATCATTTTCGGCGCGCTGTACGTGCACCCGAGCCCGGCGCCACCGCACGGTAGCTCGCAGTTCGCGCTGAGCGTCGAGCTCGGCGGACCTTTCCAGAAGGGCCGCGGCGGGCCCGGCGGCTGGTGGTTCATGATCCAGCCTGAGCTGCATCTTGGCCCGCATGTGCTGCAACCCGACATCGCTGGCTGGAGGCAGCAGCGAATGACGCAGTTACCGCCAGCGGCCTATGTCGAATTGGCTCCAGACTGGGTATGCGAGGTTCTCTCGCCGTCGACCGAAGGCATCGATCGTGGCGCCAAGCGGCGCATCTATGCCACCTACGGAGTCGGCCATCTCTGGTACTTACATCCGGTCGCGCGCTATCTCGAGGTGTCGGCCCTGCGCAACGATGGATGGCTGCACATCGACACTTTCGACGATGCCGAGGAGTTTCGTGCGCCGCCCTTTGAAGCCGTCGCGTTCCGGCTCACCGACCTCTGGCCGATTCCGCCCGCTCCCGATCAAACGTGAACCGAGTCCTCCATGCCCACCCCCATCCTGATGCCCGCACTGTCCCCCACCATGGAAGAGGGCAAGCTCGCCAAGTGGCTCGTCAGACAAGGCCAGAAGGTCAAATCCGGCGACGTCATCGCCGAGATCGAGACCGACAAGGCGACCATGGAGGTCGAGGCGGTGGATGAGGGGACGATGGGCGAAATCCTCGTCGCAGAAGGCACCGAGGGCGTCAAGGTCAACAGTCAGATCGCGATTCTGTTGGGTGAGGGCGAGGGCGCTGTTGCTGCATCGCCAAAAGCCCCCCCACCCCAATCCTCCCCGAAGAGTCCTGGCTTGCGCGCCTCCGGCACGACGGGGGAGGGAGGTGCCCCGCCCGCTGCGCATCAGTCTGGCGCGGCGCCGCCGTCTGCAACAGCCGCTGTACAACTGAAAGCCGCCGAGCCAACTCCCCAGCGCTCCGCGCCCGCCCACGCCAACGGCAAAGGTAGCCGCCTCTTCGCCTCGCCACTCGCCCGGCGCATCGCCAAGGAGCGTGGGCTCGACCTCGCCGCCATCTCCGGCACCGGCCCGCACGGCCGCATCGTCAAGGCGGATATCGAGAGGGCGGGTGCGAGTGGCACCGCAGCGAAACCCTCGATGGTGGTCTCGGCACCGTCATCGGGCGGGGCAGCCAGCCCGCAGCTCAGCCAGCCGATGCCCGACAAGAAGATCATGGCGCTCTACGAGGAGGGGAGCTTCGAGGTTCTGCCGCACGACAATATGCGGAAAGTCATCGCCAGGCGGCTGGTCGAATCGAAACAAACAATTCCCCACTTCTATCTGACCGTCGATTGCCGGCTGGACGAGCTGCTCGCCGCCCGCAAGCGCCTCAATGCCCGCGCGCCGCTCGAAGGCCCGCACGCCTACAAGCTATCCGTCAACGATTTCATCATCAAGGCGATGGGCCTTGCCCTCAGAGATACGCCGGCCGCCAATGCAACGTGGACGGAAGGCGGCATGCTGCGCCACAAGCGCATCGATGTCGGTGTCGCGGTCGCGATCGAGGGCGGGCTGTTCACGCCGCTCGTGCGACATGCCGACCTGAAAACGCTGTCTGAGATCTCCAACGAGATGAAGGATCTGGCCGAGCGGGCGCGCAAGAAGAAACTTAGCCCCCACGAGTATCAGGGTGGCACCACGTCCATCTCCAATCTCGGCATGTTCGGCATCAAGAGCTTCGATGCCGTCATCAACCCGCCACACGCGACCATTCTCGCGGTCGGCGCTGGCGAGGCGGTCGCCGTCGTGAAAGAGGGCAAGTTCGAGGTCGCAACGGTGATGAGCTGCACGCTCTCCTGCGACCACCGTGTCGTCGACGGCGCGCTCGGCGCACACCTCCTCAACGCTTTCAAGGCCTACATTGAGGATCCCGTGCGGATGCTGGTGTGACGAAGGCGCCGCCTTAGGCTCAGACTGTCGATAACCGGCGAACGTCTGCCGCGCCGTGTAACAGCGAACTTGACTCGATCCCTGCCTCACCCAACATGGTCCTCACACCACGACGGAGGGGACCATGCGCTTTCTGGCTGCGATCGCCGTCCTGCTGCTGTTCTTCGGCGCGCGCGACGCGCAAGCCGCCAAGAAGCTTGCCCTCGTCTTCGGTAACGACGTCTACGAGGAGCTGCCGTCGCTGAAGAAGGCCGTCAACGATGCGACGTCCATGAGCATGGCGCTCAAGGACATGGGCTTCGATGCGAGCCTGACGACCAATGCCACACGCCGCACCATGACCCAGGCGCTCGCCAAATTCGAGGGCCGGATCGAGGCGGGCGACGAGATCTTCTTCTTCTACGCCGGCCACGGCGTCGCGATCGCGGGCGAGAATTATCTGCTGCCGACCGACATGCTGCCGCCCGAGGTTGGCCAGGAAAGTCTCGTCGAGGACGAGGCAATCAGCGTCGACCGCGTCATCCGCAAATTCCAGTCGCGCGGCGCCGGCGTCACCTTCGTCGTGCTCGACGCCTGCCGCGACAATCCCTTCGCCGGGGCCGATGGCACGCGCTCGATCGGCGCAACGCGCGGCCTCACCCGCATCGAGCCACCCTCGGGCGTTTTCGTGCTCTACTCCGCCGGCCTCGGCCAGACCGCACTCGACCGCCTCAATGACGAGGACCCGGATCCCAACTCGGTCTTCACGCGGAAGCTCTTGCCGATCCTGAAGACCCCCGGCCTCACCCATGTCGGCATCGCCAAACGTGTGCAGGCCGAGGTGATCGAGATGGCCGCCCTCATTGGCCACCGCCAGGAGCCTGCCTACTACGACCAGATCAAGGGCGAGATCGTGCTGCTGCCGGGTCCGGCGGCAACGGCGAGCGAAGTGCAGACACTTGTCGCGCCGCCGCCGAATTCGGTGACGATCGGCCGGACGCAGTTGAGCCTCGTCTTCCCCGAAGGCCATTGCCAGCTCGATCCGGGCGAGCCTGCCGACGCGCGCATCATGAGCTCGATCCGGGGCGCCATCGCCGGCACCAACGAGCTGGTCGCGAGCTTTGCCGAGTGCAACGAGCTCAAGGGCTGGCGCGCGGGCGTCTATCAGACGCTCGATCACTTCGGCCAGTACATGACGCTGTTGCAAACGCTCAATCAGGAAATCGACACGCCGCAGGCGGCGATGATCGCCGATATCTGCAAGGAGATGCGGGCGGCGTCGCCAGCCGACAACGAAGCGATCATGGCGAAGTCCAGCAATCGGCTCGAGGTGATCATGGAGGGCGTCAAGGTCAACGAGCAGAAGATGTTGGGCGTCATCGACGAGGACGCCAATGGCTGCTACTCCGCGCTCTTCCAGCGCATGCAGGCAGAGGTTGGCGGCGAGAAGCAGATTGCCGGCGTGTTCAACACCACCTTCGTCAAGGGCAAGATCATCTACGTCAATCTCTACGCTCCCTTTGCCGGGGATGACACCGTGAACAAGCTTTTGGTTCGCCAGAAAGAGCTTGCCCGGCTGCTCGTCATTGCCAATCAACCGCCCCAGTGAGTGGCGGGCCGGTCACAGCGGACCCGGCGGGGGGCGTGCGGCGGTGTTGCGGGTTGCGTTCGTGAATGAGGTTTGTTTAGGAGTGTTCCTGAGTTTGTGAGCGAGGCTGTAGCATGATGCGTACGATCCTGGCCGCTGCGCCGGCCGTTGTTGTCGCCTTGGCATTGTCGGGATGCGGTGGCGGACCCGCCCAAGCGCCCACTTCGGGTTTCACTGGCAGCGGCGATTGCAAATCCACGAAGGCCGAACTCAACACGCTCGTCAACCAAGGCGTCATCGGCGAGATCGAGGCCGAGGCGAACGGCCGCAAGCTCTCCACCGCCGCCCAGGCCCGCGTCGAGCGCTACAACGACCTCCTAAACAGCTATCTCGGCAGCCGCTGCCACGTGTAGGGGGTCGGCGGCTGTCTGAGTTCGCTTGCGCCCCACGAGGAATGTGATTACAATGTAATTACGTTTCTTGGAGCGCACATTGAAAGTCAACCTCGTCAAAATCGGCAATTCTCGCGGCGTGCGCATCCCAAAGGCACTGCTCGAGGAGGTTGGCCTTACGGATCGGGCGGAGCTAACCGTTCGCGGCGATACACTGGTTCTGCGAGCCGAGCGCCGCCGGCCGCGCGCGGGATGGGCGGAAGCCATCGGGGCCGTCATTGCCGAGCACGGGCCTGAAACGGAGCCACCGCTTCCGGACCACGTCAGCGCCGAGGCCGACCGGGACGAAAACTGGTGAAGCGTTTCGACGTCTATCTCGTCGGACTCGATCCGACGCGCGGGTCGGAAATGAAGAAGACGCGCCCTTGCGTCATCGTCTCGCCGGACGAGCTCAACACGCGGCTCAACACGGTGATTATCGCGCCGCTGACCTCGACGGAGAAGCCTTATCCATTCCGGCCCCGGCTCGTCTTCAAGCACAAGGCGGGCTCCATCGCGCTCGATCATCTGAGGGCGGTCGACAAGTCCCGTCTCATCCGCAAGGCGGGCAGACTCGATGCCGTCGCTTCGAGGAACGTCTCGGATACGCTTCAAGAGATGTTTGCCTTCGACGAATAGGGGCCGGAAAGCTATCAACCAGTCACCCCTTCGCCTCACCGGCCCCCGTCTCATAGGTCCGCTGATAAACCCGCGTCACCGAGGCGATCGCCTGCTGCCAGGTCTCGAGTGATTGCGCGCCACGCGTCTCGAACTCGTCGATGCCGCAACGGATGAGGAAAGCGCCCTGGTCGGCTTTCGGATTGCCGGTGGCGCGGATCGCGCTTTGGAAGCCGAGCTGATGTCGCAGCACGCGGGCCTGCGAAAACCCGCGGCCGTCGGTGAAGCTTGGGAACTCCAGCGTGACGAGAGCAAGCCGCGTCAGGAACGGCGCGAGCTCATTGGCATCCTCCGTGTTCGGAAAAGCCACACCCAGACGCCCGTTGAAGCCGGCGATGCCGGGATCGTCCTTGAGGCGGCCCCAGTCGACGATGACATCGCCGCCATCGGGCAGCGGCGCCTCGCCCTCGATGCGCTGCCACTCGTCCTCGGCATAGGCCCCGTTCCTAATGAGCGGCATAGACCGCCTCCTTGAAGGGGGCCGAGCCCACGCGCCGGTAGGCCTGAAGGAAGGTCTCGCCGTCGTTGCGTAAGCCCAGATAGGTGTCGACGATCTTCTCGACGGCGTCGATCACCTCGGTGTTGGAGAAGCCCGGCCCCATGATCTGGCCGATGGAGGCCGTCTCGTCCTCCGCGCCGCCAAGCGTCACCTGGTAGAACTCCTTGCCGGCCTTATCGAGGCCGAGGATGCCGATGTGCCCGGCGTGATGGTGCCCGCAGGCGTTGATGCAACCGGATATCTTGATCTTGAGCTCGCCGATCTTCTTCTGCCGCTCAGGCTCGGCAAAGCGCTTCGACAGCTCCTGGGCGATTGGGATCGAGCGGGCAGTCGCGAGCGTGCAGTAGTCGAGGCCCGGACAGGCGATGATGTCGGAGACGAGATTGACGTTGGCGGTGGCGAGCTTCGACTTCACCAGCGCATGCCAGAGCGCCACGAGATCGCGCTTCCTCACATTCGGCAGCACGAGGTTCTGCGCGTGGCTGACGCGGATTTCGCCTAACGAGAATTGATCGGCCAGATCGGCCACGATGCGCATCTCGTCGCCGGTCGCATCGCCGGGAATGCCGCCCTCGGGTTTGAGGGAAATGTTGACGATCGCGTAGCCCGGCTGCTTGTGTGCGGCGATATTGACCTCGTGCCAGCGCTTGAAACCGGCGTTGGCGGCAAGGTTGTGCTGCAGCTGCGGGTCGTCGGCAGGCAAGCTCTCGTAAGCCGGCGGTTCGAAGTAGGCGAGGATGCGCTCGAGCTCCTTGTCGGGCACGAGATGCGACGGATTCTCGATCCGGGCATATTCCTCATCCACCATCCGGCGGAACTCGGCGTCGCCTTCCTCGTGCAGCAGGATCTTGATGCGCGCTTTGTACTTGTTGTCGCGCCGTCCATAGAGATTGTAGACGCGCATGATCGCTTCGAGATACGCGAGAAGGCGATCCTTCGGCACGAAAGGATTGCACACCTTGCCGAGCATAGGCGTGCGTCCCATGCCGCCGCCGACAAGCACTTCGAAGCCCGTCTCGCCCTTGGCGTCCTTCTTGATCTTGATGCCGATATCGTGGAAGGCGACCGCCGCGCGATCGGCTTCCGCACCCGTCACGGCAATCTTGAACTTGCGGGGGAGGTAGCAGAACTCCGGATGCAGCGTCGACCACTGCCGGATCAGCTCGCACCAGGGCCTGGGGTCCTCGATCTCATCCGCCGCAACGCCTGCCCAATGATCGGCCGTGACGTTGCGAATGCAATTGCCCGACGTCTGGATCGCGTGCATCTCGACGCTGGCCAGATCGGCCAGCATGTCCGGAACGTCTTCCAACTTCGGCCAATTGTACTGGATGTTCTGCCGCGTCGTGAAATGGCCGTAGCCCTTGTCGTATGTCTCGGCCAGGTGGGCCAGCATGCGCATCTGCTTGGATGACAGCGTGCCGTAGGGAATGGCGACGCGCAGCATGTAGGCGTGCAGCTGCAGGTAGAGCCCGTTCATCAGGCGTAGCGGGCGAAACTCGTCCTCGTTGAGATCGCCCGAGACGCGGCGGGCGACCTGATCGCGGAACTGCTCGGTGCGCTCGCGGACAAACTGGTGGTCGAATTCGTCATAGCGGTACATTTGGATGGGCTCGTGGGTGTGGTTTGCTGCTTTAGGAGGGAGTAGGGAGTTGGGAATAGGGAGTAGGGGGCATCAAGGCGCACTCCACTTGCCTATTCCCTACTCCCCACTCCCTATTCCCTTCTTACTCAAATAAATGCCGGCCCCTGCCGCACATCCGGCTCCTTGCCGTCGGCCTGCTTGCCGAGGTCGAGACGGACGCTGGGGCCGAGAGTGCGCAGGTGCTCGCGGATGTGGGCCGCGCGCAGCTTGCCGCTCTCCTCGACGACATCGACGAGATAGGCGCCGACGACGACGTTGAGCTTCGTCTGCTCGTTGCCTTTGCTGTCCAGCTCGGCGGCGCGCTCTTTCGTGCGCGCGACGACCGCCTCGTCGATCCAGGTGGTCCAGCTGCCGCCTTCGCCCAAGAAGACGACGTGGCCGCCCTTCAGATGATTGGCGGTGAGGATCTGGCGGATATCTTTTGGCGCTGCCATGTCAGGACTCCTCGCCTGCCGTTGCTGAAGCGGTGGTATCGTAGGCTGGCGCTGAGGGCCGCGAAGCGGTCCGAAGTGTAGGCTGGTGCTGAGGGTCGCGAAGCGAGCCGAAGCCCAGCGAGGCTTGCTCCGTGCTTGTGGCGCTGGGCTTCGCGAAAGGCTCAGCCCAGCCTACGGACTTCGTATGCACGACAACGCCATCCGGCCGGCTCAAGCCCGCCGACACCCAATCGAGGCCGAGGTAGATGATCGCCGGTCCCTTGATGCCCTGATCGCGAATGGCGCTCGCCAGCCACTCGAGGCGCGTCTCCACGACGCGCTCGTTGGTAAGCGTGCCGTTCTCGACAATCACCACCGGCAACTCCGGATTGGCGCCGTGGGCGAGCATCTCGCGCTCGATCAAAGGCGCGGCACCCACGCCCATGTAGATCGCAGCTGCCGAGCCTTCGCGTGCCAGCGCCGGCCAGTCGTGCTCGACGGCGCCGTCGGCGGTGGCGCCGGTTAGCACGGAAAACTGGCGCACCTTTTCGCGTAGCGTCAGCGGCAGGCCGAGGCGGGCGGCAATGCCGTGTGCGGCCGTGATGCCGGGAATGACTTCGACGGCAAGACCCGCGGCGCGCGCTGCCACCATCTCTTCTGCGGCACGCCCGAAGACGAAGGCATCGCCGCCTTTGAGACGCGCAACGGTGAGACCCTTCAGGCCCTCGCGCACGATGATGCGGTTGATCTCGTCCTGGGCGACGGATGGTCCGCCTGGCGTCTTGCCGACCTCGATGCGCAGCGCGTCGCGGCGCGCATGCTCGAGCACGCCGGGCGAGACGAGCCGGTCGATGACCAGCACGTCGGCATCCTGCAAGGCTTGCTGAGCCTTGAGGGTGAGGAGATCGGCATCGCCCGGGCCGCAGCCGATGAGCAACACGCGGCCGGGCCGGGTCTTGATGTCCTGATGCGCGCTGGCGATCTCGGCTTCAACCGCAGCATCCGCCGTAGCTGCGTCGCCGCTGAGCACGGCGTAGCGGAACGGTCCCTTAAACAGCCGCGTCCAGAAGCGCCGTCGCGTTGTGCCGTCGTGGAAGAGGCCGCCGATACGTTCGCGCAAACTGGCCGCCTTGGTGGCGACATCACCGAGCCGCGCCGGTAGCCAGGCCTCGAGCTTCGTCTTGATCTCGCGCGCGATGACGGGCGCCGCCCCTTCCGTGCCGATCGCGACGATGATCGGGTCACGGTCGACGATCGCCGGCGTGATGAATGTCGAATGCTTGGGCTCGTCGACGACGTTGACGGGCACATGCGCGGCGCGGAGGAGGGCGGCGATGCGCGCGTTCCCTTGCCCGTCGCCGGTCGCGACGAAGGCGAGGGCCTTGCCCAGCGCATCTTTCGTCTCGAAGCCGCGGCGCTCGATCTGAACGCGATCACCTGCCAGCGCGATGATGCCCTCGCTCGGATGTTCGCCAATCACGACGATCCGCGCCGTCGTCTTGAGTACGAGCCGCAACTTCTGCAGCGCCTGCTCGCCTCCGCCGACGATCACAATCTCGCTCTGATCGACATCGACGAAGATCGGGAAGTATTTCATATGCCGTCTCCGTCGATGAAGCCGTCGCCGGCGATCCTCACCTCGAGGCCATCGAGCGCCTCCTCGTAGATGATCTGGCAACACAGCCGCGAGTTAGGCCCGGCATTCGGCAGCGTGTCGAGGGTTGCTTCCTCGTCGTCGTTGGCGGGCGCGACGCGTTCCCTCCATTCGGCGGAGACCCGGACGTGGCAGGTGCCGCAGACGGCTGCGCCATCGCAGGTCCCGGCGACCGGCAAACCATGCTCGCGCAAAATCTCCATGACGCGCCAACCTTCGACCGCGTCGTAGCTCTGCCGTGTGCCGTCGTGCTCGACCACCGTGACAGTGCCCATGCTCACCTCTTTGCAGCGCCCGAAACCAGAAGTGCTAGGCCGGTGTTGGCAGTCCGGCTTGTCGGCAACCGGCCTAGTACCCGATCGCAGAATTGAGTGCCACACGTGGTGGCACGAAAATGCCGCGTGA
>JANNSX010000073.1:0-3529 GCA_031403155.1 Hyphomicrobiaceae bacterium
ATCGACCTGGAGGTCGAGATCCGGCGCGTCGATTGCCGGAGTTGCGCATCCGTGAAGCGCGAGCGATTGGAGTTCCTGGCGGACAATCCGTTCTACACCAAGCGCTTTGCCTTCTACGTAGGGCGCCGCTGCCGGCAGGCGACGATCAAGGACATCGCGCAGGAGCTGAAGCTCCACTGGGACACGGTCAAGACGCTGGAAATGCAGTACATGCGTGCGCAGTTGGCCAAAGCCGGCAAGCCCGGTCCGAAAGCCATCGGCATTGACGAGATCTCGATCCGCAAGGGCCACACCTATCGCATCGTGGTGAGCGACCTGATCCGGCGGCGGCCGATCTGGTTCGGGGGCGACGACCGCTCGGAAGCGAGCATGGCGCAATTCTACAAGTGGCTTGGCGAGGAAAAGGCGCACGGCATCCGGCTGGCGGTGATGGACATGTGGAAGCCGTTTCGCAATGCCACGCATACGCATGCCCCGCAGGCCGCGATCCTGTTCGACAAATTCCACATCATGCGTCATCTGGGCGAAGCCCTCGACAAGGTCCGCAAGTCGGAATACGCGCGGCTCAGCGGAAAGAACCGGCGCTACATCAAGGGCCAGAAATACACGCTGCTCTCGCGCCGCGAGAACCTCACTCTCGACGGCCGGCGCGCATTGAAAACGCTGCTGACAGCCAACAAGCGGCTCAATACGGCGTACCTGCTGAAAGAGTCCTTCGGACAGCTCTGGGATTACGAACGCGAGGTCTGGGCGCGGCGCTTCTTCGAGAACTGGCGCGCGAGCCTGAAATGGCAGCGGCTCGGACCCTACGAGAAGTTCGCCGACATGATCGACCGCCACTGGGACGGCATCGCCGCCTACTGCAAGCCCGAGAACAAGGTGTCGCTCGGATTCGTCGAAGGCCTCAACAACAAGATCCGTGTCATCCAGCGGCGCGCCTACGGTCTGCGCGACGAGGAGTACTTGCGCCTCAAGATCCTCACCTGCATGCTGCCGGCACTCTGAAATCCGCCAAAATCACCCACTCGATTCCGTGAAGAGCCCATAAAAAGGGGGAGGAAAGGGAGCGGTGCTTCTGGCTCCATCGGTCCGCTGCCGTTACTTGCACCGCACTCTACCCGATCAGCGCAATCCACTCGTCCTCGCTCAACACCACCACACCCAGCTCCCGCGCCTTGTCGAGCTTCGACCCGGACTCGGTCCCGGCGACGACGTAGTCGGTTTTCTTGGAGACGGAGCCGGCGACCTTGGCGCCCAAGCGCTCGGCCTGGGCTTTCGCTTCCGAGCGGGTCAGCTTCACGAGCGTGCCGGTGAAGACGACGGTTTTTCCGGCGATCGTCGAGCCCTCCGCAATAGGGCGCTCGAAAGACGCGACGGTCACTTGCGCGAGCAGAGCATCGACCGCTTGCCGGTTATGCGGTTCGCCGAAGAAGTCGACCAGCGCGTCGACCGCGGTCTCGCCGATGCCCTCGATGTTGTCGATCTCCTGGTAGGCCTCGCTGTCGCGCCCGCCTTTGATCGCCGCATCCACGGCTTCGCTCAGTGCGCTGACAGTCAGATACGCTCTTGCCAAATCCCGCGCCGTCGTCTCGCCGATGTGGCGGATGCCGAGGGCGAAGAGGAAGCGATCAAAGGCAATCGTCCGCCGCGCCTCTATTGCCGCGAACAGGTTCCCCACTTTCTTCTCGCCGAAGCCTTCCTTGTCCGCGATCTTATCGGGTCGCCGGGCATCCTCGGCCGCCAGCGTGAAGATGCCGGCCGGCGTCTTGATGCGCCCATCCGCGAAGAAGGCGGCGAGCTGCTTCTCGCCAAGCCCTTCGATGTCGAAGGCATTGCGCGAGACGAAGTGGCGGAGCCGCTCGATGGCCTGCGCCGGACAGATGAGGCCGCCCGTGCAGCGCCGGTCGACATCTATCTTGCCAGTCTTCTCGTTCAGCTCGCTGACGGCGTGGCTGCCACAAGCGGGACAGGTTTCCGGAAATACATAAGGCTTCGCGTCCTTCGGCCGCTTCTCCTCGATCACCTTCACGACCTGCGGAATGACGTCGCCCGCCCGCTGCACGACGACGGTGTCGCCGATCCGGATATCCTTGCGGGCGATCTCGTCCGCATTGTGCAGCGTCGCGTTCGAGACGACGACACCGCCGACATTGATTGGCGCGAGCTTGGCGACCGGCGTCAGCTTACCCGTGCGGCCGACCTGAATCTCGATGTCGTTCAACACCGTCACCGCCTGCTCGGCGGCGAATTTATGCGCGACCGCCCAGCGCGGCGAGCGCGAGACGAACCCTAAACGCTCCTGCAGGTCGAGACGGTTCACCTTGTAGACGACGCCGTCGATGTCATAGTCGAGCTTGGCACGCTCATTCCCGAGCGTCGCGTGATAGGCGATGAGATCCTCCGCGCTCCCGCAGAGTTTCATCCGCGGATTGACCGGCAGGCCCCAACGCTTGAAAGCCTCGATCACCCCGCTCTGTGTCTCGGCTGGCAGCGCCGTCGCTTCGCCCCAGGTGTAGGCGAAGAACTTGAGGGGCCGCGCGGCGGTGATTTGGCTATCGAGCTGGCGCAGCGAGCCGGCGGCGGCGTTGCGCGGATTGGCGAAGACCTTCTCGCCCGCTTTCTCCTGCTCGGCATTGAGTTTCAGGAAATCCGAGCGCGCGAAATAGATTTCGCCGCGGATGTCGATGCTGTCCGGCACGTCCTTGGCCGTTAGCGTCTTCGGCACCTCGCGGATGGTCATGATATTGGCGGTGACGTTCTCGCCTTCGGCGCCATCGCCCCGCGTCGCCGCCTCGACGAGCTTGCCGCTGTCGTAGCGCAGCGAGATGGAAAGCCCGTCGATCTTGGGCTCGGCCGTTACCTCGAGCAACTCCTCCTCGCCGAGCTTCAGGAAGCGGCGCACACGATCGAGGAACTCGACGACATCGCTCTCGGCAAAGGCGTTGGACAGCGAGAGCATCGGCACGCGGTGACGAATTTTTGAGAACGGCCCGGCGGGTGCCGCGCCGACGCGCCGGCTCGGGCTGTCAGGGCGGACGAGATCGGGAAAGCGCTGCTCGAGGGCATGGTTGCGGGCGACGAGCGCGTCATAGTCCGCGTCCGAAATCTCTGGCGCGTCCTTCTGATGATAGAGGTCGTCGTGGCGGGCAATCTCAGCAGCGAGCCGCGCCAGCTCGGCGGCGGCCTTCTCGCTCGTCAGCGATGCGATATCCATCCTGGACTCGCTTGCCTTCGCCGTTTTCTTCGCTGCCATGGGTCTGTTCCGAGCCACGCCAAATCCAGTCGCCAGTGTGGCGGTTCAGAAGCTCGCCCCATCGTCTCGGTGATCTCCGAAGGCGAGCTTCTGAACATGACGCCACACCAAGCCTTTGACTCGTCCAGTGTCCTTATCGATCCCGAAGTTCGCGCTGAGCCCGCAGCTCGATCTGACGAACTTCGGGATCGAGACACTGGACGAGTCAAAGGCTTGGTGTGGCGTCATGTTCAGAAGCTCGCCTTCGGAGATCACCGAGACGATGGGGCGAGCTTC
>JANNSX010000074.1:0-6455 GCA_031403155.1 Hyphomicrobiaceae bacterium
CACGCGGCTCGCCAAAGAGCAGAAGTGCCGCTACTCGCGCTATGCCGACGACATCACCTACTCCTGCGATCACACCGTGTTTCCGCCGGCGCTCGCCACGCTCGAGGTCACGGCAAGGCTGGAGCATCAGGTGAGCGTGGGCGATGCGCTGGAGGAGGCGATCCGGGTGTGCGGCTTCGCGGTCAATGCCAAGAAGGTGCGGCTGCAGGGCCGTCACCGGCATCAAAGCGTCACGGGCCTCGCCGTCAACCGCACCGTCAATGTCGAGCGCACGCGCATCCGCAAGATCCGCGCCATGCTGCATGCCTGGGAGAAGCACGGGATCGAGGCGGCGGGCACCGAGCATTTCGCGAAGTATGGCAAGTCCCCAAGCGGCGGCCAACCCGACCAGCCGGCAGCCGTGTTCCGCAGCGTCGTCTACGGCCAGCTCGCTTTCGTGAAGATGGTGCGGGGCGCAACCGATCCCGTATTCCTGAAACTCTGCGCCAAGCTCATTGACCTCGATCCGAACCCCTCGCGCTTCGTCAGACAGATGGTGTTCGGCGCCGACGACTACGAGATTTTCATTTCCCACGCCAGCGAGGACAAGGCGGCAATCGCCCGGCCGATCTACGAGGCCTGCGAGCGCTATGGATTGAAGGCCTTCCTCGATGAGGAGCACATCGCCTGGGGGCAAAGCTTCACGAAGAAGATCAACACGGCGTTGGGCGCGGCGCGAACGATCGTTTGCATCGTGTCGTCAAACTCGGTGACGAAGGATTGGCCGCTGCTCGAGATGAACACCGCCCTCGGCATGGAGGCGTCAGGGTCGAAGACAGTGGTGCCGGTGATGGTCGGCAAGCCCGACTTGTCGAAGCTGCCGCTGATCCGCGGCAAACGCTGGATCGACTGGACCGGCGATGCCATGGCGGTAGCGAAGGTGCTGAAGGACGTGGTGAGGCCGTCCGTGGCCGAGCCGGTGCCGCCGGTGCCGGTGGTGGCGGAGGAGATGGCGACCGAGGAGCCCGCCGCGAAGCCCTCGCTGCTGTCGCGGATTTTCGGGAGTTGAGGGGACGATCGCCCAACACGGCTCGCGCGTTACATGCCCGTCATCGCTATCGCGCGCTTACGATCCTGGTCATCGCACAGCACGCGGCCCAACGCCTCAATCGCCCTCTCCCGTCGTGCCGAAGGCGCGCCTCCGGCACGATGGGAGAGGGTGGCGGGTCGTGCCGAAGGCACGCAAGTAAACAAACGCGGGAGAGGGGGTAAGAGCTCCCTAAGGGAAGAAGGTCTGCCCGCTGGGTCGTGAGGTAGGACCTTCTTCCATCAGAGACTTCGTACCCCCTCATCCGATCCTTCATGCCGAAGGCATGCCTCCGGCATGACGGACCACCTTCTCCCCGTGGGAGAAGGCGATCATCGCATGTGTTTTCCGATGTCGAGAGCATCAGGCGAAGGGAGGCAACTCTCAAGGCACCGGCGGCACCAGCTCGAAGTCGCCAAGCGTCAGCGTGTGGACCCCGGTCAGCTCGATCTCGAGGTCGGCGTTGCCGTCGCCATCGCTATCGATCTGCACGATCGTCATGCCAGTCCCTTGCGTGTAGCCGACCTCGGGCATGACACCGCCGAAACTAGTCATCGTGATGTCGCCGACGAAGGTCAGTCCGGGCGTCATGCGCCACAGCTCGATGTGATCAACGCCGACCTCGAAGTCCGTGATCGTGTCGCGACTGCTGGCGCCGATGCCGCTGTCGGTCAGGTCGCTGTAGCGGAAGCCGTCCGCACCTGTTCCACCCGTCATCGTGTCGATGCCGCCGCCGCCGATGATGGCGAAATCGTTGTCGTTCCCGCCATCCAGCGTATCGTCGCCGCCACCACCTTCCAAGTAGTCGTTGCCGTCGCCGCCGAGCAACGTGTCGTCACCACCGATGATAAGGCTGCTGTCGCCAAATATGATGTCGGATCCTTTGAGGCCTTCAATGCGATTGTCGCCGTCGTCGCCTCCGAGCTGGTCACCGTTCGCCAAGTCGTTCGTCCCGATCAGGTTCTCGATGCTGTCATAGGTGTCGCCTGCGGCATCGCCGGTGTTGCCCGGTGCGTTCAGGAACGCCAACACCCGGGTGAGCGACGTCACATAGCTCGCCGTATCGACACCACCGCCGCCATCGAGCGAATCGCCGCCAGCCCCGCCGATCAGCGTATCGTCGTCCGCGCCGCCGTTGAGGAAGTCGGCACCACCGCCGCCCGTCAGCGTGTCCGTGCCAGCCAGCCCGTCGAGACGGTTGACGGCGCCGTTGCCGGTCAGGACATCGATGAAGCCAGTGCCGGTGACATCCTCGATGCCGCTCAACGTATCGCCCTGGGCCGCGCCGCCGACGCCGGTGCCCGTCGCGAGATTGACCGTCACGCCGGCCGCCGCCAGCACGGAGTAGTCCGCCTCGTCGACGCCACCGCCGCCGCTGAGCGTGTCACGCCCCAAGCCACCGACGAGATGATCGTCGCCCGAACCACCGAACAGCTGATCGTTGCCGTCGAGGCCCCTCAGGCGATTGTCGCCCGAATTGCCGGTGAGCGTGTTGGCCAGCGCATTGCCCGTGCCGTCGCGATTGCTCGCGCCCGTCAGCACCAGCTTCTCTGTATGATTGCGCAGCGTCCAGGTGATCGACGATTTGACGGTGTCGCTGCCCTGGCCGGCCAGCTCGACGGTGCGGTCGAGGGCATTGTCGACGATGTAGGTGTCATGGCCCCTGCCGCCCACCATCGCGTCACCGCCGAGGCCGCCGTCCAGCAGGTCAATGCCGTCGCCGCCGTAGAGCTTGTCGCCGCCGCCGAGGCCAAGCAGGGTATCGTTGCCGCCAAGGCCCCGGATCGTGTCGGCCGCGCCGGCGCCTTGAAGGCGGTTGCGGAGGTTGTCGCCGATGATGGTTGCCATAGCTTCTATACCTGCGGTTGCCGGACCCGTGATCCCGGCAAACTGGCCCAAGTCCGAGATAAACGCATCAAGAAAATTCGAAAGCTGATTAAGACGGCGCGGCAGACGAAAACGCCCGGCCCCAAGGGCGCCGGGCGTCGAATATCATTAGAAGTTCGAGGAATTACGCCCCGAACCCGCGCCGCTGCGAGGTCGTAAAGCCGACGGTGTTGTCGCCGCCCTGCCCTTCGGCATTGCCGCCGAAGCCGGGCTCGGTCAGCTGTACTTCGAGCTTGAGTTCGGCCGGATTGCTCGAGCGCTTGACGCGGCCATCGAACAAGGCGCCCTGCTCGATCGAGAGCGTCTTATAGGTGATGTCGCCTTCGACCTTGGAGCCGGCCTGCAAGGTGACGTCGGTGCCTTTGACGGCGCCCAAGACCTCGCCCTTGACGAGCACGGTGTCGGCCGCAACCGTCCCCGTGATCCGGGCATTCTCGCCCACCACGATCGAGACACCGCCGATGTTGCCCTGGATCTCGGCGTCGATCTGCAAGGCGCCCGCCGAAAGTATGGTGATGTCGCCGCCAATGATCTTGAGATCCCGGCCGATGACCGAGACATTGCCGTCGAAGCCGGTCATGGACGGTGCGCTCGGCAGCACGTTCCTGACGAGGGCCTGCCCTTCGATCGTCTTAGACGTCTCGGGACGCTGGAAACGATCGACACTGGACCTGTCGGAGCCGGAACGATTGAACATGGTGGTGATTACTCCCCCTATACGCAACTACAGCCGGCGGCACACTAGGGCCGGGTCGTGCTCGAATTGTGGCCGAGACGGCCGGTTGAAACAACACCCGCGACGCTTCGCCCCGCCT
Source organism: Hyphomicrobiaceae bacterium (assembly GCA_031403155.1). Taxonomy (GTDB): domain Bacteria; phylum Pseudomonadota; class Alphaproteobacteria; order Rhizobiales; family Hyphomicrobiaceae; genus JANNSX01. The sequence goes on from JANNSX010000074.1 coordinate 3,769, forward strand.
TAGGCGCCGAGCCCGCCCCCCGAACCGATTGCCTCGCGTACGCGATTTTGGCATGGTCCGCCCGCTTTTCCCGGCCCAAAACGGGGATTGACAGGTTTTGCGCGCCCCTGTTCCTGACGGCATTCGGGGCGCTTTCTCTGATTCGCTTCCAAAACGACTCGCTTCCAAAACAAGGGGGACTACCGGTCATGGATACGACGATGGCCATGTGGCTCATCATCGCCGGCGGTGCGCTTTCGATCCTGTACGGGATCTGGGCCACCCAGTCGCTGATGTCGGCGGATGCCGGCAACGCCAGAATGCAGGAGATCGCCGGCGCCATCCAGGAAGGCGCGCAGGCTTATCTCACCCGCCAGTATACGACCATCGGCATCGCCGGCGTCGCCATCTTCGTCATTGTCGCCATCTTGCTCGGCTGGCTGTCGGCGATCGGCTTCGCGGTCGGTGCGATCCTCTCGGGCGCCGCCGGCTTCATCGGCATGCTCGTCTCGGTGCGCGCCAACGTCCGCACCGCCCAGGCCTCGACGGTGAGCCTCGCCGACGGCCTCGGCATCGCCTTCAAAGCGGGCGCCGTGACCGGCCTGCTCGTCGCGGGCTTGGCCCTCCTCGGCGTCGCCATCTACTTCTTCATCCTGACCCGCGGTCTTGGGCTGGAACCGGCTTCCAGGCACGTCATCGACGCGCTGGTGGCCTTGGGCTTCGGCGCTTCGCTGATCTCGATCTTCGCCCGTCTGGGCGGCGGCATCTTCACCAAGGGCGCCGACGTCGGCGGCGATCTCGTCGGCAAGGTGGAAGCCGGCATCCCGGAGGACGATCCGCGCAATCCCGCGACCATCGCCGACAACGTCGGCGACAATGTCGGCGATTGCGCCGGCATGGCGGCCGACCTGTTCGAGACCTATGCGGTGACCGTCGTCGCCACCATGGTGCTGATCTCGATCTATTTCGCGTCGAGCCCGAACATCATGCCGCTCATGATGTATCCGCTGGCCATCGGCGCCGTCTGCGTGCTGACCTCGATCATCGGCACCTTCTTCGTGCGCTTGGGATCGAACAACTCAATCATGGGCGCGCTCTACAAGGGCCTGATCGCCACCGGCGTGCTGTCGCTCGCGGCGCTCTGGCCGATCACCGATAAGTTCGTCGGCATGTCGACGGCCATGACCGTCAACGGCATGACCTTCACGGGCCAGGATCTGTTCTGGTGCGGTGCCATCGGCCTCGTGGTGACGGCGCTCATCATCATCATCACCGAGTACTACACCGGCACCAACTACCGGCCGGTGCGCTCGATCGCGATCGCCTCGCAAACCGGCCACGGCACCAACGTCATCCAGGGCCTCGCGGTGTCGCTCGAGAGCACGGCGCTGCCGGCGCTCGTCATCATCGCGGGCATTATCATCACCTTCAAGCTGGCGGGCCTGCTCGGCATCGCCATTGCGGTGACGACCATGCTGGCGCTTGCCGGTCTCGTGGTGGCGCTCGACGCCTTCGGCCCCGTCACCGACAATGCCGGTGACATTGCCGAGATGGCGGGTCTGCCGAAGGAGGTTCGCAAGACCACCGACGCGCTGGACGCCGTTGGCAACACGACCAAGGCGGTGACGAAGGGTTACGCGATCGGCTCGGCGGGCTTGGGTGCCCTCGTGCTGTTCGCGGCCTACACGGAGGACCTGAAGTTCTTCGCCGCCAACGCGGCGCCGGGAACCTTCTTCCACGGCATCACCGTCGACTTCTCGCTGGCCAATCCTTACGTCGTCGTCGGCCTGCTGTTCGGCGGCCTCTTGCCCTATCTGTTCGGCGGCATGGCGATGACCGCCGTCGGCCGGGCGGGCGCCGCGGTCGTCGAGGAGGTCCGGCGCCAGTTCAAGGAGAAGCCCGGCATCATGAAGGGCACGGAGCGGCCCGACTACGGCCGCGCCGTCGACATGCTGACGAAGGCGGCGATCAAGGAAATGATCATCCCCTCGATGCTGCCGGTGCTGTCGCCGATCGTCTGCTTCGCGGTCATCAACTGGATCGCGGGACCGGGGAACGCTTTCGCCGCGGTCGGCGCCATGCTGCTCGGCGTCATCGTCAACGGCCTCTTTGTCGCCATTTCCATGACAGCTGGCGGTGGCGCCTGGGACAATGCCAAGAAATACATCGAGGATGGCCATTTCGGCGGCAAGGGCTCGGAAGCCCATAAGGCCGCCGTCACGGGCGACACGGTCGGCGATCCCTACAAGGATACCGCCGGCCCCGCCGTCAACCCGATGATCAAGATCACGAACATCGTGGCGTTGTTGATGCTGGCAGTGCTCGCCCACTATTGAGCGTTTAGGCGCTACTTAAAGCCGCGAAAGACGAAGGGCCCGGCCAATGCCGGGCCCTTTTCGTTGTCGAGGGCAGCGGCCCCGAACGTCCTTGCGCGCGCCGCGATTGCCCACAATCGGCCCCTCGCGACCAGCAGCCTCATCGCCAGAGTCAGCCTGCTGGAGCCCGGATCAACTTGACAACCTGGGCAGATGCTCCCTCATCAACCGGCGCCGCAAAAGCAGCAGTCGATCCGGTAGTGGTTTCAAGGACACGGCGAACCGAGGTCAGCTCGGTTAGGGTGTTTCCGTTTTTCGTTGAATCACTTCAGCACCCTAATTCCTTGGTTTGTCGTGCTTCTTTTCGGAAAACCGCTTCGGATCCCGGCCTTC
>JANNSX010000075.1:0-5696 GCA_031403155.1 Hyphomicrobiaceae bacterium
ATCAGGCCCTGGTGGCCACCTGCCCGGTCGGATAACGATCCCCCGGCCGGGCCGTATTGTGCCGGCTTCTCCATCTCAGGTCGGCAATGTCACCGCGCAGTCTCCCACCTCCGGTTCAGGTCCTGGCGATCGTCGGCCTCGGCGCCTTCTGGGGCATCTCGCCTACGTTCTACAAGCTGATGGCCAACGAGGGCATACCGGTCACCCACATCGTCGTGCTGTCGGGACTGGGGGTTGGAACGGGCCTGGCGCTGCTGCGCTGGCTGACGACCGGACGCATCGGTTTCACGCGGGCCGAGATGCTCTATGGCCTAGGCTGCGGGCTGCTCTTGAATGGTCCCTTCGCCATGGGTCTCTGGCTGGCGAAGTATCTGCCGGTCACAGTCTTTGCGGTCATCTCGTCGATGGCGCCCTTCTGCAGCTATGGGCTCGCCCTGATCTTCCGCCGCGAGGGCGCGAGCACGTTGCGAATCCTCGCCTTGGCCGTCGGATTCCTGTCGAGCGCGATAATCATCCTGACACGGCCGGACGCCACCGATCTTTCAATGTCCAGTTGGACGCTGCTCGCCCTGGTGCCGACGGTTCTCTACGCCTTCTATGGCCTGTTCGCCTCGATGGCCTGGCCCAAGGGCATGGATTCGCTGACCGCCGGTTCGGTCGAATCCTGGGCCTCCGCGCTAATAGCGCTGCCCTTCATGCTCCTCCTGCAGCCGCCGAGCGTGGACCAGTTTCACTGGGGCTACTGGACCGTCGGGGTCATCACGCTCATCTGGGTGATCGAGCGCATCGCCTACTTCACGATGATCCAGCGCTCGGGCCCGGTAACGACCGCGCAAGCCGTCTACGTCGCCGCGCCGGCCGGCGTCACCTTCGGTGCCTGGCTATTCGGCGAGCCGATCGACGCTTGGCTCATCGCCTGCCTCGGCCTGTTGCTGGTCGCGCTCTATCTCAACAACCGGGCGCTGACGGCGGCGAAACGGGTGAGCGGTGCCACCACCAGAGAACCGCAATCGTGAGCAAGTCAGGCGATTTGCTATATATGCCTCATTGAGGTATAGTTGCGAAGTGAGGTCGAGATGCGGGTGTTCAAGCGCAAACCGTTCGTGCGGTTCCAGAGACGCGAGCGCATACCTGACGCAGCCTTGACCAATGCGGTTCGCGCGATCAACGAGGGTCTGATCGATGCCGATCTGGGTGGCGGCCTTGTTAAGCAGCGCGTGGCGCGAAAGGGTAAGGGAAAAAGCAGCGGTTTTCGCGTGGCCATCGCGTTCCGGCAGGGTGCGAGGGCTGTGTTTCTTTACGGCTTCGCCAAGAGCGATCGTGACAACATCGACAGCGAAGAGCTGGCGGAGCTGCGACAGCAAGGACAGGCATGGCTGGGCTTGAGTGAGAGCAAGATCGAAGCGGCGATCGACGATCAGGAATTGCAGGAGGTGCCATATGGCGAGGAAGACAACCGATAAGCCCGGATCGAAGGGCAAGGATCGCCTCAGAGCCGAGATCGTCGAAGGTGCGCAAGCACTGCATCGCTTGGGCGCCTTCAGTGCGGATGACGTGAAGAAGACCACCATCCGAATGCTCGGCCGCGATGCCCTGCCGAAACTACCGCCTCTAACGCCGAAGGAGATCGTGGCAGTGCGAGAGCGCACGGGCGTCAGTCAAGCGGTGATGGCAGCTCTACTTAATGTGGCAACAAAGACCCTTGGGCAATGGGAGCGCGGCGAGCGGCGTCCGACTGGTGCGGCGTTGAAGCTGCTGCATGTCGTGAAGGCCAAGGGAGTAAATGCCGTGCAGTGACGATGTGACCAAGCATAGGCCGCCGGCACCAGGGTTCTCCTCGCCATGCTCATCGTCGCGCTCTACCCTCAACAACCGCGCGCTGACAGCGGTGAAGCAGTCGAGCCTTTAGGGTGTTTCCGGTTTTCGTTGAATCACTTCAACACCCTAATTTCTTGGTTTGTCGTGCTTCTTTTCGGAGAACCGCTTCGGACCCCGGCCTTCGCCGGGACAAGCTTTTCCGGAAGCACTCTAGGTTGGGTCGAGCCGCCGGCGAGACCCAACAGCAGCCTCACCTGACCCTTCTTGGGTTCAGATACATATCCGTCTCTTGCGTTTCGAGCTTCGGGATCAGTTTGCCCTTGTGTAACTCGCCAATGAGATCCTGGATGTGCAGCTGGCATTCGTCGTTGAATTTGAGCATGGCGCAGAACAGCTGGATCACCATGTCCAGCCGGGCGTCCGACTCCTCGGCCGCGATCTGCACCTTCCACTTGCCGCCGAGATTGAGCACGCGGCCGTTGAGCTTGCCGATCTGCCGATCATGCTCGTCGTAAAGGATATAGTCGTCGCCGACCGAGATCCAATTGCGGCGGAGGCGATAGAAGCTCGGCCGATTGTCCTTCAGGTTCTTCATGACCATGAAGGAGAAGTTCTCCGGCACGCCGGGCCACTTCATCGCCGAGCGCTCGAGCTGGATGATCTGGTCGTGCTCGGTCAAGTTGACGGAGTAAGCGGTGACCGGCACGCCCTTGGCGCCGTGCGTCAGCTGCAACGAGCGGCCGACCATCAGATCCATGGTCGCCTTCCAGTTCATAGTGGGCGTGAACAGCTTGATGACCAGCCGCTTATCCATGCCGTCCTTGGTTTCCCAGAGATCGGCCCGGTAGCCCAATAGCCCGACTCGCTCTCCGCCCTCCTTGATCTCGGCGAAGATGTCCATGTCGCTGGTGAACTGGCGTGACTTGGCGCGATTGCGGCTGCGCTTGAAGAATCCGACCTCGGTGGTGTTGAGGTCGGTGATCCACAGATCGACCTCGAAGGTGCGCCAGCCGGACTTCTTCGGCTTCGCGTCTGCCTTTGCCTTGGCGGTCTTTGCTTCCGTCGCTGCCATGATGTCGTGCCCCCTGTCCCCGATCCGCCTTGGAGGGCGAATCACTTTGAGAGGAGCTTATCAGGCAGCGTGGCGAAAGATGGCTGGATCAACCCGGTGGTTGCGACTGTGGCTCCTTCGCCACTCTGACAAAGGGCATCAGGATGAGGCCGTGGTAGAGGAAGGCGAGCACCACCACGACGCCCATGCGCGTATCGCCGGTGGCGGCGGTCAGGAGCACGATCATGATCGGCGCCAGGAACGAGGTCGCCTTGCCCGAGAAGGCATAGAAGCCAAAGAACTGAGCGAGCTTGTCCGGTGGCGAGAGCTGGGCCATGAGGCTGCGGCTCGACGAGTTGAGCGGCCCGGCAACGATGCCGACGAGGATAGCGCTCACCAGGAACATCCATTCGCCCGACGAGGACAGGAAGCCCGACCCGGCGACTTTCGCGGCAACCGGAATAGCGAACAGCACATGGGCCGGCCCGATCGAGACGATGCCGATGGCGCCGACGATCGCAACGAGCAGGCAGATCATGATGAGCGCCTTGGCGCCGATCCGGCTCTCGATGATGCTTGCCAGCGCCGCGCCGATCATGGCGCAGAGAATGAGAATGATGCCGAACAGGCCCGACTCGACTGTCCGCCACCCGAAGAGCTGAATGCCGTAGATGCCGGCGAGTACGAACATACCGCCGAGGCCGTCCTGATAGAGCATACGAGCGATGAGGAAGGTCCCGACCGAGCCGTATTGCCGGATATCCCTGGCTGTTTGACCCAATGCCCTGAAACCATCCCTGACGGGGGATGATGAAGCGGTCGGAGTTTTGGGATCGGGCGTGAAGATGAAGAAGGGCAATGCAAAGACGACGAACCAGAGTGCCATCAGCGGCCCGGCGATGCGGTCGCTCTCGAAGCGGGCGATATCAAGTTCCAGTAGCGGGTCGAGGCCGAGCAGCGTTTTACCGGACGTCGCGTCGACGGCAATGAAGGCGGTCATCAAAATCAACGCAATCAGGCCGCCGAGGTAGGCGACCGATGCGGAAATGCCCGATAGCCGGCCAAAGTACGCCGGTTGCACCAGCTTCGGCATGATGGCATTGACGAACGCGCCGTTGAGCTCGGCGGCGATGCCGGCGATCACATAGGCGATGGCGACCAGCCAGAAGTATTCCATGCGGCCCGGCTCGGCGAGCCACAGCACCGACATGCCGGCGGCGAGCAGCAACGAGGCAACGAACACCCAGGGCTTCCGCCGGCCGCTCGCATCCGCCATGGCGCCAAACACAGGGCTGACGACGGCAACGCACAAGCCCATGATGGCGGCCATGATGAGCCAGATGTTCTGGCCCCTGACCGGATCGCCGACAAAGTAGTTGGCGAAAAACGGCCCAAACAGAAACGTCGTGATGACCGAGTAGAACGGCTGCTGGGCCATCTCGAACAGGACCCAGCTGACGATGCCGGCCTTGCCGACCTTTGCGGGCGCCGCGCTCGCAGGCGCAGCGGCTTCGGCTCCTTGAGCCGCACTCACATCGGTCATGGCACCCCCCCAAACTCAACTATGCGCCAGATCGCGGAGCTGGGCGGCAGCCACCGTCAACCGGGCGAGTGTCGGCGCACCGCCGTCGATGATCTCGTCCAAGCTCGCCTTGGCACGCTCGGCCGCCTGGCCGTGGCGATCGAGCCAATGGGCGAAGCTCGGCTCCGGGCCATTCGGCGCCCGGACAATGTCCTCGAGCACGGCGCGTTGCGCGTCCGACAGGATAGACACAGTCGAGTTGACGGCCAAGCGATCATAATAGTCGGTAAGCTGCAGGCCCTCGGCCGAATGGCGCAGCGTGTCGAGCCGGAAATAGGCGCCGATCTCGGCGTGGAGCTTCGCCAGCTCTCCAACGGGCCGCTTCGTCAGATTGGCGACGGCCGTGACATCGGAGCCACTGCCGAGCCGATCGAGGACGGCGACGTTTCTGGCCAACTCCGCGGGAACGCCTGCCGCGAGATAGCGGGCGAGCTTGCTACCCTCGGGCGGCTGGTCCGCATCGGCCGTCACCAGCGGGCGGTAGGCCTCCATGCCCTTGCGAAAGGTTTCGACGATGCCGCCGAGGCCATCGGATAGCCGGGTCTTGCGGAGGAACCATGCCGTCTGACGGCGGAGCGCATCCTGGGTGTCCCGATAGAGCTCGAGCTGGAGCGCGGCCGGCACCTGGGTGTCGAGCGCATCGATCCCGGTCCAGATCTCCTCGAGGCTCAGAACCCGGACAGCGGCCGCGAAGGCCGTGACGACGGTGGCTGGGGCATGCCCCGTCTCCTCCTCGAGCCGGACGACGAAGCTCGCGCCACCCCGGTTGATGACATCGTTCGTCAAGCCCGTAGCGATGATCTCGCGTCGCAGCCGGTGCGCCTCGATGTCCTTGCGGAAGCTCGTCTGCATCGTCGTCGGGAAGTAGGCGGCGAGCAGATCTCCGAGATGGGGATCGTCCGGAAGACTGCTCTCGAGAAGATGCCGAGACAGCGAGATCTTCGCGTAACTTAGCAACACCGCGAGCTCGGGCCGCGTCAGGGCTTCGCCCGCCTTGATGCGCTCGTTGAGTTGAAGGTCGCTCGGCAACCCCTCGAGCGCACGGTCGAGAATGCCTTCCTGCTCCAGGTCGCGCATCAGATGCTGCTGGAAGCCGGCATCCGCCAGGCCCCGGCTCTCGGCGAGGCTCAAAGCGAGACTCTGCTGGTGATTGTTGACGAGACAGGCCTCGGCGACCTCGTTCGTCATGCCGACGAGGATCTCGTTGCGCTTCTCGATCGAGAGCTTGCCCGCGCGGATCGCCGG
>JANNSX010000076.1:0-11150 GCA_031403155.1 Hyphomicrobiaceae bacterium
CGTCGGCCCGGTCAATGCCGGCGGAGAATCGTTGGCCGAGGCCCTGGTGCGGTTACTGATCCCAACCACCGGGCGAATCCGCGTTGCAGGAGTCGATCTGCAGTCGGCACCCGAAGCGCTCGTCGGCCGCCGCCTCGCCTACGCGGGGCCTCAACCCTACTTCGCCAATATGAGCATCCGCGACTGCCTGCTCTACGGCGTCCGGCACCACCCCATCGATCCGCAAGGCGGCGTGCTCGCGGAGGACGACCTTGCCGAGGCCGAGGCCTCCGGCAATACCCTCCTCGACGTCAACGCCAACTGGGTCGACCCGGCGAGCATCGGGGCGGACAGCCTAGAGGTCGTCGACCGCCGGATCTTCGAGGTCTTACGGCTCGTCGAGATGGCAAGCGATGTCTATCAGCAAGGCCTGCGCGGCCGCCTCGACGACAGCGCAGGCGACGACCTCAAGGCGCGTGTGCTGGACGCCCGGCGCGAGCTTCGCCATCGCCTGCAGACGCCCGAGCTCGGCAAGCTCGTCGAGCCCTTCGATCCCGCGCGCTACAATCCGATGGCGACGGTGGCGACGAATGTGCTGTTCGGCACGGCCATCGACCCCGGCTTCGCCCCGGAAGCGCTCCCCGCCAATCCGCGCTTCCTCAAGCTCCTCGCCGAAGCTGGCCTCGATGGGCCGCTGACCGAGATGGGCCGGCGCATTGCCGAGACGGTCATCGAGCTGTTCGGAAACCTGCCGCCCAATCATCCCTTCTTCGAGCAGTTGAGCTTCATGGCGGCCGAGGAGCTGCCGGATTACCGCGCGGTTGCCGGCCGCGTCGCCGGCCAGCCGGACAAGGTCACGGCGGAGGATCGCGCCATGCTCCTCCGCCTCACCCTCAACTACATCGAGCCTCAGCATCGCCTGGGCCTGCTCGATGATGTCCTTCGCGATCGCATCGTTGCAGCCCGGCAAGTGTTGAGGTCCGAGATCAAGCCCGGCGCCGTCGACTTCTACGATCCGGAAACCTACAATGGCGCGGCGAGCCTGGAAGAGAACATTCTCTTCGGCCGCGTCGCCTATGGCATCGCCGACGGACCCGAGCGCGTGCGCCAGCTGATCGAAACCGTGCTGGCCGAACTCGGCATGCAGGATGTCGTGTTCCGCGCCGGCCTCGGCTTCCAGGTTGGCGCCGCGGGCAAACGTTTGACGCAGGTGCAGCGCCAGAAGCTCGCCGTGGCGCGGGCGCTGCTGAAGCGGCCCGATCTCGCCGTGTTCAACCGCAGCCTGGGTTCGCTCGACCAGAAGAGCCAACGCGGCATCCTCGAGAGCATCGTCGGGCTCGCGAGGACCGAGAACATGGGCCTATTCTGCGTCTTGACCACGCCTTCGTTTGCGGGCCTGTTCGATCGCGTCGTCGTCTTCGAGGACGGCACCATCGTCGAGGACGGCGCACCGGCTGCCTTGGCGGCCAAGGACAACAGCCGGTATCGGGCCCTTGCTGGGTAGCACCATAGGAGTTGAGAGATGGCCAGCATCGAGGACGAGGTAAGCCTGCTCCGGCGCATTCCCCTCTTCGCGCATATCGAGACGGCGAAGCTCAAGCTGCTCGCCTTCACCTCCGAGCGCCTCGCCTACGAGGCGGGGCAGACGCTCTGCCACCAAGGTGATGCCGGCGATGCCGCCTATGTCATCATCGACGGCGCGGCGGACGTCCTGGTCGAGACACCCAACGGCCCCCTGAAGGTCGCCCACCTCGCCAAGAACGCCATCGTCGGCGAGATCGCCATCCTCTGCGACATGCCACGAACGGCCACCGTCCGTGCCGCGACCCCGCTCTCGGCCTTGAAGATCAAGAAGGAGCAGTTCCTGAAGCTCGTGACCGAGTTCCCGGATCTGTCGATCGAGATGCTGCGAGAACTCGCGAGCCGCCTCGCCGCGACGACAGCGGAGCTGACGGAGGCGCGGAACAAGCTGAGACAGCTCGGCGGCTGAATCGCGTGCTTCCGGAAAAGTGCGAAGCGGTTTTCCGAAAAGAAGCACGACAAACCAAGGACCTAGGGTGTTGAAGTGATTCAACGAAAAACGGAAACACCTTAGCCGCCGCCGCCTTCGGCGCCATCACGCAAACACCCGTTCCACCGAGCTCACCACCGGCTTGCCCTTGAGCCCGGCGATGATGCGATTGAGATGCTCGAGGTCCCAGACCTCGAGGCCGATCTCCATGCGTGTGAAGTCGCGGGCACGCTCGGTCATCTTGAGGGTGTCGATGTTGCCGTCGAGGTCGCCGATCACCTGGGCGATCTGCGCCAGAGTGCCCGGCTGATTGAGGACGGTGACGGCGATCACGGTATGGAACCGCTCCGGGTTCTCCTCCGCGATATCCCAGGCGACGTCGATCCAGCCCTCCATGTCATCGAACTGCTGAAGCTTGGGCGAATGGATCGGATAGATGAGGATACCCTTGTCGGGCGTGACGATGCCGACGATCTTGTCGCCCGGCACCGCGCCGCCCTCGCCGAAATCGACCGGCAAACCACCTCGCAAACCGCGGATCGGGATCTGTGGCGCCTGACCTGCTTCCAGTGTCGCCGCTGCCCGCGACGGCAAGCGGAACTTGAGCCCCATTACCTTCGTCAGGTTGAACCAGCCCTCGTCGGCCTTGCTCTCGTAGCGGTTGCGCTGGCGCCGCTCAGGGGCTTTTTCCGGCTGCAGCTCGTCGCCGGGAAACACGGCCTTCAAGACCGTGATGGTCTTGAGCTCGCCCTTGGCGACAGCCACCAGCACGTCGTCGACCGACTTCTGCGTCAGCCGCGACAGGCCCTTCTGCAGCTTATCGTCGCCATAGGCCTTGTGGGCGCTGGCGAAGGCCGACTTGAGGATCTGCCGGCCGAGCTCGCCGAACTTGACGCGCGTCTGCTCCTTGTTGGCGCGGCGGATGGTCGAGCGCGCCTTGCCGGTGCGCGCGATGCTCTCCCAGGCGGCGGGCGGCGTCTGCGCGTCGGCGGTCTGGATCTCGACCTCATCGCCGTTGCGCAGCTCCGTCGTCAACGGCCGGTGATGACCGTTGATGCGGCAGCCGACGCAGTGATTGCCGACGTCGGTGTGAACCGCATAGGCGAAATCGATCGGCGTCGCGCCACGCGGCAGCGCGATCAGGCGACCCTTCGGCGTGAAGCAGAACACCTGGTCTTGGAACAGCTCGAGCTTGGTGTGCTCGAGGAATTCCTCCGAGCTGTCGCCTTCGAGCAGCGTATCGACGAGGCGGCGGAGCCAGTCGTAGGCGGGCGAACCCGCCTCCCCCTCGAGCTGGTCCTTATAGAGATTGTGCGCGGCGACGCCGTACTCGGCGATCTGGTGCATGATCTCGGTGCGGATCTGCAGCTCGACGCGCTGGTGGCGCGGACCGACGATCGTCGTGTGGATCGAGCGGTAATCGTTCTGCTTGGGATTGGAGATGTAATCCTTGAAGCGGCCGGGCACCGAGCGCCAGTTCGTATGCACCACGCCCAAGACCCGGTAGCACTCCTCGGATTTCCGGACGATGACGCGGAAGGCATAGATGTCCGATAGCTGCTCGAGCGAAATCTGCTTGCGCTCCATCTTCCGCCAGATGGCGTAGGGTTTCTTCTCGCGCCCGGAAACTTCGGCTTCGATGCCGTAGGACAGAAGCTTGTCGCGGATCGCCTTTAGAATCTCGGAGATCAGGCCTTCGTTCTTGCTGTGCAGCTCGGCGAGCTTGGCGGTGACGGCGGCGAACCCCTCCGGATTGATCCAGCGGAAGGAGAGCTCCTCGAGCTCCTCGCGCAGCCACTGCATGCCCATGCGGCCGGCGAGGGGCGCATAAATCTCAAGCGTCTCCTCGGCGATGCGGGCGCGCTTGGCCTCGGGCATGTGGTCGAGGGTGCGCATGTTGTGGAGGCGATCCGCGAGCTTGACGAGCAGCACGCGGATATCGGTCGAGATGGCGATCAAGAGCTTGCGGAAGTTCTCCGCCTGCTCGGCCTGCTTGGTGACGAGATCGAGCTTCTTGATCTTGGTGAGCCCCTCGACCAGATGGCCGATCTCGGGCCCGAACATCTGATCGATCTCGGCCCGCGTGGTACCGGTGTCCTCGATGGTGTCGTGGAGCAGCGCGGTCGCGATCGTCGCGGCATCGAGCTTCAGCTCGGTCAGGATCGCGGCGACCTCGAGGGGGTGGGAAAAGTAAGGATCGCCGGAGGCGCGCTTCTGATGTCCGTGCGCGCGCATGGCATAGACATAGGCGCGGTTGAGCAGGCCCTCGTCGGCGGTGGGGTCATAGGCGAGCACGCGCTCGACCAACTCGTACTGGCGCATCATGGAATGCACCCACACCAGCTCGAGGAACAAATGTCAGCAGCACCCAATCCGGAGCGCCGTGGGTGCGGAGGGCTCCACCCCCCACCCCAGCCCTCCCCACAAGGGGGAGGGGGAGCAAACCTCGTGCGTCCCTGACCACGGAGTCTCGGACGCGCCAAGTCGGAACTCATGTTCCAGCCGTGCTCATAACAGGGCGATTGCGATAACGGACCGTCTCTCCCCAACGTCCCCTCCCCGTCGCGCCGAAGGCGCGCCGCCGGCACGACGTGGGGAGGGACAGGGTGGGGGGTGCGTCCATCCGAGCGTATTGGGTTCAGACAAACCAACACGGCCCGCGCGAACTCTCGCGGGGTCAGGCCAACGCCGCCCTCAGCGCGCCCTCTGGCTGGCATTGGAGGCCTCGATCGGCACCATGCTTTCCAGCCCCCTGAGCAGCTCTTCCTCGCTCATGCGGTCCATCTGGTTGTCGACCGTGCGATCATCGCGGCCGAGCACGGGAATGGCGCGCGTGTCGGGGGCGAGCACCGGCGCTGCCTGCGCCTCCGGCTCGTCGACCTCGACATACTTCTGGAGGGCGTGGATGAACTCCTCCTTGAGATCATCCGGCGAGATGCCGCGCTCGGCGATCTCGCGCAGCGCCACGACCGGGTTCTTGTCGTTGTCCCTCTCGACCGCCATCGGCGCGCCCTTGGCGATGGCCCGGGCGCGGTGGGCGGCGAGCAGCACCAGCTCGAAGCGGTTGGGAACCTTGTCGACGCAATCTTCGACGGTAACGCGGGCCATGCGCAAAGCCTCATGGGTGGTGGGGGGATCGGCCGGGAATAATAGCGGAGGGCGGGGGTGGGGTCAAGGAGGTGGTCCTTGGTACCGCGGCAATCAGCAATGTGAGCAACTCGAATTTTCAAGAAGCGGCCGATAAGCAAGGGTTTAAGGCCTCTCCATCTGAATTTGAACGAGATTTTCTCCCCCTCCCTCGATCGTGTGGGAGGCGCGCCTCCGGCACGATAGAGGGAGGGGGTCGGGGGGCGTAAGCAATGACTCGGCGCCTATGCCATTCTCCCGGCCCAAGCGCCTGAAGACCTACGCGCTTCATGCCGAAGTGCCTGACTGATAAGTTTGCCAGCAGTCATCGCCAGCAGCGCGAAGCTGCGGGCGATCCGGGCGAGGGCCTTGTCGTGCGCCAGCGGCAAGAAGTTCTGACCCATCAGCGCCTCAGCTGCGCGAGCTTCTCGACGCCGCGCAAGAGTTCGGGCGCGGGGCGGATCTCGCCGACCGTCACACCGCGCACATTGTGGACGGGCGGGTGCGCAAGCCTGCCGAGCTCGGTCGCGTACTCGCCCATCAGGCCAGAGAGCACGGCTGCGACGGCGCATTCGGCGGCGCGACCACTGCCGTCGTCGATCTTGAGAGCGATGCCCAACCCCATGTCCGGGATAGCCGCGCAGTAGACGCCCTCGGCGCCGGTCTTGGCGAATGCGTGACCGTCGACGAGGCGCATGAGCCGGGTGCAGAGGCGGCCCTCGCCCGCGACGAATTCGGGCTCGCGGGTTGCGGCATCGAACAGCTTGCGGGCAGCGGCGCGGCGCACGTTTGAAATTCCCTCGCCGGTCGCGAGCTTCGAGAAGGCGCGAGCGATGCCATCGAGCGGCAGCGCCCAAGTCGGCACCGAGCAGCCATCGATCGCGGTGGCGTCGGAAGCGATCCGGTGGCCGGTCAGGTCCTCGATGAGGCTACGGATGCGCTGCTGCACGGGATGGGCGGGCGCGACGTAGCCGGCGGTCGGCTCGCGGAGATGCTTGGCCACCGCGAGCATTCCCGCATGCTTGCCCGAGCAGTTGTTATGGAGCGCGCTCGGCGCCTGATGGGTCTCGACGAGCGCACGTGCCGCCCCGCCGCCGAGCGGAAAGTGGGCGCCGCATTCGAGCGCGTCGGGCCCGAGCCCTGCGCGCTGAAGCATGCTCTTCGCCAGCTCCACATGCCGCGGCTCGCCCGAATGCGAGGCACAGCAAAGCGCCAGCTCCTTGTCGCCGAAGTGGAACGCATCGGCCGCGCCGGTTTCGATGAGCGGCAGCGCCTGCATGAGCTTCACCGCCGAGCGCGGATAGATCGGCCGCGCCACATCACCGAGCACGAGCAACATTTCGCCGCCCGGGCCGGCGACGGCGACCGCTCCAGCATGCGCGCTCTCCACGAGCCGCCCGCGGGTCACCTCGACGAGGGTGGGGTTGGGCATCGACATCACACCACCTTCGCCACGACCACCGCCTCCCCCTCCCCTCGCTGTTTCAGGCGGCTCTCCAAGAGCTCGCCCGCGGCTTCCAGGATGGGATAGGCGACCGAGGTGAGATGGCTGTTGATGCGCTTGAGATCCCGGATGATGTCCATATGGATGGAGCTCGTCTCGATGCTCTCCGGGCGGCCGACGCGAAGCCGCGCGAAATGCTCGGTCGCCATGTGAACCTCGGCATCGCGAAGCAGCGCCTTCTCGCCCAAGAGCTTGCGCGCCAACCGCACATCGCGCAGCGTGAAGACGTTGCAGGCGAGCTTCATGTTGTCAGCGACGCGGGCGTGGAACTGGCGCAGCTCGTCGAGCCCCTCGTGCGAGAAGGCCAAGCGGTTGCGGATTTTCTTCGCCGCCAGCTCCATCAGGTTCTTGTCGATGATGTCGCCGATGTGCTCCAGATGCGTGATGAAGGTCAGGATTTCCACGAAGCGACGGCTGTCATCCATCGAGAGACCAGCCGCCGATACCTTCACGAGATAGAGCTTGATCGACTCGTGCAAGCCGTCGACGTCATCGTCCATGCGCTCAATGGTTTTCAAAAGCTTGGAATCATCCTTCTCGAACACCTCCATGCTGTGGCCGAGCATGCCGGAGACGAGGTCAGCGAGCGCCAGCGTCTCGCGCGTGGCGGAGGCCAGCGCCTCGACCGGCTCGTCGATCACACCAAGATCGAGATAGCGCGGCTCGCTCTTGTCGGTCGAGGGCGGCGCGGATTTGAGAATAAGAGTCACAAGCTTCGCCACGGGGCCGACCAGCGGCAGGAAGAGTATCGCCACAAACAAATTGAAGGCGACATGGGCGCCAAGCACCGTCAGCCCCGGAGACAGGCCGAGTTTTGCGAGTTGCTCGGGGACATAGGGCAAAAGAAAAATCGTGATGATCGCCGTCAGCCCACGCATCAGCAGATTGCCGAGAAGCACGCGGCGGCCCTCGTTCGCCGCCCCCAGCTGATCGACGAAGGGCGCGACGGCGCCGCCCACATTGGCGCCGATGACGAGCGCCAATGCCAACGGCAGCGTAATGACGCCCGCCGCCACCAGCGACATCACGAGTACGACGATGGCGAGGCTCGAATGGGCGAGCCATGTCACGTAAGCGGCTGCGATCACCGCCAGCACCGGCTGGCCCTCCAGAAAGCCGAGCACGGCGCCCACCTGAGGCGCCGCGCGCAAATCGGCGGACGCCGTCTGAATGAGCCTGAGCGCCAGCAGCGTCAGCCCGAGGCCGATGGCGATGCGGGCGATGCCGCGCGTGCGATCGGTTGAAGACGCCAGGAACGTAAAGACGCCGGCGGCAATGAGGAAGGGCGGCAGCCAGACGAGGTCGATCGAAAAGAGGAAGGCGGCAAGCGTCGTGCCGACATCGGCCCCGAGCATCATGGCGAGCGCGGCCGTCAGCGTCATCAGCTCGCGGCCGACGAAGGAGGAGACGATGAGGGCGGTCGCGGTCGAGCTCTGCAACAGAACGGTAACGCCGAGCCCGCTCAGGAAGGCGGCGAACCGGTTGCGTGTGCCGCTCGCGAGCACCCGCCGCATCTGGCCCGTGAAGGTCCGCGTGATGCCGGTGCGGACCATACGGACGCCCCACAGCAGCAGCGCCATGAAGCCGACGAAGGAAATGAGCAGGTCGAAGCCGGTCATTGAGAAGGTCCAGTTGGCACGAGTCGAAGGACCACTATAAGCTCATATGGCCCCGATTGGGACAAACCGCCGAGCCGGCAGGAGCCGCCCATGCAATTCATGCTCATCGAGCGTTTCGAGAAAGAGGACATGATCCCGGTTTACCGGCACATCCGCGCGAAGGGGCGTCAGCTGCCGGATGGGTTGACCGTCGTCGCGAGCTGGGTCGAAGGCAATTTCGGCCGCTGTTTCCAGGTGATGGAGTGTGACGACCTGCGCTTGCTTCAGAAGTGGATCCTGACCTTCCGGGGCTTGGGCGTCAGCTTCGAGATCGTGCCGGTGGTCGACGCCCTCGCCGCCCGCGAGGTGGCGGCGCCGGTCCTCGATCAGGGGTGAGGCCCGAGGGGTTCAGCCCGCCTTGTCGACCTCACCGCCGCCCTCGACCCAATCCTTGAAGCCACCGAGGTTGTGCACCTTCGGATAGCCCATCTCCTGCAGCACCTTGCCGCTCAGGGACGAGCGGCCGCCTGACGCACAATAGACGATCACGTCCTTCGCATTGTCGAACCGCTTGTCGTGGTAGGGCGAGGCCGGATCGGCGCGGAATTCGAGCATGCCGCGCGAGACGTTGACGGCGCCCGGCACCTTGCCCGCCGCCACCTCGCCCGCATCGCGCACGTCAAGAACAAGCACGTTGCCCTTGGCCATAAGCGCACGCGCGGCGTCGGGCGTGAGCCGCGGCACGGCGGCGTTGGCGGCGTCCAGCATGTCTCTCACGATTTTTGGCATGGTGGGATGCCTCACTGAATTCTCCACGGTTGGACCAATGCTATACCTTGCCGCTTTCGCGTGGTGAGAGCCTGCGAAACCACGACCGCACACGGGTCCCGGACCTGCCGCGCTCCGCGCGGCGTCCGGGATGACGTCGTGGTGAGATTCCGCCGGGTCGATACCTTGTCGGCGCAGCAACCATCACACCGGCAACTATTGGGAAACATCCCTCCCCGACGTCATCCCGGCCAGCGTGCGAAGCACGCGTGGGCCGGGACCCGCGCGCGCTGGATATGGAGCGAGGTCGACCCACGCGGCAAAATGGCTTGGCACGCTCAGGGAACTGCGGGAGCTCGAGAGCCCATCCCCTTTGCCTCCGCAGCCGTTTCTGCATACGCTCGGGCAAAAGGAGCCCTCTCATGCACATGCGCCCCCTCGGCCGGTCCGGCCTGTCGATTGCGCCGCTCGTCCTCGGCGGCAATGTGTTCGGCTGGACGGCGGATGAGACGGCCTCGCATCGTATTCTCGATGCCTTCCTCGACGCCGGGTTCGATGCGATCGACACGGCTGACATGTATTCGACTTGGGTGAAGGGCCACACGGGCGGCGAGTCCGAGACCGTGATCGGCTCCTGGCTCAGGAAGAGCGGCAAGCGCGGCAAAGCCCTGATCCTGACCAAGGTCGGCATGGAGATGGGGCCCGATGCCAAGGGACTTTCGAAAGCGCATATCCTCAAATCCGTCGACGCCTCGCTGAAGCGTTTGCAGACGGATCACATCGACCTTTACCAGGCGCACAAGGACGATCCCACTGTGCCGCTCGAGGAGACGCTCGCGGCCTTCGACAGCCTCATCAAGGCCGGCAAGGTCCGCGCGATCGGTGCTTCGAACTATTCAGCCGAACGTCTCGCCGAGGCACTCGCCACCTCGAAGCGGCTTGGCCTCGCCCGCTTCGAAAGCCATCAGCCCGAGTACAATCTCTACGAACGCGCCGGCTATGAGGCGGCGCTTGAGCCGCTCTGCCGGAAAGAGGGGTTGGGCGTCATCCCCTACTTCGCGCTCGCCAGCGGTTTCCTCACGGGCAAGTATCGCTGCGAGAAAGACTTCACCCAGAGTGTGCGCGGCGATGACATGGGCGGCTATCTCAATCCGCGCGGCTTGCGTATTCTTTCGGCCCTCGATGCCGTTGCCCAGCGCCACCAGACGAAACCCGCAACCATCGCGCTCGCCTGGCTGATGGCGCGACCGGGCCTCACCGCGCCGATCGCAAGTGCCACGAGCGTCGAACAACTCGACGTGCTGACCGCTGCGGCCAATCTCGAGCTCTCATCCGAGGACATCGCCGCCCTAGACAAGGCGAGCACTCTCGACGCGGCCTGACGGAAACGAAAAACCGCTCACACTGTTACGCACGTAACTGCGGTGCGGCCGTCCGTGGCCTATCTCTCGCCTATACCGCCCCAGCAGAGGCGGTCACCGAGGGAGACGGCCATGAGAACAACCGCCCGCACGAGCATCATCCTGAGCCCGCTGCCGGATCGCACGCCGCGCGAGATCAAGGCGTTGATGTCGCTTGCTTCGGCTCTCAAGGCCGACCAGCGCGTGCGCAAAGCCGAAGCCGATCTGCGCGCCCTCAACCCCCGCCTCCTCGCCGATACCGGCTTCGAGAGCGGTGATGCCCCGCAATTCGTTCGCAGCCGGATCGTCAACTGACGACCGCTGGAGCGTGACGCTATCCCAACTCAACGCAACCGCGAAAAGCCGCACGAGCGGCCCAAGCCACAGGAGAGCCCCATGAGCAGCTATGTCCTTTCAGCCGTCAGCCCTCGCCGCCTCGCGAGTTCTGCCCGCCGCCCTTCGCTCATCGAGCAGATCGGCCGTTTGGTCACGGATGCTTTGGAGACATCCGAGACGCGCCGCTTCGCTTCCGAGCTGATGGCCATGAGCGATCGCCAGCTTCTCGATATCGGCATCGGCCGCAACGAGATCGCCAGCATCGCGGGCGGTGGCCGGCGTTAGTGTACCGATCTTTCGGAATCGGAAAGCCGGCCTAGATTCTTGGCTTGGCGCACTTTCTATCGACGAAACGGCCTCCACTTCGAGGGACGAGTGCGCTATAGCCTCGGCCCATGACGCGCAAAGTCTACCTCCGCCCAACCGGC